>JAGOVA010000037.1 GCA_018061005.1 Sterolibacterium sp. | reverse complement strand
CCGTTTGCCGCGCTGGGTTATCACATCGTGGAAATCTCTGCCACCACGAATGTACAAGATCTGTTGCCCTATCTGGCGAACCACTTGTCAATCCTCGTCGGCCAATCCGGGATGGGCAAATCCACCCTGATCAACGCCCTGCTGCCCGATGCCCAGGCCGCCACCCGGGAAATCTCGACCGCCCTGGATTCCGGCAAGCACACCACCACCTATGCCCGCCTCTACGCACTGCCCGAAGGTGGCGCCATCATCGACAGCCCGGGCCTGCAGGAATTCGGCCTCGCCCACCTGAGCCGGGGTGCCATCGAACAAGGCTTCATCGAATTCCGCCCCCACCTGCCCCACTGCCGCTTCCGCGACTGCCACCACCGCAACGAACCCGGCTGCGCCATCCGCACCGCCGTCGATCACCAGCAACTCGACCCCCGCCGTTACGAACTGCTCCTGCGCCTGACGCAGCAGAAATAAACGACGGCGGCAGATACAAAATATAAAGAACAAGTATTGGTGCGCGTTTTTTTGGGTGCACACACTAACCTTAAGGATGTGTGGCGGCACCTGAACGGAATACCCTTCCAGTAAGCACGCTTTGCCACTGCGCCACCGATCCGTCTGGATACGCATCCAGAACAGGGATGCCCAGCAGAAACCCGCAGCAGAACTTGCCACACCCCCCAAAATCCTCCATACTCCGATCCGGTTTAAAACGATCGTTTGATTTTTCAGGAGGATGCATGGCCAACAAACCCAACGCCGTCGGTACTGTGCTCGGCATGCTGAGCCGCTTTGCAGACGCGCCTTTCGTCCGCAAGCATGCGCTGAACAAGACCGCCGAGAAGGTCGTTTATCTGAGCACCCGCACTGGTTTTCAGGCGATCAGTCAGGCGAGCAAACTCTTCAAGCCGGCCAAACCGCAGGGCAGCGCGTCCCGCCTGGCTCTGCCCGGCCACACCACCGATCTGTTCGACTGCAACATCACCGAAGAACAGCAGATGATGAAAGACAGCGTGCAGCAATTCGCGCTGGAGGTGCTGCGCCCGCAGGCGCATGATGCCGACGCAGCCAGCACCTGCCCGGCCGACCTGCATGAACGCGCCCAGGAACTCGGGCTGATGATGTTTGCCGTTCCCGAAGCGCACGGGGGGGCTGCCGATGAACGCGCGCTGCTCACCAATGTGCTGGTGGCCGAAGCCCTGGGCAAGGGCGACATGGGGCAAGCACTGGCCATCCTGACCCCCTTGTCTGTGGCCAACGCACTCACCCAGTGGGGAACCGCCGAACAGCAGGCCACCTATCTGCCGCCCTTTGCCGGGGATGCGCCGCTGCTAGCAACCATTGCCATCAACGAAGCGCGGCCGCTGTTCAATCCGCTGGAACCCGCCACCACTGCCACACCGACCGCCGAGGGCGACGGCTGGCTGCTCAACGGCATCAAGACGCAAGTGCCACTGGCCGCGCGCTCGGCCCTGTGGCTGGTCAGCGCAAAAACACCCGGCGGCCCGCGTCTGTTCATCGTCGAAGCAGGCACGTCCGGCGTGGGGGTACGTCCGGCAGGCAGCATGGGGCTGCATGCCGCTGAGATCGGCGACCTGAGTTTCGAAAACGTGCGCCTGCCGAAATCGGCTCTGCTCGGCGACGACAGTTTCGACTACACACAATTCCTCGACTACGCCACGCTGGGCTGGTGCGCGCTGGCCATCGGCTGCGTCGAAGCCGTGCTGGAGTATGTGATTCCCTACTGCAACGAACGGGAAGCCTTTGGCGAACCGATCTCGCATCGTCAGGCGGTGGCCTTCATGGTGGCCAACATCGCCATCGAGCTGGAAAGCATGCGGATGCTCACCTACCGCGCGGCCAACCGCGTCGATCTGGGGCTGCCCTGGCATCGCGAAGCCTTTCTGGCACGCACGCTGGCGCAGGAAAAGGCCATGGAAATCGGCAGCAACGGCGTGCAACTGCTGGGCGGACACGGCTTTACCAAAGAACACCCGGTCGAACGCTGGTATCGCGACCTGCGCGCCGTCGCCGTACTCCACGGCGGCCTGCATCTGTAATCCCGCCCTAATGACTTAGGAATACGCTGATCAAATCCGTTCGCCCTGAGCCTGTCGAAGGACAGCCGCTGGCAAGACCAGGGCTCAGCCCAAACGGCCACGAACAAATCAGCGTTTCCTTAGCCTGACCTAACGTGATAACGCGATAACGCGACGAGGAAACCATCATGTATCTGGAAGTCCCCAAGAAAATCCGTGGCCTCAAAGACCAGGCCGCGCAAATGGCCGACCATGTGTTCCGCAATATTTCACGCAAATACGACAAGGCCGAGCACGCCTATCCGGTCGAGCTCGACATGGTCGCCGCCGCCATCGACGGCCTCAATGACGGCAACCCCGGTAGTGCGGCGGGGGCTAACAGTGCCAGCAAAAGTGGCCAGCAAGACAGCGGCGGTGTGAAGAATGGCGGCAACCTATCGACCGCCTGGAGCATCATGGAACTGTGTCGCGGCGATGTCGGCCTGCTGCTTTCCATGCCACGCCAGGGGCTGGGCAATGCGGCGATTGCGGCCGTCGCCTCACCCGAACAGAAACAACGTCTGGCCGGCCGCTGGGCGGCGATGGCGATCACCGAACCGGCCTGCGGCTCGGACTCGGCCGCGATCCGCACCAGCGCAAAAAAAGACGGCGACTTCTATGTGCTCAACGGCGAGAAGATTTTCGTCACCTCCGGCGACCGTTGCGATTGCGTGGTGGTCTGGGCCACCCTCGACAAGGCACTGGGACGCGCCGCCATCAAGTCCTTCGTCGTCGAAAAAGGCACGCCGGGCATGACGGTCACCCGTCTGGAAAAGAAACTCGGCATCAAGGCCTCCGACACCGCCGCCATCAGCTTTGCCGACTGTCGCGTGCCGAAAGAGAACCTCCTCGGCTCGCCAGAAATCGACGTACAAAAAGGCTTTGCCGGGGTCATGGAAACCTTCGACAACACGCGCCCACTGGTCGCCGCCATGGCCATCGGGGTTGCCCGCGCCGCACTCGACCGCGCGCGTGAACTGCTCGCCCCCCACTGCGAGCTCGATTACGTCACCCCCGCGCTCAACAACACCCATGCCGCCGCCACGCTCTACAAACTCGAAGCCGAATGGGAAGCCGCCTACCTGCTGACCCTGAAGGCCGCCTGGATGGGCGACAACCGCATGCCCAACTCGAAGGACGCCTCCATCGCCAAAGCCAAGGCCGGCCGCACCGCCACGGACATCACCTTGAAGTGCGTCGAGCTGTGCTCGGCCTATGGCGAAGACGACCTGCTCGAAAAATGGGCACGCGACTCGAAGATTCTCGATATTTTTGAAGGCACACAGCAAATCCAGCAACTCATCATCGCCCGCCGCCTGCTCGGTAAATCCTCGGCGGAACTGAAGTAAGCCCGCCCAGCTGCCGTCTGCATTTCGCCTGACGGCAGCCCGCCCGGCTTGGCTCCGGGTTGTTCGCCCCCTGCAGATGCGCTAGAGTGGCCGAATGACTGATTCATTCCGGCACACGGCTGGCCATGACGCATTCTTTGCCCGATTCACCCGCTGAATCTCCCACGCCCCCGCCCACTCGTCGCTGGCGTTATCGCCTGGTGGTCGTCGCAGGCTACCTGTTCATGGCTGGGCTGGTGCTGCTGTCGGCCAGCCAGAGCCGCGCGCGCATCGAGGCCAACACAGAAATCGTTGCCCGCGAACAGGCTCGGGCACTGCTGCAGCAGTTTGAACGGGTGCGCCAGTGGGGGCAGCGGGCGGGCATGGCGGATGTCGAGGGAATGGCTGAGTCGGCTGGATCGGCTGAAAA
This sequence comes from Sterolibacterium sp., assembly GCA_018061005.1. Lineage (GTDB taxonomy): Bacteria > Pseudomonadota > Gammaproteobacteria > Burkholderiales > Rhodocyclaceae > Sterolibacterium. The sequence goes on along the minus strand of JAGOVA010000037.1, from coordinate 22,855 downwards.
CACGCCGGGCGCGCGTGCGGCCGATCACATCGTGCGTTCAATTTTCGACAGCGCGCCTTCCGGCACGGCGATCCGCTACCACCTCATCGACAACGATGGCGGCCCCGTCGATGCCTGGGAATCCACCGCGCTGGCACAGCTCCTGCAGCACCCCCTGAACGAACGTCTCGAACTGTACACCGACGGTTCGGCACCGGCCTATCGCTACATGGCACTGCTCGCCCAGGAGACACAAGACCAACAAAATGCCGCCACCGAACCCCTGCCCTCACGCCCGGCACTGAGCATCACCCTGCCCGCAACCACCTTGCTGGCTTTGCAGGATGCCCAGATACAGCGCACTTTCCTGCTGCATCTGGCGGCTTTTGCCCTGCTGGCCGGGCTGACCCATGCCGGCATCCAGCGCGCCTACCGGCATGCAGCACGCATGATCCGCCTGTCGACAGACCAGCAGGCCGTCATCACGGCACGCACGGCGGATCTGTCGGCCGCGCATGAACAGTTGCTGGAAAGCGAATCACGCTACCGTTCAGTGGTGGAAAGCGCACACGATGGCATTGCGCTGATCGAAAACAGCCGGATCAGTTTTGCCAACAGCCGCCTGGGCGAAATGCTGGCGCGTCCGCTGGATGAGCTCATCGGCCTTGAATGGACCGAGCTGCTCCCCACTGAAAGCCAGGCCGATGCCGTGCGCTACCAGACGAAAAAGCTGCAGGGCATCCACGTTCCGGACTGCCTGCGTACCCAGATGCGTCACGATGATCCGGCGACCCGGCAGCTCACCGTGGATCTGCAGGTGCGCCCGATCAAGGACAATGGTTACAGCGCGGCGCACTGGATACTCAACATCCGCAATGTCAGCGACCGGCTGCATGCCGAACGCGACCGGCGCATCGCCGCCGCCGTTTTTGAAAGTGTGGCCGAAGCCATCATGGTGACAGACAGCCACAACCGCATCACCGCCGTCAATCCGGCTTTCTCGCGCATCACCGGCTACACCCCGGCAGAAGCCCTGGGGCAATCCTCCAGCCTGCTCAGCTCCGGTCGTCATGAGGCGAATTTCTATAGCGAAATGTGGCGCAGCCTGCAGCAGACCGGCACATGGTCGGGGGAAATCTGGAACCGTCGCAAAGATGGCAGCCTGTATGTCGAATGGCTGACCATCATGGCATTGCATGGCTGCTGCAATGCTGATGGCCTGTGCGATATGGAAGGCGGCCATGTCGCCACCTTCACCGACATCACCCAGCGCAAAGAGGCCGAAGACCGGCTGCGTTACAAGGCGCACCACGACACGCTGACCAACCTGCCCAACCGCAGCCTGTTCGAGGATCACCTGCAACTGGTGCTTTCGCAGTCACGCCGCTATCACCGCAGCTTTGCCCTGCTCTACATCGACCTCGATTACTTCAAGAAGGTCAATGACACGCTGGGGCACGCCGCCGGGGATGTGCTGCTGGTCGAAGCCGGGCAGCGCATGGCCTTGTGCATTCGTGAGTCCGACACGCTTTCGCGCTTTGGCGGGGATGAATTCGCCGCGCTGCTATCGGAAATCGACAATCTTGAAGAAGTCGAAGAAATCGCCCGCCGGATTGTCAGCACGCTCGACCGGCCTTTCGAGCTGGCGCAAGGCATGGCGCGGATTTCCGGCAGCGTCGGCATTGCCATTTACCCGCAACATGGCACGACCGCTGAAGAACTGAAAAACAACGCCGATCTCGCGCTCTACAGCGTCAAGCGCAGCACGCGCAACGATTACCGGCTATACACGCCCGAGTTGAACGAAACAGCGCCATCGGCCGAAGGGGCGTAGGCTGATGGATGGGCTTACACCAGCCCCTCCATCAGCTGCACCATAACCATTTCCCCAGCGGCGACCGTCGCACACTCGGGTTCCAGCACGATGAAGCAGTTAGCTTCGGCCATCGAACGCAGGATGCCCGAACCCTGCGCGCCGGTGGCCTTGACGCGCCACTCGCCGCCTTCCTGATACAGCGTCCCCCGCTGGAATTCGGTGCGCCCACGCCCTTTTTTCAGGGGCTCGCCACAGGGCACACGCAAGGTTGGCAACACGGTCTGTGCCGCCGGCACGCCCATCATCCGCAACACCGCCGGGCGCACAAACTGATAGAACGAGACCATCACCGCCACCGGATTCCCCGGCAGGCCAAACAGCCAGGTATCGCGCACCTTGCCAAACGCCAGTGGCCGCCCGGGCTTCATGGCAATCTTCCAGAAAGCCACTTCACCAAGCTGATTCATCAGCCCCCGGATGAAATCCGCATCGCCGACGGAAACACCGCCACTGCTGATGATGAGATCGGCCTGTTGCGCCGCCTCGATCAGAGCGGCCTCCAGCGCGGCCGGATCGTCGCGCACCACGCCCATGTCGATGACCTCGCAGCCCATGCGCGTGAGCATCGCCCACATCGAATAACGGTTGCTGTCATAAACATCTCCATTACCCAGTGGCTCACCCAGCGAAGCCAGCTCATCTCCCGTCGAGAACATCGCTACCCGCACGCGTCGCCGCAGGCTCACCTCGACCTGCCCCAGTGAAGCCAGCAAGCCGACTTCAGCCGGGCGCAACAGCTTGCCCGCTTGCAAGGCGGGCTCACCGGCGCGCAAATCTTCACCGGCGCGGCGCAAGTTCTGCCCCGCGCGTTGCCCGGCCGGCACGATGACGGTGGACGCTTCAAAGCGCACCACTTCCTGGATCACCACGGCATCCGCGCCTGACGGAATCACCCCGCCGGTCATGATGCGAACCGCCTCACCCGCACCGACCACCGCCGCATAAGGATGCCCGGCCAGTGCCGTCCCCACCAGCTTCAAGCGCGTTTCGCCCGCAGGCAACAGATCGACATAACGGACGGCATAGCCATCCATGGCCGAGTTGTCATGCGCAGGCACATCAAACGGTGCAATCACATCCGCTGCCAGCACACGATCGAGTGCCTGACGGATAAAGGCGCGCTCGCTTCCCGCCACCGGCTGCACCAGGTCGAGAATCAGCTGCCGGGCGCGCGCCACAGGCAGCGAGTTGGGATCGTAATCGTCCGCGCAGGACAAGGCATCAAACAATGAGCTCATGGTGTTTTCTGGAAGGGATGAGTTGCGTATTCTCGCAGCTCTTCAAGGTGATTGAAGTTAATGAACGCGGCTTCATCGTCGAAAGCCACTTCGACGCTGCGGCATTGCTGCTGCCACTCGCCGATCCGCCGCCCCCCGCGTTGCAAAAAATCCGTCAGACCCGGCAACACCGTGCGACGACAGAGCATGAAGGCCGGTTGCGCGCGCCCAGCCACGGTGGCCACCGCCAGTTCCGCGTCATGCGCCAGCAGCGCAGCATGCAGCCGGGGAACCAGATCCAGCGGCAGAAAAGGCGTATCGCAAGGCACACAAGCCAGTATCGGTGTGGTGCAACAGGTCAGCCCGGCCTGCAGCCCGGCCAAAGGCCCAGCGTAATCCGGCGTCAGGTCAGCCACCCGCATCAAGCCGAATGACGCATACGCGGCGGCATGGTGATTGACGTTCAGCAACAAACGATCCGCCTGCGGCGCGAAGCGTTCGATAACCTGCGCCAGCAGCGGCCGACCGACCAGCAACTGCAGCCCCTTATCCACCCCGCCCATGCGCTGCGCCCGCCCGCCGGCAATGATGAGGCCGGTGATCACATCACGCCCCGGCACCTCATTCACCCCAGCCACCCAGCCATGCCATCCACATCAACCCCCGATGTAGGACATTTCGATTTTCTGCAGCCCCGGCGTGTTGGCCTTGCGCCGCTCTGAATAATTGTCGCTACGCACCTGCCACATCGCATTCAACCCAGCCACAATGTCGTCATCACTCACCCCGCCACGCAACTGGGCGCGAAGATCATGCCCCTGCTGGGCGAACAGGCAGGTGTAGAGCGAGCCATCGGTCGACAGACGCAGCCGGGTGCAGGTCGCACAAAACGCCTGGGTCACCGAAGAAATCACACCGACCTCGCCGCCGCCATCGCGGTAACGCCAGCGTTCGGCCACTTCGCCCACATAGTTCGGCTCCGCACACTCCAGCGGCAGCTCCGCATCGATGCGGCGCACCACCTCGGCCGCAGGCACGACTTCATCGAGCTTCCAGCCATTGCTGCTGCCCACATCCATGTATTCGATAAAGCGCAGGATATGGCCGCTGCCATGAAAATGCCGCGCCATCGGCACAATGGCATGATCGTTGGTGCCGTGCTTGACGACCATATTCACCTTGACCGGCTGCAAGCCCACGGCAGCCGCTGCATCGATCCCGCGCAGCACATCAGCCACCGGAAAATCCACATCATTCATGCTGCGGAAAGTCGCATCGTCCAGCGCATCCAGGCTCACCGTCACCCGATGCAAGCCTGCGGCCTTCAATGCCTGCGCCTTCTTCGCCAGCAAGGAACCATTCGTGGTCAGGGTCAATTCCATGTCTGGAATTTCCGCCAGCATTTCGATCAGATGCTCGATATTCCGCCGCAGCAGCGGCTCCCCGCCGGTCAAGCGTATCTTGCGTACCCCCAGCCCGGCAAAGATGCGCGCCACCCGCACGATTTCATCGAAACTGAGAATTTCAGCGCGCGGTAAAAACGGATAATCGCGCCCGAACACGGTCTTCGGCATGCAGTAAGTGCAGCGAAAATTACAGCGGTCGGTGACGGAAATCCGCAGGTCACGCATCATGCGGCCGCGCACATCGCCACCGCCCTGCGGCGAATGCCCAACGGAAGCAAGCGGCATTGTGGTGGCGATGCGCGTGGCCGCATCCGTGACAGCGGATACGGCCACCGACGCAGACACAGCAGGCACCAGCGGAATCACGGGGTAACTCATTTCAGTTCAACTCCCCCAGGCAAAGCAAAGCGCAGCAAAACCCGAGTGGAATAGTAGTCTATTTGCCAACACCGCATTATGAATGGCCAACCCCAGCCTCGCAAGTCGGGCGGGTCGGGCGGGTCGATGTCCTGCCGTTATTCATCCCAACCTTGATTGCTGTCATGTTCAAGCACGACAGGAAGATTTCTGGCACCGTGTAGCACGCGCTCAATACGAACCATGCCATCGAGCACACGGAAAAAAATCACATAGCGACCCAAGGCTGCCATCCGCAAGCCGGGCGACAAATCCTCTCGACCGACATAGCCCGTCGGCGAGGTGCCGATACGTTGGCATTGCGCCATGAGCTGCCCCACAAACCGCCGGGCATTTCCCCGGCTATCCTTGGCAATATGATCGCCAATATCGAGAAGGTCTTGCCGAGACTTTGGCGAAAAGGTGACCTTTGCCATCAAGTCGAGGGCTTTCCGCTGGTCTTGATGGCAAGCTTGCTGACGGGTTCAGCATATCGGGCGTTAAGTTCAGCAAAGACGTCCTCGGCAGCAATGGCCGTGCCGCTGTCGATGCCTTCATGAATCGCCACGCGGAGATCCGCATTCAACCGCTCCAGCAGAGCCTCATAAACATGGGGGGGCAGGAGGTAGGCGGCAGGCCGGTTGTGGTTCAGCACGGCTACCGGCTCCGATCCGGCCTGTTCAAGAACAGCGGTTGGACTGCGTTTGAGTTCAGTAATACTGACAGAGCAGGATGCAAGAATCTGTTCCATGGCGCACCTCGTAATTAAACCCGGATAAGGTGCTTTATTGTGGTCGATTTATAGTGCTAAAACAAGGATGTTGTTGCGTGACAGGATGTTCGCCCCAGGTCAGCCATCATCGCGTGAGTGACTGCGATCAACCTGAAAACCGCCGATGTCGCTGATCATGCTCTTCGACAGGCCTGTCCTGAGGAAACCCGAAGGGTTCAGAGCGAACGGATTTAGTCAGTGCCCCTCCTTAGGTGGTGGGCTTAGGTCGCGGGCTTAAACATCACGCCCACCTTGCAACAGTTCATGCAGGCGGGTGGTCAGCGTTTCCTGCAAGGCATGCAGCGACTTGAGGCGGGTCTGGCCGTCTTGTGCCTTGTCTTGGTGTTGCAGTTCCACCAGTTCATGCCCCAGCTCATGCAGGTGCTGATGCAGACTGACGATTTCGTCATAGCCTGCGCGCAGGCCGTAGTGCGTGCTGCCGTAGCTGGCCAGCCAGTGGGCCAATGGACAGCGATCATGCTCAAGGCGCGGCGCAGTTTCACGTCCACCTTCCAGTGCGCGAGCGATGCCGCGCAGCCAGTGTCGATGACGTACTTCGGCAAAAGCGATGGCATGGTTGTTACGGTCGAGTGGCTGTGCTCCCCAGCGCTGCCAGCTCGCGTCGGGTTGCCAGCGTTGCGACCACGCCACCAGGGCCGAAGCGGCCATCGGCCGGGCAATGCCATAACCCTGAGCCAGCTCGCAACCCAGCTGCAACAGTAATTCGCCGTGGGCGACATCCTCCACGCCTTCGGCTATCGTCAGCCGCTGAAAGGCCTGCGCCAGACCAATGACACCTTCGACAATCGCCAGATCGTCCGGGTCATCGAGCATGTCGCGCACAAAGCTCTGGTCGATTTTCAGCCATTCCGCCGGCAGCCGTTTGAGATAGGTGAGTGAGGCATAGCCGGTGCCGAAATCGTCGAGCGCGAAGCGCACGCCGAGCTGACGACAGGCATGCATGATGTCACTCACATTCGATAAATCATCAAAGGCACTGCTTTCAAGAATTTCCAGCTCCAGCTGGCCGGGGGAAACTTCCGGGTGCGCTGCCAGCAAGTCGGCAAGACGCTGGGCAAAGTTTCCGCGCTGCAAATGATAGCCGTCGATATTCACACTGATGGGCACCTGCAGCCCGTGGCTCTGCCATTCGGCTAGCTGCAACAAGGCGCTATCGATCACCCACTCACCGACGTGTACGCTCAGTTCATGTTCCGCGATGATCGGCAGAAACACGGCGAGCGAGAGCAATCCTTGCTCTGGATGCTGCCAGCGGATCAAGGCTTCGACGCCGATCAATGCGCCCGTGCGCATATTCACTTTGGGCTGGTAGTGGAGCACAAACTCGCGACGCGCCAAAGCCTGACGGATGTTTTCGATGGATTTATGGTGATGCTGGGCTTGCGTATCGCGATCCAGGTCGAACAGGTGATAACGGTTCTTGCCCGCCTGCTTGGCCTGGTACATGGCCTGGTCGGCATGGCGGATCAACTGGTCGGCATCGGCACCATCGCCCGGATACAGGGTGACGCCGATGCTGGCCGAAACGCTGAGCATGGATTCGTTGAGCAAAACCGGCGTCGCGGCCGCCTGCAACAAACGCTGCAGCACGGGCTCACTATCCTGCGGTTGGTCAAGATCGGTCAGGATGGCAATGAATTCATCCCCGCCAATCCGCGCCAGCGTATCGCCTTCACGCAAGGCCGCCTGCATGCGCTGGGCCAGCTGGATCAGCAGCTCATCGCCCGTATTGTGACCAAAACGGTCATTGATCGCCTTGAAGCCGTCCAGATCGAGATAGGCCACGGCCAGCGACTGATTGCGCCGTATGCTTTGCGCCATGCCATGTTGCAGACGAGAAGCCAGTAAAAACCGGTTGGGCAGATGGGTCAGCACATCATAGTGCGCCACATGTTCCAGCTGGCGCTGGTGCTCTTTGAGCGAGGTGATGTCGGTATTGGTTCCGACAACACGCAAGGGTTTGCCATTTGCATCATGGCTGACCACCATGCCGCGTACCAGCAGCCATTTCCAGCTGCCATCCTTGCAACGCATGCGCACTTCATCGACCGACGTGACACTTTCGCCGTCAAGCAACGCTTGTCGACTTCGTAAGGCAATCGCAGCGTCATCCGGGTGAATCAGATCATTCCAGCTACCAGGTTCGTCCTCTGGATCGTAGCCAAGCACTGTCTTCCAACGTGGTGTGAATGTCGCTCTGTTTTGTTCGATATCCCAATCCCAGACCGAATCACCTGCACCTTCCAGGGCAAACTTCCACATCGCTTCACTCTTGCGTAGCGCTTCCTCCATTTGCTTGCGCTCCGTGATGTCAAAAGCCACGACCTGCACTGCATAATTCTTACCCTCTAGGTCGGTCAGCGGCTGGAGGTGGGCACTGAACCAGTGCAGGCCGTCGGCCAAGGGGAACGCTTCCTCAATATCCATGACCGCACCGCTTTGCAGGATCTGGCGATAACGCTGAACATTCTGTTCCGCCCGTTCGGGATCCAGCTCAAATAACGACTTGCCGATGAAGTCGGCTGGCTTGCCGCCCAGCATGCGCGCATTGCTCTCGTTGATCATCAGAACCCGGCCATTCGCATCGAGGATCGTGATACGCAGATTGTTGTTCTCGAACAAGCCGCGATAGCGCTGTTCGTTTTCACGCAGTGCCAGCTCGGCGTACTTGCGCCCGTCGATGTCACTGCTGGTGCCGACGACACGCAGCGGTGCGCCTTCCGCATCACGGCTGACCACCATGGCACGTGTCAGCACCCATTTCCAGTGGCCATCTTTGCAGCGCACCCGGATTTCGGTTTCGTGCGAGCCCGCCGGGGTTTCCAGCAACTGCTGGCGGTGGTTTGCCGCCACCTGAATATCCTCAGGGTGCGTCAGCGCATCCCAATCCGGGGGCATCTCATCAAACCCGTAGCCCAGCATCTCGTTCCAGCACTTCGTCATGTGCACGCGTTCGGCCGGGATATCCCAATCCCACACCGCGTCTCCCGTGCCTTCCAGCGCGAACTTCAGCAATTCCTCATTCTTACGCAAGGCTTGTTCCGCCAGCTTGCGCGAGGTATTGTCAAACGCAGCAATCTGCAGGCCATACACCTGGCCGGTCGAGTCGCGTGCGGGTTCAATTTGCGAAGAAATCCAGCACGGACCATCGGGTCCCTGCAAACAATCTTCGAAAGTACTCCCGCCCGCCTGCGTGATGGCCAGATCATGGCGCCGCCGGTAAAAATCGACTTTCTGCGGCGGCAGCAGGTTATATATCGACTGACCGATCAGGGCTTCCCGCTGGCCGCCATTGAAACGCACAAAGCTCTGGTTGGCGAACAGAATCACCCCGTCACGATCCATGATGAAAATCTGCAGGACGGACTCGTCGAACAGCAGGTGGTAGCGGGCTTCGCTTTCATCCATTGCCTGCTTCAACTTCAGGTGTTCGCTGACATCTTCGCCGAGGCCGACCAGATAAGTCCGCGTGCCGATTAAGTTGCGCTGGCCCGTGAAATGGTAAGGAATGACCCGGCCGTCCTTGCAGCGAAAACCGCCATCGGCGACCGCCTCGCCACGGGTAAAAACCTGCAGGATGCGCTCCTGAACCAAGGCGCGGTCTGCTTCCGCGATCACTTCCAGCGCGGGTTTGCCCTAGAGCTCCTGGTCGCTGTAGCCGCTGATGGAAGCAAACTTTGAATTCCAGCGCACCAGACGACCCTGCTCATCGAGGATGTAAAACACCCCGGGTAGGCTGTCAATAATGTCATCGTTCACCTGCGCCACCATCAGGTGTGGTTCAGGCAGAACGTCCTGTATCGACGACGGCAGCCGATATCCTGTGTGTTCCGCTTGTTCCGTATCTTGATCGATGGGGTGGAAAGCCATGGAGTCTTCTCAAAATTCAAGCGTCAGGATCATCAGGATCATAGTGTAAATATCAGGAAAAAGCCCGACAGGCAGCTCGCCTTGAAAGGCGGGCAGCACATTCATGTGATGGCGCTGCCCGGGCGGTGGCATGGCATTCCTCCTTCAGGCGACGAACACAGTAATTCAGTATTGCACCCTGTAGCACGCAATCACGCCGTCACATTTTCATCCCGTCACTCCCGCGCACCCTGCCTTGATGTTCCCCTCAGCCTCGGGCAAACAACAGAAAGCTATTGAATTCCGGGCAGGCTTTCTGTAAAATCGCGCGTTTTTCCACCTTGCCCCATCCGAACCGCATGCGGAGGGGCTTTTTCCAGAAGGAGATTGCATGCGCCATTATGAAATCGTATTCATCGTGCACCCGGATCAGAGTGAACAGGTTCCGGCCATGATCGACCGCTACAAAACCCTCGTTTCCTCGCGCACCGGTGTCATTCACCGCCTCGAAGACTGGGGTCGTCGCCAGATGGCTTACCCGATCCAGAAGGTGCACAAGGCACATTATGTGCTGATGAACATCGAGTGCGACGCCGAAACCCTGGCCGAACTCGAGCACGCCTTCAAGTTCAACGACGCGGTGCTGCGCCACCTGACGGTCAAGATGAAGAACGCCGCCAGCACGCCTTCGCCGATGATGAAGGAAGAAAAGTCCCGCTCGCTGACCGCGCCTGCTGCAGCTCCTGCTACGGCGCCGGCTGCTGCCAGCGCACCTGCCGCAGCCTGAATCTCGCAGAAGCCGTCATCAGCCCCACCCACCATCACAATCGCACGCAATTAACCGGCCGCCTGATTGAGCTTTCGGCATTGCGTTACACCCCGGCAGGCATTCCGGTACTGAATTTCCGGATTGACCACAGTTCGCAGCAAATCGAAGCTGAGGTCAGCCGCACGGTGGATTGTGAAATGTCAGCAGTTGTTCTGGGTGTCACCGCCCAGTTGCTGACCGGAGCCAAGCCGGGTGACATGCTTCATTTGAGCGGCTTTCTCGCGGCAAAGAGTCTGAAGAGCAGAACCCTGGTTCTGCATGTGAATGAGATCGAGTTTTTAGAAGGAAACCAACATGGCATTTAAACCAAAGTCCAAACTGGGCGCAAAGCGCAAGGACGACAAGGGTCGCAGCATGTTCAAGCGGCGCAAGTTCTGCCGCTTCACGGCCGAAAAGATTGCTGAAGTCGACTACAAGGATGTCGAAATCCTCAAGGACTTCATCACCGAAAACGCCAAGATCATGCCGGCACGCATCACCGGCACCAAGGCAGGCTATCAGCGCCAGCTGTCGACCGCCATCAAGCGCGCCCGTTTCCTGGCGCTGCTTCCCTACACTGACCTGCACGAGTAATCCGGAGACGACCATGCAAGTAATTCTGATGGAAAAAGTTGTCAATCTCGGCGTGCTCGGCGATGTGGTCAAGGTCAAGGACGGCTATGCCCGTAACTACCTGATCCCGCAAGGCATGGCCAAGCGCGTGACCCCCGAAAACCTGGCTTCCTTCGAAGTCCGCCGTGCCGAGCTGGAAAAGGCGCAAGCCGACAAACTCACCGCTGCCCAAGACAAGGCCGCCAAACTGGAAGGCCTGATGCTGCAGATCACCCGCAAGTCGGGTGTCGATGGCCGTCTGTTTGGCTCGGTGACCAACGCCGATGTCGCCGACGCGCTCAAGGCTCAGGGCTTTGATGTCGAGAAATCGCAAATCCGCATGCCGATGGGTCTGCTCAAGCAAGTGGGCGACACCAAGATCGATCTGAGTCTGCATACCGATGTTGTCACCAGCATCACCGTGTCGGTGCTCGGCGAACACTAAAAGCCGAAACATCTACACGCACGACAAAGAGCCGCACTGCGGCTCTTTGTCGTTAACACCTGGACCTGGGAGCTGGGACCTGATATCTTGGACATGGGGTTCGACAAACACGCCACCTTCCTCGCTATCCACACACAACCCCCAGCATTTCCACAGACTTGCCCACAGCCCTTCCTGCCGCCTGCAGTTAAACTATCCGGTTGTGCAAAGGAGAACCCGCATGGCGCAGATGACGGAACGGAATTTCCAGGACAGCCGTGGCAGCTCGCGCCCGCCTGCTGACCCGCAACTCAGCAGCCTCAAGCTGCCGCCACATTCCATCGAGGCCGAACAATCGCTGATCGGCGGCCTGCTGCTCGACAACCAGGCCTGGGATCGCATTGCCGACATTGTTTCAGATGCGGATTTTTACCGTGACGATCATCGCCGCATCTTCCGCCGCATCCAGGGGCTGATCGAGCAAGGCAAACCCGCCGATGTGGTGACGGTGTACGAGTCCATCGAGAAACACAACGAAGTCGAACAGGCCGGCGGGCTCGCCTATCTGGGCGAAATTGCCAACAACACGCCTTCGGCGGCCAATATCCGCCGTTATGCTGAAATCGTCCATGAGCGTGCCGTATTGCGCCATCTTGTCACCGTGGGCGATGAGATTGCTGCCAGCGCGCTGAATCCGGCCGGCAAGGATGTCAAGGAGCTGCTCGACAAAGCCGAACAGCGCGTCTTCGAAATTGCCGAGTCCGGCGCCAAAAGCACGCAGGGTTTCGTCGCCATCCAGCCCTTGCTGGGGGAGGTCGTCGAGCGCATCCAGGAGCTTTACGACCAGGAGAATCCTTCGGAAATCACCGGGGTACCTTGCGGATTCACAGATCTCGATCTCATGACCTCCGGCTTGCAGCCCGGCGACATGATCGTCGTGGCGGGTCGGCCATCGATGGGTAAAACCGCCTTCGCATTGAACATCGCCGAACACGTCGGGGTCGACCTGGGGCTACCGGTGGCCATTTTCAGCCTGGAAATGTCGGGACCACAACTGGCCATGCGTTTTCTGTCGTCGGTCGGCCGTCTTGACGCACATCGCGTGAGAACCGGTCGGCTCAACGATGATGAGTGGGACAAAATGACCGTCGCCCTGGGCAAACTGCACAGCGCGCCCATCCACATCGACGACACCGGCGCAATCACATCCACCGACCTGCGCGCCCGGGCGCGCCGTCTGGCACGCCAGTTTGGCGGCAAGCTGGGCTTGATCGTGATCGATTACCTGCAGTTGATGACCTCCAGCAAGGACGGCGAAAATCGCGCCACGGAAATTTCAGAAATCTCACGTTCGATCAAGTCACTGGCCAAAGAGCTCAAGGTGCCCATCATTGCCCTCTCCCAACTCTCGCGCAAGGTCGAGGAACGCACCGACAAACGCCCGCTGATGAGCGACTTGCGTGAATCCGGCGCTATCGAACAAGATGCCGACATCATCATCATGATGTATCGCGAGGAGTACTACAAGCCCGACACCCAGGACAAAGGATTGGCCGAAGTCATCGTCGGCAAGCATCGTAACGGCCCCACCGGAACCGTCAAACTGACCTTCCTCGGTGAATACACCAAGTTTGTTAACAGCGCAAAACCGGGGAGTTATTGAGTTGCTGCATCCAGAGCCGAGGATCGAGCCCGGATTGCCTTCAGGGGGTAGGACGTGGGGCGTGGGGGCGCAGCGTTAACTTAACTCAAGCACTCACAACCACACTTCGGTCTGGGCAAGCTCGGGCTTTTCCGTTTCGACGAGGATTTGATTGACCTTCTCCAGCTCTTCAAGAATGCGCGCAAACTGATCCTCGAACTGAATCCCGGCATCAAACAACTCGATCACGCGCGCCACCGATGAGCGCACAACGTCGCTAATCAGCAACTCCTGATTATTGCTCAGCCCCAGCTTGTAATACATATTCTCCACCCCGTCAGCCATGCCATCCAGCTCTTGGCGCGTCTGCTTCTGCTGATGCAGATACTGCGAGCGTAATGTATCCAGGGATGTTCGACTGATGCTTGCCAGCGTTTGCATTTCCTTTGCCCGAGCGACCGCATCCAGCCGCATCGCAATGCTGCCCACCGCAGCATCCGCCGCATCGGCCACGACAGCGGCATAGTCACGAATACGCCCAGCCAGTGCCTCATCCGCAATCGGCATATTGGTCACCAAAATGGAAAGATGCGTGAAATTCACCACCATCCGGGTGCTGAATTGAAACAGGCGCTCCATCTGGCCTGCATGATCGAGGATGGCGTGTTCCAGTGGCGTGGCCTCACCGTGCGACGTCATCGTGCGCACCTCCTGGCCAGCGCGCAATCGCACGATGCTATTGCAGCCATAGGGGGCCAGTGCAGAGACGACCATTTCCCCCAAGGTTTCAAGCGTGCGACAACCCAGCAATCCGCGCAGAAACTTCTGGATCGAACCCATTTCATCCACACCGGTCAATGCCAGCGTCGACATTTCCTCGGCTGCTGCCTTTTCCTGCTGAAGCTCAGTCAAACGACTGCGCGCTTTCAGGGCAGCCCTCACCTTGTACAACAGCTCCTCGGGCAGAAACGGCTTGGCAATAAAGTCGCTGCCTCCGGCATCATAGCTGGCCAGGCGAGAATCGAGATCATCATGCGCGGAAATGAAAATAACTGGCACATCCACATACCCCGCATTCTGCAAGCGACGGCAGACTTGATGGCCACTCAAACCACTCATTTCGATATCGAGCAACAACAAATCCAGCCCGCGCCCCCCAGCCACATGTGTCGATAAAAAATCCTCACCAGAAACATATTCGACGGGAGAAAGCCCCGCCTCCATGAGAGCAAGCGAATAAACCACCCGGCACAACTCGTCATCATCAACGATACAAACCTCATATTGCCTGTCATTCATGATCGACCTCCGCTGGATGAATTGCTCGCGGGAAATACTATCGTTATTCCTTTTAAATATCAACACGCACATGTCATTGACGACTCCGCTGCGTGCCAAGATCGTTGCCGCATCGGTCGAAAAGCATGGCTATGTGGCGACCCGGCAGGGGGCGACAGATCACGTCAATCCGCGTGCAATCGCACACTGCAGCACCCTCACCTTCAAGGAAACGGGGTAATCGCGCGAAATCCACAGCCGCCGCCGGGTTCGAGTGACGGCAAGCGGTCAACCGCGATCCAGGTTCTATCCCCGCCAGGTGCGCCGTGCCAGACACAGGTCTTCCCAGGCCTTGGCTTTTTCGTCCGGTTTACGGATCAGGTAAGCGGGGTGATACGTCACGACCAAGGGGACTTCCTGCGCCTTGAGCAGACGGCCACGCACCGCTGCGAGATCGACGACATCCACGTCATCCTGCAACAAGGTTTGTGCCGCCACGCGTCCCATGGCCATCATCAGGCGCGGTTGCAGCAATGCGATCTGACGCTCCAGATACGGTCGGCAGGCCGCCATTTCCTCGGGGTGCGGGGGGCGGTTGCCCGGCGGGTGGCATTTGACGGCATTGGTGATGTAGACGTCCTGGCCGCGTTGCAAGCCGATGGCGGCCAGCATGGCATCCAGCAGCTTGCCTGCCTGCCCGACAAAAGGTTCGCCGCGTACGTCTTCTTCTGCACCGGGGGCTTCGCCAACGAATAGCCATCCGGCTGATTCATCGCCCACCCCCGGCACAGGCTGCTTGCGCTCTTGGCACAGCGCACAGGCACGGCATTCTGCCACGCTGGCACGCAGCACCTGCCAGTTCATGGTAGCGATGGCGGCTGCCCTTGCTGCGGTCGAAGCAAGTTCATCGGCAACCTCAGTGGCGACTTCATTGGCCATTGCGGTCGAAGCTTCAGCACGGTGAGTCGCGTTGAGCGGTTCCGCCGCCGAATCAACGGCCGCAGGCGTGGAAGAGGTTACCCGCGCATCGAGCAACGCCGGGTGACGCAGTTTCCATAAGGGTGCCAGCCCCATCTCACGCAGTATGGATGCGCGCCGTTGCGTTTGTGGCTGTGTGTGCGGCTGCGGCTGTTTATGTGTAGAGGAAGTCATGGAGCACCCATCATCCGGCGGAAAAGGGCAACGGGCGCGCCAGCACCCAGGCATCTTCGCGGCCTTCCGTTGCGGGGTAGTAACGCCGACGCACGCCGACCTGCGTAAATCCGCAGCGGGCATACAACGCTTGTGCCGCCTGATTCGAGGCACGCACTTCCAGCAACATACGCGTCACGGGGCTGGTCTGGGCTGCGTCCAGCAGATAGTTCATGAGCCACGCCCCCCAGCCTTGCCGCTGCCAGGGCAAGTCGATTCCGATATCCAGTAACTGGGCATCATCCGGTGTCATCATCACAATCGCATAACCGGCCAGTTGCCCGTCCAGCTTCAGTACATACGCACGATAGCCGGAGGTCAGGCTGTCTTCAAAATGCCCTCGCGTCCACGGAAAGGCATGGATCCGTTGCTCGATGGCCAGCACCTGATCGAGATCCGCCAGGCGCAGCGAGACGACCTCCGGGGTATGGGTTGCCTGTAACGCCTTCATTTAACCCCGCCACGCGCCAGACGCTCGGCGGTGGTCAACGCCACCTTGTCCCGCACATACAGCGGCACGGCGTGCTCGGCGGCGCAGCCTTCGCCCCGCATCAATCGCGGCGCGGCCAGATGCGCCACCGCCACGGCATTAGGGATGATCGCCGACTGACGCATCCCGACCGGCAGGTGATCTGCCAGCAGGTCGGGATACGTCGCAAAGCCATCGCCACAGCCGAGCCACGAGCCCTCCGCCAGCATCCCCGTTTCGAACATTTGCAACGCCAGTGATTCAGGCGGTGTCACCCGCGGACCATGTATCAGCCTCAGCCCACCTTCATGCAGGTCATACGCGGCGTAATACACTTCATTCATGCGCGCATCCAGACACGCCAGAACCCGTGCGGCTTGCGGACAGGCTGCCCGCCCATTGAAGGCCAGCGCTTCCAGGGTGGACACGGCCACCACCGGCAGGTCCAGGCCACAGGCCAGACCTTGCGCCACACCACAGGCCAGACGCACGCCGGTAAAGCTCCCGGGCCCCGCGCCAAACGCAATGCCCTCCAGAGCAGGCAATCCAAGCCCAGCTTCATCTAGCAACTCGCGCACCCACGGCAACAGTCGTTCGGAACCGCCGCCGGGAATCAAGGCTGTCCGTTCAAGGCAGGCACCATCACGCCAGAGCGCGACGGAAAGATTTTGCGTGGAGGTTTCGAGAGCGAGCAGGTTCACAGCGCGATTTTACCCGAGAGCACCGGCTTGCCGCGCTTTCAAAGCAGCCACGCTGTTATCCGGGAAACTCGATATGAAGCTGCTGAAAGCGTGGCTGCTGGGCATCCGGCCCGGGGGAAGGAAAGCAGTTCCAGCGTTCATGCGTTCCCGTATATGCCTGAATATCAACCACGCTCATGCGTTTCGCCACTGCCTGGGCATCAGCGGTCAGTTGTCGCATACGGAGTTCCGTATCCTTGCTGAACAAATCTTCATCGCTGAGATTAGGCAGGCTGGCTCTGGGACCCACATAGTAAGGCTTCGAAAAGACCGTCTGCAGCCGTCCATCCACGGTGCGCAAGCTGGACTTCAGCCGCACCAGTACGGCCTCGTCGTTATCGTTGACGAGCTTTAGCGTGGCGCAGATCATGCCACTCTTGGTCAGGGTATTGCGTGTATAAAAACCTACCTTGAGTGCATCGCCGCGATACTGCCAGCGTCGCCGCTCGGCCCAGTCGACAAAACGATCGTACTTTTCCAAA
Organism: Sterolibacterium sp.; assembly: GCA_018061005.1. Lineage (GTDB taxonomy): Bacteria > Pseudomonadota > Gammaproteobacteria > Burkholderiales > Rhodocyclaceae > Sterolibacterium. The sequence goes on along the minus strand of JAGOVA010000037.1, from coordinate 5,693 downwards.
GTCCCCTGAACGTATTGTGCTGTTTCAGTACGCTTGGCTTCGTCGCACTCCTCATCGGCATAACAGTTCAACATCCCCGGCGAATAACCGCAGAAATTCTCGCTGCCCGTCTCCAGCTTGAACACCAGATCCATGCCATTCACCAGACGAGAATTGCAGATGGCGAACACATAACGCTCAAGAAAATGGATTTTTTCGCGGGCAGACAAACCATCGAATTTCGGTCGATGGGAACGTGCCGACTGGACGAAGCGCAATGCCGGCCCGGTAAAAATAGAGAGTTCGCTCCGCCGCGCCGGATTGTAGAGCAGTATGACCGGCGGTGTTTTGGGCGGCGCGCTGACCGGCTCGATCAAGGCATCCACCAACGGCGGGACGTTGTAAGCGGCCGACATCTCTGGCTCCGCTGCTTTCAGGGTATGTTTTTTGCCCTTGGTCTGAGCCTGGGCCGCGGGTGAGCCGAAGCCGCTGGCGATGACGATACATCCGCAAAGTAGCAGCGGTAATAACGCACGACATCCGCTGCGCGTCTTCGATGCAAACACGCCGATTCTACAAAAATTCATGCCTGTTTTCCTGGTCGCTCGCCCTCTCCGCAGATGCGACAAGAATTTGTCACGACACAGGGCTTGCCGGTAAATCCGGCAAGATACCATATGTGTTATGGATGATGATGCGAGCCGCGACGTTTGTAGAGATCGCGCCCGGCTTCGTTGATGTCGTGCCGCAACTGACGACGTTCCTCGACCGTCATGTTCTTGCGCGACGGCTTGACACAGCCATTGCAAGGCTGACTTGCATCTAGCGTTTCCGGCGACACGCCACCGGTACGCACCGCCTCGCGCACACTGGGTGATTCGGCGGGACGCAACCTTTCCTCCGGCTCACGCGGCTCCCGGGAAAGCCCCGGGGTAACACCGCCTTCCTGTGGCTCGGCAAACGCTGAGGTCAGCATCCCCACGGCGGCCAGCAGACCGGGCAACAAGCGAACAATTACGGTAAATTTCATGGCAAAAAACAGATGACAGACATCAGGCATAGTGCCTGCCTTGTGTAAGACAGGTGTGTAGTCACGCCGCCTGATTGTAACAAGACGTAAAGCCGTACCCGCCATGCAACATCCACTTACGTGGATGCCACTGATCACACACGGCCAACTGGCACGAATTCCAGCAAATCCGTTAGGATGAGCCCATGAATGAAAAACCGAAAATTCTCATCGTCGACGACGATCACCGTCTGCGCGATTTGCTCAACCGCTACCTGGTTGACCAGGGCTTCACGGTCAAAGCCGTTGAAAACGCAGCCGCGATGGATAAGGCATTGAGCCGCGAGCTTTATGACCTGATGGTGCTCGACCTGATGCTCCCCGGTGAAGATGGCCTATCCATCTGCCGCCGCCTGCGTAGCGCGAATAATGACATGGCCATCATCATGCTGACCGCCAAGGGAGACGATGTGGATCGTATCGTCGGCCTTGAAATGGGTGCGGATGATTATTTACCCAAGCCATTCAATCCCCGCGAACTGGTGGCGCGCATTCATGCCGTGCTGCGTCGGCGCGGGGCGGCTACCCCACCGGGTGCGCCGAGCATCGAAGAAGCCAGCATCAGCTTCGGCAAAGTGACGCTGAATCTGGCCACCCGCGAATTACTGCATCACGGCACGGACGCAACGAGCGATACGGGGACAACCACCCAACTGACCACCGGCGAATTTGCCGTGCTCAAAGTGCTGGTTCAGCATCCGCGCCAACCGCTCTCACGCGACAAGCTCATGGAACTGGCGCGTGGCCGCGAATACGATGCTTTCGATCGCTCAATCGACGTGCAAATCTCACGCCTGCGCCGACTCGTTGAAGACGAGCCAGCCAAACCGCGCTACATCCAGACCGTCTGGGGCTTTGGCTACGTTTTCATTCCCGATGGCAGCAAGCACGCCTGAGGTGCACCGCATCCCGACAAGGCTGCTGCCACACAGCCTGCTTTGGCGCACCTTTCTGCTGGTGGCACTGCTGATGCTGCTATCCGTGCTCGCCTGGTTCGCCATATTCCGCACCTATCAGGATGAACCCCGCGCACGCCAGATGACACAACTGATGGTCAGTGTGGTTAACCTGACACGCAGTGCCATCATCAACGCCGCACCCGAAAACCGGCGCGCTTTGCTCCGCGACTTTTCCGATCATGAAGGGATACACATCTACCCTGCCGAAGCAGGCGAAAAAATCGAACCGCTTCAAGACGAACCACTTCTGCAGCACGTCGCCACCTTGCTGCATGCCGAACTGGGCGCACAAACCCGCCTGAGCCTGATGCGTAATGGCGAATCCGCCGTGTTCATCAACTTTACCATCGGCGAGGGCGAAGAAAACGAATACTGGGTTGCCCTGCCGCGCAAACGCATCGAGCATGTTCCGCATCGCCAGTGGATCGGCTGGGGGCTGGCCGCGCTGCTGCTTTCACTGTGCGGCGCCTATATGATCGTGTTCCGCATCACCCGACCTCTGCGCGTCCTGGCTCAGGCGGCCAGTGATATCGGGCGCGGTCGTCAGCCCCCGCCCATCCGCGAATCGGGCCCCAATGAAATTGTTGCCCTGGCGCACGCTTTCAATCAAATGTCCACTGATCTCGCGCGCCTCGACAGTGATCGCGCCCTGATCCTCGCAGGCATTTCACACGACCTGCGTACCCCGCTGACGCGATTGCGGATGGAAATCGAAATGGCTTTGCCCGAATCGGCCAACGCCAATACTTCCCTGCAAACCACGCGCGACGGCATGATTGCCGACATTGAGGAAATGGATCAAACGATCAACCAGTTTCTCGATTTCGCCCGCGAAAATGGCGGCGAAACACCTCAACAAACCGATCTAGCCGGCTTGCTGGAAGAGATTACCGCCCTCTACGCCCGCCGCTCAGTGGCCATCATCACCGCGTTTTCTGCTGCACCGCCCCTGCAGGTGCGACAACAAACCTTGCGCCGAGCCATCACCAACCTGATCGACAATGCTCTGCGCTACGCAAAACAAGCCGCCCCGGATACCCATGAAACTCATGCAACGCATGAAACTTTGCGGCTGGCACTCTATCTGGAAGAAAAAAACCTCATCATCGAGATTGCCGATCGTGGCCCAGGCATCCCCGAGCACGAAGTCGATCGACTCAAACAGCCCTTCACCCGCCTTGAAACCGCACGCAGCAACGTGCACGGCGCCGGGCTGGGTCTGGCCATCGTTGATCGTATCGCACGCAATCACGGCGGATGCCTGCAACTGCGGCCACGCGAAGGCGGCGGGCTGGTCGCACGCATTGTCATCCCGGCCAGCGGATTGAGCAGTGCTTGAGCCTCACCGAATCCCTTTCCGGTCTGGGTAGTGACGTGCCGTTCATTGACACCAACAGAACTCGGTTACTATTGAACCGGCTAAGCACTGAACCTCGCGGCGTGCTCTGGCCATGTGGATGATGACGGTTTAAAATTCTGACGCCCAAATCAAGGGCATCGAAACAGGGCACTTGCCACCAGCGGGCGAAAAAAACCGTTGGAAATCAACGGTTTTTTTAATATTGGCGGAGTGGACGGGACTCGCCCGTCCAATCACCTATCCCGTTGATAACACGAAGTCTTTTTCGCGGTGGCGTTACAAGTGTCCCAAATATTCCGGGACCCCTGAATGTGACACCTCGCATTGTTCCGGTTACCCGATTGCACGTCAAGCATTGACCGCAACTAAATTCGGTACTAAATTCAGGTATTGAGAAATCAAGGAGGCAACATGCAGTCCATCGCCAACATCAAGTCCATTTCCTACCTGAAGAGCCATGCGGCCCAGATTTCCGAAGATCTGGAAATGAACGGAAATCCATTTGTGATCACCCAGAATGGTGAGGCCAGCATGGTAATTGAGGGCGTCAAGCAGTTTCAGGAAAAGGAATCGCTTATTGCGGCTTTGAAAATCATTGCCTTGGGCGAGAAAGACCGCATACAAGGGAAAGGCATTTCCGCTACCGAATCACGGGCGCAACTGCTGGCTGCTCGTCAAAACCGCAAATAATGGCGGTCATTATTCTTCCCGATGCCCAAGCGGACTTGCTTTCGCTTCAGGACTACATGCTCTACAAATGGGGCGAAGCCGCATGGCTGAAAGCTGAGGATGAGATTTTTGAAAAACTGGAGAAAGTAGACTCTGGGGTTTTCAATGGAACGCCGGTCCAAGAACTGGCATCAGTGGGCATCTCGGACTACCAGAACATCTATACCTCGCATCACAAATTGGTCTACCGACGGATCAGAAACGATATCTATGTGTACCTTATTGCTGGGCATAGGCAGGACTACCCAACGATTCTGGCGAAACGGTTGTTGAGTAGGTGATAAATCAGCCAATTTCATCCTGCCTGTCGCTCAAGCGGTAGCCTGTGAATTGGAGCACACAAAGAAAACTTGATGATCACCGGCATTACCTGAAGCCCAGCCTCTAGGACAAAGGCTTAAAAAGAACTACCCTTATGCTTGATGCAAGGGGATGAAAAAGAAAAATGACTGTTGCAAAAAATCATCTGAACCCTTTCGAGTTCAGCGAAGCCGATACCTGCCGTGAGTATGTGACCCCCGCCATTCAAGCCGCTGGTTGGGGTGATAGCCCATTTGAAATTGCAGAACAGCGCAGCTTCACTGACGGTCGAATTGTTCTCGCTGGCCGCACTGCCAAACGGCGTGAAGGCAAACGCGCAGATTACCTGCTTCGCTACCGCCGAGACCTGACACTGGCCGTCGTTGAGGCCAAACCGTACAAAGCATCTGTTGGTGATGGCTTGCAGCAAGCCAAAGATTATGCCGAGATTCTTGGGCTCAAGTTTGCTTATGCCACCAATGGTCGTGAGATTATCGAATTCGACTTTCTGACGGGCATCGAACAAAAAATAGACCGCTACCCTACGCCGGATGAGCTTTGGCACCGTCAAACCGTTGGTACGTCAGTGACCAGCACAGTTGCTGTCAAGACCATGCTGCAGTCGCTAAACCACAGTACGGGCAAGCCACCAAGGTATTACCAAGAAATCGCTATAAACCGCACAGTTAGCTCGATTCTGTCTGGGAAAAAGCGCATTTTGTTGACGATGGCCACCGGTACTGGCAAAACACCTACCGCGTTTCACATTGTGTGGAAGCTATGGACTTCCGGTTGGAACAAAGATGCTGACCCTACTCGTAAAACGCGGGTTCTGTTTCTGGCCGACCGCAACATCTTGGTTGATGACCCGAAAGATAAGACTTTTGCCGTGTTTGGTGATGCACGTTGGAAGATTGAAGGTGGCGAAGCGATCAAAGGGCGTGAAATCTATTTTTCGACATATCAGTCAATTGCCGAAGATGAACGCCGCCCCGGCTTATACAAAGAATATTCCCCTGACTATTTCGACCTCATCATCATTGACGAATGTCACCGGGGTTCCAGCCGCGCCGACTCAACCTGGCGCGAGATTCTGGAATGGTTTGAGCCAGCCTTTCAGCTGGGATTGACCGCTACCCCCCTGCGTGACGAATCGCGTGACACCTATGCCGTAACCGTTAACCCCCCGGCGTACTTGCTTACCCCACCGAAACCGTGTGCAAAGACGATCGAAGCGAGTCACTGGCGAAGAATTGCTTCCACAATCTTGGCGTCAACTCCTCGACACGGTTGGCGG
>JAGOVA010000036.1 GCA_018061005.1 Sterolibacterium sp. | reverse complement strand
ATCAGCCTGCCTTCGAGGCTTTACTTGATTCAGGCCGTGGAGCGGTATTGCTCGGGGCGCATCTGGGTAATCTTGAAATGTTGCGCGCTTTGGCGCATCTGAATGGTATTGCCCGAATCAACGCCGTTGTTTACACGGATCACGCCAAGCGTTTCAACGATGCTTTGGCGACGCTGGCACCGGGATTTGCCGTGAATCTGGTGCAGATCACCCACCTGGGACCTGACACGGCCATCATGTTGCGCGACAAGATCAATCGCGGCGAGTTGTTGGTGATCGTCGGCGACCGCACGCCGCCGGCGGAAAATGGCCGCGTGGTTGAAGCCAGTTTTTTAGGGGCACCGGCACTGTTTCCGCAGGGGCCATTCATTCTTGCCGCCTTGCTTGAATGTCCGGTGTACACCTTTTTCTGCGCCAAGTGGGCAGAAGGCTATCGCATTCATTTTGATCTTTTTGCCGAACGCATCGAGTTGCCGCGGGCTCGCCGTGAAGCAGCGATCGCCGGGTATGTCCAGCACTATGCCGATAGTCTTGCGGCGCGCTGCGCGCAAACACCTTTTCAATGGTTCAACTTCTTCGATTTCTGGGCATCAGCCCGTTCTGTCACTGCATTTTCACCTGCTACCTTAAGGAAAACATTATGAACAAAATCTTGACCCTGTTGCTGGCTGCACTGACCATCATCGCAACCCCGGCTGTCGCGCGTGACACCCGCTTGATGCTGGAGCTCAATAGTGCGCTGGCCGCACCCGATGCCCAGTCCAAGCTCGACAAGAATATTCCCCTGTTCTTCGGTGAGCAGAAGCACCCGGGTGTCGTTAAGGAACTCGGTGAATGGGGCACCAACAAGAAAACCAACGCTTTTGGCAAGTCGGATCAAAAAGCATGCGACTGGGCTTTCCTGAGTGCCGTGCTGGAGTTGCAGGAGCGTGCGCGCAAGGAAGGTGGTGATGCGGTCGTCAATATCAAGAGTAACTACAAAAGTGAACTGACCAGCAGTGATACGCAGTACATGTGCGGTGCTGGCAGCCTGATGGCGGGTGTTGCCTTGAAGGGGGCCGTCGTCAAGCTGGCCAGGTAAGCACCGAGTGCGGGAAGGGCACTGGGCTCAACTTGATGCAAGGTGCCGATCGACTCGATCCAGCGTGATGGAGTTCTGTGTGATGTATTGCTGTTTAACCAGATTTGGAGATATGCACTGATGAAATTCAAACCTCAATTAATTTTTGTTGCTCTTGCCATTTGTGTGGGGATGCCGTTTGCCCACGCTGTCGATGTTGCTTCAGCTATCGAAATGGTGAGCATTCCGGCCGGCTGCTTCCGAATGGGGTCTGAAGGCTATGAAAAGCATGAACGACCGGTGCACGAGGTATGTGTCGATGGTTTTGCTATTGGCAAGTACGAGATCACACAAGGTCAGTGGAAAGCAGTGATGGGAGGCGAAAACGCGGCGTTATTCAGTTCTTGTGGCGATAAATGTCCGGTCGACCAGGTTTCTTGGAACCAGGCTCAGGAATTCATTCGCAAGCTGAACGCGGAAAACAAGGGTGTCTTTCGTCTGCCAACCGAGGCGGAATGGGAGTACGCCTGTCGTAGTGGTGGTAAAGATGAGACCTGGCCGGGTGGCGTAAGTGCCGAGTATGTGTATGACATTGCATGGTTTGACAAGGAAGCAGCGGGTGAACAAACCCATCCGGTCGGCACGAAGAAGCCCAATGGTCTGGGTGTCCATGATATGGCGGGTAACGTTTGGGAGTGGGTGCAGGATAAGTTTGTGACGCCCTATCCGACAAATGTGACGAAGAATCCGCGTATTGAATCCGGCGGCGAAGAGAAGCGCGTCATGCGCGGCGGTTCATGGGAACAGAAGACTTCCTATGTTCGTTGTGGGATTCGCAACCGCTACGCTCCTCGTTACGTTGATGCCCGAGGCCGGGTCGGCATGCGCGTGGTTCGCGAACTCACCCGCTAGTACCGTCGTACGGGGAGGGCGGGCATCTGTCCTATCTGTTCTATACCCCGCCCCGCAGCAACCCACCATTCTTATCAATGAGTTTTTGTAAATGAAGACAGGCCAGAATCCAAGCGGAACCGGAGTTTCACACTGTATCGTTGGCGTGTGCCGTATCTCGATCGCAGATGTGGTCGCCATTGCCACGCATCGTTGTGATGTGTCACTTTCCAACGACCCGCGGTTCATGCGTCGCATTGACGCTGGCGTCGCGTATTTGGAGCGGCTGCTGGCCGATGGCGGCACGATCTACGGTGTGACCACAGGCTACGGCGATTCTTGCACCGTCGAGGTGCCAGCAGAACTTGTTGCTGAACTACCGCTGCATCTGACGCGTTATCACGGCTGCGGCCTGGGCGAGTATCTGCCGGAGGAAGCCGTGCGCGCTGTGCTTGTCGCCCGGCTCGTCTCGTTGACGCAGGGTTTTTCCGGCGTGCGTCATGTGCTGCTCGAACGGCTTGCGATGCTGCTCAATCATGACTTGTTGCCGCGCATTCCGGCCGAGGGTTCGGTCGGTGCCAGTGGCGATCTGACGCCGCTGTCTTATGTGGCAGCGACGCTGGTTGGCGAACGTGATGTGGTATTTCGTGGTGAGCACATGCCAGCCGCAGCTGCTTGGCGCGCGCTCGGTATCGAACCATTGACGCTGGCACCGAAAGAAGGCCTGGCAATCATGAATGGCACGGCGGTCATGACCGGCCTGGCCTGCCTGGCGTACGCGCGCGCGGAATACCTGACGCGCCTGTGCTGTCGCATCACGGCGCTGGCTTCGATTGCCATGCGCGGCAACCCGGGGCATTTTGATCCGCGTCTGTTTGCAGTCAAACCACACGCAGGGCAGATTGAGGCGGCACGCTGGATTTGGGACGATCTTGCGGCCAGTGAGCGTGACAGCGACGCTGAGCGGGTGCGTTTGCAGGATCGTTACTCGATTCGTTGCGCGCCGCACGTTATCGGCGTAGCGCGAGATGCACTGACCTGGATCGGTCGCGACATCGAAAACGAATTGAACAGTGCTAACGATAATCCGATCATCGACGGCGAGGAAGAGTGGCTGCTGCACGGTGGGCATTTCTATGGTGGTCACATCGCCTTTGCCATGGATGCGCTGAAAACGGCGGTTGCCAATCTCGCGGATCTGATGGACCGGCAACTCGCGCTGCTTGTCGATAGCCGCTACAACCACGGCTTGCCGCAGAATCTTTCTGGCACCGTTGGCCCGCGCGCGGCGATCAATCACGGCTTTAAAGCTGTGCAGATTGGCACTTCGGCATGGACGGCAGAAGCTCTCAAGCTGACTTTGCCTGCCTCGGTGTTCTCGCGTTCCACCGAATGCCACAACCAGGACAAGGTGAGCATGGGCACCATCGCTGCGCGCGATTGCCTGCGCGTGCTCGAGTTAACTGAGCAGGTTGCGGCGGCGCTGGTGCTGGCAACCACCCAGGCGGTCGAGTTGCGTGGTCGGGAATCGGTTGCCTTGACTGCGGCATGTGCTGATTTTTGTCGCACCGTGCGCGAACACAATGAATTTCTCGATGAAGATCGGCCGCTCGAAGCCGACCTGCGCCACACCATTGAGCTGATACGCCAACAATATTGGGTGATTCATGACTGATCTGACGGCTGATATTGAGTTCGAAGTACCTTTCCATGACGTCGATGTCATGGAAATGACCTGGCATGGGCACTACGTCAAATACTTCGAGCTGGCACGTTGTGCGTTGTTGCGCCGCATTGACTACGATTATCCGCAAATGCGGGCGTCAGGTTTTGTCTGGCCGGTCGTCGAGTGCTATCTGAAGTATGTGCGACCAGCGCGTTACGGGCAGCGTTTGCGCGTCCGTGCGGTTTTGACTGAGTATGAGAATCGCCTGAGAATCGAGTACGAGATTCGCGACGTGGTGAGCGATGAACGCCTGACCAAAGGCTATACGCTGCAAGTGGCAGTGAGCGTGGTCAGTGGAGAGTTGCAGTTTGTCTCGCCTCCGGAATTGATTCAACGCGTGGAGAGACGATGACAATGCCAAAAATAATCCTGATGGGTGGTTTCATGGCTGTTTTGAGCCTGTTCGGGCTAAGTGGCCATGTTCATGCGGCCTCGCTGACAACGGATGAGTTGGCCGCGCGTATGGCGCAACGTTTCGAGCAAACGCCGGTGATCCGTGCCGAATTCATGCAGGAAAAAGCCATGGCGGCATTCAAGAAGCCGCTGATGACGCGTGGCCGCCTGGTGTTCGCGCGTGGCCAGGGGGTGATCTGGAAAATTGAGGCACCGCTGCGGCTGACCTATGTGCTCGGTGAAGATCGGATTACCGAGATGGGCGAGGACGGTGTCGCACAGGTGCGTACGGCGCAGGATGTTCCCGGGCTGGCACAGGTTGGCCGGGTGTTTCGCGCCTTGCTGGGTGCCCAGACCGAGGCGTTGCGTGAGTTGTTTACGATTGCACCGGAAGGCTCGGTGGATGCGTGGCGACTACAGCTGACACCCAAGCCCGGTCCGTTGGCGCAGGCGATCAAGAAGATACAGTTGGCCGGTGGCCGTCACGTCGAGCGCATCCGCATCGAAGAAGGCAACGGTGACGCAACGACCATCGCTTTCAGTCATACGAGTGAGGATCGTATGCTGACGTCGGCTGAACGCGAGGCATTCGGAGTTCGTTGATAGTGAGTCGACAGCAATCAAAGCAATGGCAGCAATGGCAGTGGTGGCAAGAATGGCAACGGTATGCCGCTCTGCTATGGCTGATCGTGGTGCTTTGTTGCGTTGGCTATCTGGGTCTGCGATTTTCGCAGGCATCGCCGGTCGAAACCGACTTGCTCGCCTTGTTACCGACGACCGAGCAGAATGCCACCGCCGAAGCAGCAGTCAAGACACTAACGGATCAGCTCGGTAATCGCCTGCTGTTTCTCGTCGGTCATGCCGAGCCGCAGCAGGCGCGGTTGCAGGCGCAGGCTTTCGCTGCCCGGCTGGATCAGTCGGGTGCATTTGTCCGTGTCATTGCGGCAGCCCCCAAGATTGATGTGCGCCTGCTCAGCGAAGTTTATGCACCCTATCGTGCCGCATTGCTGTCGCCGGGCGATAGGGAAATGCTTCTGAGCTCTGGTTTTTCTGCCGAGACCCTGCTGCTCAAGCGCATGCATCAGCCCTTTCAAGCGGGCATTGCCACTGATCTGACGCTCGATCCGTTTGGCTTCCTGCAGCGCTGGCTGGCGCAGCTACCCCTGGCGCAAAGTCGCCTGACGGTCGCCGACGGTATGCTGGTCGCGCAGGATGCTAAAGCTACCTATGTCTTTGTACTGGCGGAGCCGCACGGTAGCGCTTTCGATGGCAATGTGCAGCGGAATGTCGTTGCGGCCGTCGATGTTGCCGAAGCTGCGTTGTATGAGGCCAGCCCGCAGGCACAGTTGTTGCGAGCCGGTGCGTTGTTTTACGGGGCAGCGGCGCGTAGTAGTGCGCAGCATGAGGTGGATCTGATTGGAGGTGGTTCGCTGGTGGGTATCGTGCTGCTGATGTGGTGGCTGTTTCGTTCGCTGCGCCCTTTGCTGCTGGGTCTGACAACGGTGGCGATCGGTATCGCTTGTGGCATCACGGCGGTGCTGATGGGGTACGGCAAGATACATTTGATCACGCTGGTGTTTGGTGCCAGCCTGATCGGCGAGGCCATTGATTACGCAATCCAGTATTTTGCCGCACGTCTTGATGCGGGCGCGGCCTGGCAGCCCATGCTGGGGTTGCGTCGCGTGCTGCCTGGTCTGGCCGCCGCGCTGGCGACCAGCTTGATCGGTTATGCCGTGTTGGCACTGACCCCTTTCCCTGCTATCGGCCAGATCGCGTTGTTCGCCTTTGTGGGCTTGTCGGCAGCCTGGTGTTCGGTCATCCTGTTGCTGCCTTTTCTCACGCACGCCCCGAGTCTGCGTGACGTGGAGCAGGCCGTGCATCTGCCGCGCAGAATTCTGACGGCCTGGCGTGCGCGCGCCACGCAGCGCGGCGTGTTACTGCTGGCAGGTGGGGTGTTGTTGCTATCGGTACCTGGCTGGCTGAAGCTGGTGGCAGACGATGATGTGCGGCAACTCGTCGCACGGCCATCGGCACTGGTTGAGCAGGAGGCGCGCATCCGTGCGCTGGTGGGTGCCAGTGCCAGCGGGCGATTTTTCCTGATTGAAGGGCGCGGCGACGAAGAGGTGCTGCAACGCGAAGAAGCATTGGTGGTGCGTTTGCGTAGCCATGTTGGCCATGGCATTGCTGGCTACTCGGCTATTTCTTCGTTTGTCCCTTCACGGATGCGCCAGGAAGCGGATCGTGCTTTGCTGGCGCGTGCATTGCCACCAACGCAGGCCGCCCGCTTGCTCGATAGCGCGGGCTTTCAGGACGCGGCGGCGCGTGATTGGGCGAGTGCTCTGGCGCACACGGAGCCGCTGACCTTGCAGGCGTGGCGCGCGACGCAGCTTGCCATGCCACTGAAGCACCAGTTGCTGACAACGGCTTCCGGCAGTACGGCATTGCTGCTGACGCTCAATGGTGATGACGCGACTCTTGATCTGACCCGCATGGCCGAAGGGCTGCCCGGCATCAGCTTGATCAATAAGACGGCCAGCGTATCGGCCTTGTTTGCCGAATATCGGCATCTTGTCGCATGGTGGTTGCCGCTGGCGATGGTCATTGTGTTGATGTTGCTCATCTGGCGTTATGGTTTGCGCCAGGGAGGTGCCATGCTGTTACCGACCCTGGTGGCTATGGGCGTGGCGCTGGCGGCCTATGGTTATGTTGGCGTGCCATTAACGCTGTTTTCGATAATGGGGCTGGTTTTGGTGTTGGGCGTGGGTGTGAATTACGCAATCTTTGTGGTCGAGGCGGGCGACCGGGCACCGGCACCGTTTGCCGGCGTGCTGTTGTCAGCGGCGACGACGCTGCTGTCGTTTGGCTTGTTGTCGTTGTCGAGCATGCCGGCATTGCATCAGTTCGGCACCATCCTGTTGATCGGCATCAGTGCTTCGGTTTTGTTTGCGCCGGTGGCATTGACGCTCGGGCACTCGGGCGGGGAGGCGCAATGAAAGTCGGGTCAACTTTGCTCACTGCGCTGGTGGTGGCGATGGCGGCGGTGTTACTGGCTTCATGTGCAGCGAATGATCGTTGCGCGCAGTTGCCTGGCAGTGGGCGCTATTGTCTGGTGAGTACCGCAGGGCCGACGTTCAGAGCCGAGCAGTTGGTAACGATCCGTTTTCAGGGTAAGACCTCAAACCTTATCGCTCGCATCAATTCGGATGAGCAGGGACTGCGTTTCGCCGGTTTGACACCATTCGGCCAAACATTGATTCAGCTCTCATGGGATCATGACCAGTTGCGCGCAGAACTGCCGACAGGGTTTGATGGCCGACTGGGTGCCGCGTTATTTCCGGCTTTGTTGCAGTTGGCTACCTGGCCTGTAGAACGTGCGCGGGAGGGCTTGTTGGTGGGGCTTGTACTGCTCGATAGGCCGGGGGGGCGTGTGGTCAACGACGGCCATCAAGATTTGTTGATTATTTCCTGGGAGGGCGATGTATTGCCCTATCGCCGGTTGCGTTTTGATGTGCCTTCCATGGGCCTGCACATTGATGCGCGCACACTGGAGGAGCTTCAGTGAGCATGCTCTATTTATCACAACCGGGTATCGTCAGCGCCCTGGGTTGCGGTGTCGAGGCGACGCGCGAGTGTCTGTTTGCCGGCGACACGAGCGGTTTGCGTCTCGAAGCCGGCTGGTTGCCGACGGCTTTGGCGCGTGTGGGTCGTGTGTCCAGTGAGTTGCCGGCGTTTCCTGATGGTGCCTGGTATGCGCGTCATGCCAGTCGCAACAATCAGCTATTGCTGGCGGCACTGGCGCAAATTAATGTTGATGTTGAACGGATACGTGCACGCCATGCCAGCACGCGCATCGGTGTCGTGCTGGGCACCAGTACCTCGGGTGTCGCCGAGGGTGAGGCGGCCATCAATGCCTATGTGAAGAACGGCCATCTGCCTGAGGGCTTCTCTTACGAGCAGATGGAAATCGGCGATCCGGCCGTCTTTCTCGCCCACCATCTGGGGATCGCCGGTCCAGCGTACACTGTTTCAACCGCGTGCACCTCAGGTGGCAAGGCGCTGGTGTCGGCGCGTAACCTGATCCGTGCCGGGATTTGTGATGCGGTGATTACCGGGGCGGCCGACGCTTTGTGTCGTCTGACGATCGGCGGTTTTAGTGCGCTCGAATCGACGAGTGCAGAAATCTGCCAGCCATTATCGCGTAACCGGTGCGGCATCAACATCGGTGAGGGAGCTGCATTGTTTGTCCTCTCGGCGGAACCGGGGCCGGTGGCTTTGCTGGGTGCAGGTGAATCGAGCGATGCACATCACATCTCGGCACCCGAGCCGAACGGGATCGGTGCCGAGCTTGCGATGCGTCGGGCTTTGCAGGATGCGGGTCTCACCGCGGGCGATATGGGTTATCTCAACCTGCATGCGACGGCAACACTCAAGAATGATGCGATGGAAAGCCTGGCGGTGGCGCGTGTTTTTCCGGGGGGAGTGCCTGTTAGCGGTACCAAGTCGATGACGGGCCATGCGCTGGGGGCTGCCGGGGCACTTGAAGCCGCTTTCTGCTGGCTGAGTCTGACGGATCCGGCGGGTCGTCTGCCGCCGCATGTCTGGGATGGCGTTGCCGATGACTCATTGCCGCAGCTCGAGTTGGCGCTGCGTGGGTGCTGTTTTGCGGCAGGCAGGCGTGTGGCGATGAGCAATTCTTTCGCTTTCGGCGGTAACAATCTGAGCCTGATTCTGGGGAGGGCGATATGACGATCCAGCCACCAATCGAAGCCTTGCTGCAACATCGAGGCAGCATGCTGCTGCTTGAAGAAGTGCTCGATTTTTCCGATGATACGGCGCTCTGTCGCGCCGTACCCGCAGTTGCCACCTGGTATGCGCGTGCAGATGGCGCGATGCCGGCCTGGATTGGCATCGAGCTGATGGCGCAGACGATTGCGGTTCATGCCGCACTGTTGGCTCGTCGCCTTGGCAAACCGCCGCGTCCTGGCGTGCTGCTCGGTACGCGTGCTTATCGGGCAAGCACGGCGGCATTCACAGGCGGGCAACCACTGTATGTGACAGCGCATCAGTCTTATCGTGACGAAGCGGGGCTGGGTGCCTACGACTGCACGTTGGCCGACGAGGTGGGGCAGGTGCTCGCCACGGCGACAGTGACGGTGTTTGAGCCGGACGATTTCAAAACATTTATTCACGGAGAAGCAAACTGATGGATCAGCGTCGTGTCCTGGTGACCGGTTCAAGTCGTGGTATCGGCAAGGCGATTGCGTTGCGCCTCGCTGCTTCCGGTTTCGCCATCGGTGTTCATTGCCGCACGCGGCGCGAAGATGCCGAACAGGTGGCGGAGGCCATCCGTGCGATGGGGGGGGATGCCTGCGTGTTGCAATTCGATGTCTGTGATCGTGAGGCTACTCGCCAGGCACTGGATGCCGATCTCGCGCTGCGTGGCGCGTGGTGGGGGATTGTGGTGAACGCCGGGGTGACGCGCGACAATGCCTTTCCAGCACTGAGCGATGAGGACTGGGATGTCGTTATCGATACGGGCTTGAATGGTTTCTACAATGTCGTTCATCCGCTGGTCATGCCGCTGGTGCGTGCGCGGCGCGGCGGTCGTATCGTCACGCTGGCTTCGGTGTCGGGAGTTATCGGTAATCGAGGTCAGGTCAATTACAGCGCGGCCAAGGGCGGCCTGATCGCGGCATCGAAGGCACTGGCGGTTGAACTGGCGAGTCGTCAGATCACCGTGAATTGCGTGGCACCCGGGCTTGTCGATACCGAAATGCTGGCTGGGCTGCCGACGGAGGAACTCTTGAAACTGGTGCCGCTTGGGCGTTTTGGTCAGCCAGAGGAGATTGCCGCGACGGTCGACTTTCTCTTGTCTGAAGGCGCTGCCTACATTACACGCCAGGTTATCGGGGTGAATGGAGGTCTCGCATGAAACGTGTTGTCGTGACCGGGATGGCAGGCATTACAGGCCTGGGAGACGACTGGGCATCGATTGAAGCCGCTTTGCGCGCAGGGCACAACGCCGTGCGCCGGGTCGATGACTGGCAACGGATTGAAGGGCTCAACACCTGCCTGGGCGCGCCAGTTGAATTCACGCTGCCGGCACATTATTCGCGCAAGGCGATACGCTCGATGGGACGTGTGTCTTTGCTGGCCGTGCGTGCGACCGAGATAGCACTGTCGGAAGCCGGTCTGCTTGATGATCCTGTCATTGCCAGCGGACAGACCGGTATCGCTTATGGTTCGTCATCGGGTAGCGTGGAACCCGTGCGTGCTTTTGGCAAAATGCTCGAAGATCACGCCATGACGGGCATCAACGCGACGACCTACATACAGATGATGCCGCATACCACGGCCGTCAATACGGCACTGCATTTTCGTCTCAAGGGACGGGTGATCCCCACCTCGAGTGCTTGTACCTCGGGCAGCCAGGCGATCGGTTATGCGTATGAGGCGATCCGTTATGGCAAGCAGGTGGTGATGCTCGCCGGTGGTGCTGAGGAATTATCAGCGGCATCCGCCGCGGTCTTCGATCTGCTTTTTGCCACCAGTACGCGTAATGACAGCCCGACGCTGACGCCGCGCCCATTCGACGTCGAACGTGATGGCTTGGTGGTTGGCGAAGGGGCTGCCACCTTGGTTCTGGAAGAATACGAACATGCGCGCGCGCGTGGTGCAACCATCCTTGCCGAGGTCGTTGGTTTTGGTACCAATTCGGATGGTGCGCATATCACACAACCCGAAGCGGATACCATGGCCACGGCCATGCGTATGGCACTGGATGATGCGGGGCTGTCGCCTGCTGCCATCGGTTATGTGAGTGCCCACGGCACGGCCACAGACCGTGGTGACATCGCCGAAAGTCGCGCCACCGCTGAAGTGCTTGGTAATGACGTGCCGATCAGCTCAATGAAAAGCTATCTTGGCCACACGCTGGGCGCATGTGGTGCCATCGAAGCCTGGTGGGGTATTGAGATGATGCGTCGTCACTGGTTCGCACCGACGCTCAACCTCGCTACCCCCGATCCGGCCTGCGCGCCATTGCGTTACATTATGGGCGGCGGTCTGGTATTGGATACTGATTGCATCATGAGTAACAACTTTGCTTTTGGCGGAATCAATACCTCGTTGATTTTTGCCCGCCTCGTTTGATTCATCAACACGTCATGGAGAAATCATGCAAGCCCTGAAATTTGTTATTGCCCTCTGTACTGCCTCAACGCTGCTCGCCGGTTGCGCCACATCGCGCAGTGTCGTTGCTCCAAAAATCGAAACATCGATCAATCCAACGCAAGGCACGGCTGTGCGGATTGTGAAGGTCGAAGACCAGCGTGGGTTTCGTATCGCGCCAGCAACGCCGGATATTCCGTCGTTAAGCGATAACGCGATTGATAACAAGGCAATCACGGAACGTGCTGTTGCGCGCAAACGCAACGGTTACGGGATGGCGCTTGGGGACGTGCTGCTGCCTCAGCCCAATACGGTGGCGAACATGATGCAAGGAGCCATCGAACAAGGGTTTCGTGACGCAGGTTATCGGGTGATTGCCAAAGACCAGCCGGGCTACGATGAGGCGCTGCCGGTGAATGCGGTGATCAAGCAATGCTGGGCGTGGATGACCCCGGGGTTCTGGTCGATTACGTTGGAGCATCGAGCCGAGGTGGTGCTGCAGGCGCCACTCAAGGCGTTTGAAAATGGTACGACGATCCAGGGCTATGTGAAGGATTCGAGACAGATTGCTGGCGATGGGGCGTGGACCGAGATTGTGAGCAAGGGCTTTGCCGATGTGACAGGCAAGGTCAAGGCGAAGCTGGTTGGCCTTTGAGTTTGAGTCATTCTATGCAGCGCGTCGTCGTTACCGGGTTGGGTATTGTTTCGTGCATCGGCAATGAGCTTGATGTCGTGGTGAATGCACTGCGACATTCACGCGGTGGCATCCGCCCTATGCCGGAATATGCCGAGCTTGGCATGTACAGCCAGGTCGCTGGCGTGCCCGATCTGGTTGGCGCGTCACCGATTCCGCGTAAGTCGCGTCGCTTCATGGGTGATGCTGCGGTGTATGCCTATCACGCCATGCGCCAGGCGATTGATGATGCGGCGTTGCCGACGCTCGAGATTGGTCGGTCGCGCACGGCACTGATCGTTGGTTCCGGGGTTGGTTCGTCCTACCAGCATCATCAGGCGATGGAAGTTCTCAGAACACGCGGTTTCGATAAGTTATTGCCTTACTCTGTACCGCAGATCATGGGTAGTACCGTTTCGGCCAATCTGGTGCAGGCATTCGGTGTGGGTGGGCCGAGCTATTCGATTACTGCCGCTTGTGCTTCTTCTGCACATTGCATCGGCAATGGCTACCAGATGATTCGTCATGGCATGGTTGATCGTGCTTTCGTTGGTGGTGCTGAGGAAATCTGCTGGACCTCGGCGGTACTGTTCGATGCGCTGGGTGCTTTGTCGCGTGGCCATAATGCAACACCGGCCATCGCTTCATGCCCGTTCGATCGCGCGCGTGATGGTTTTGTGATTGCCGGTGGTGCGGCCATCCTGCTGCTTGAAGCGGAGGCCGTTGCTCGGCAGCGCGGTGCACGGATTTACGGTGAAGTTGTCGGTTATGGAGCTGCCAGCGACAGTAGTGATATGGTGCAGCCGAATGCTGACGGGATTGCGCGGGCGATGCGGGCAGCACTGGCAGAGGCTGGCTTGACGGCAGTCGATTACATCAATCCGCACGCGACATCAACCTTGATTGGTGATGCGGTTGAACTTGATGCCGTTCGATCAGTGTTTGGTGCGCAACTGCCGCTGATTGCAGCAACCAAAGGGCTTACCGGGCATTCGATTGCTGCCGTCAACGCGCAGGAAGCCATTTTCAGTTTATTGATGATGCAACATGGCTTCGTTGCGGCCTCCGCGAATTTCAACGAGGTCGATCCTGGCTATCAGGAAATGCCGATTGTGCGACAAACACTGGCGCGCGAAATTACGACAGTGATGTCGACCAGCATCGGCTTTGGCGGGACGAATGCTGCCTTGCTGTTCAAGCAGTATGCGTAGTCATTCTTTCTGGATGGAAGAGTGTCGGCCGAAAATGCGGGCACGAAATTGTCGAGAAAGTGGGTTCGATAATCAGGTGGTAGATACGTTCGTTGATACCGAGAAATGAATCACCTATACTGCTTATGTATCAACATTCGTTTCTACGGAGGCATTCATGGCACTTCAATTTGTTAAGAAATGGGGTAACAGTCCGGCCGTGCGTCTGCCGGCTGCCATCATGGAGGCCGCGCACCTTTCGCTTGATCAGCCTGTCGAGGTGCGAGCCGAGAATGGTCGTATCGTCATCGAGCCGGCCGCGCCGACCTACAGCCTGGACGATCTGCTGGCCGGCATTACGGCCAAGAACCGGCATACCGAGCAGGACTTTGGGTTGCCACAGGGTCAGGAATTGCTCTGATGGCCGCGTATGTACCGGATGAAGGTGACATCGTCTGGTTAAATTTCACGCCCCAAAGCGGACACGAGCAGGCGGGGCGGCGACCGGTAGTGGTCTTGAGTCCGAAGGCCTACAACCAGCGCTCGGGGCTATTGATCTGTGTGCCGATCACCAACCAGATCAAGGGTTACCCTTTCGAGGTCGTGCTCGGTGGACGTGGTGCAACCGGCGCAGCACTGGCCGATCAGCTCAAGAATCTCGACTGGAAATCCCGGCAAGCGGAACGCAAGGGGCAGGCTACACCGGCCGAGATGGCCGAGATCAGGGCGAAGATCAAGGTGCTGCTCAAGCTTGCCTGATCAATGATTCACTTCAGCCGGCTCCAGCCGGCTTGCCAGGGCATCCCGAACCAGTTTTTCGTTGGGAAAAACGGAAAGTGTTTTCCGGACGGCTTCGCGTGCGGAATCCTGGCAGTGGGCAAACTCGCTGGCTTTCATGATGCCGTCGAAGTTCGTGCGAACTTCGCTGCTGTTTGCCTCGTAAGCCTGGCCGGCGCAAATCCAGTGCAGGGCGATCAGTCCGCAGTTGACGGCAAATTCCGCCTGGCTTTCGGCGTAGTTTTCTACCGCGCGCATCAGGGTGAGGTGATCCACCGGCGATTGCCGCGCCAGGTCGAGTGCGAGGTCGTACAGTTTTGCATCCTTCGCGGCGGCGAACCATTTGCCTTTCGCGACGGGCGTGCGTTCCACGAGATCGGTAAGGATGGATGCCGGTGTCCGTCCCGGATATTTCTTGCAGATGGCACGGAAGGTGGCGAGGTAGGCTCCGGCCGGATTGGCTTCGTGTGCGTATCTCTCGTAGGCCTCGTCGGTCATGCCGGATGAGAGCAGGATACGTTCGCAGGCTCGGGCGATCTGCCCGTAGGGTTCATTCAAACCCTGGCAATCTTCGGCGTAGCGGATGGCTTCGGTCTTGCGCCCCATGGCAACCAGGGCATCCACGCCCCACTTGCGGTATGACCAGAATTTGCGCGGGTAAAGATCAATCAGGGCAAGTAGACGTTCGTGTTGCCCGGAGGCCAGCAGTGCCGAGAAGGCCATGGGCGTGCCATGAAAATAGCCATATTCTTCTTTGCTGCGGCGGAATATCATTTCGACGGTGCCGGCCAGGTGATCTGCCCATTCGGCGGCGATCTCCGGGCTGGCGCACAGTTCGCCCCAGTAATCGGCCAGAGACTCGATGTAGGGCATCTGGTCGTCGGCATGTGCCTGGTAGAGTTTCTCCAGCCATTTGCGGCGCAGCGCCGGGCTGGCGGGTGCCTGGGCGATGATCGGTGCCAGTGTTTCGATGGCGCGATTGACGGCCGTACCGATGGCACCCGAAGAACTATCGATGTTCTGGATGGCTGGCGAGAGTTTCTGGAGGAACAGAACCGCGCCTTCGGCAGCCAGGGTCGGATCTCGTTTGGCGACGGCCTTGATTTCCGAAACCGCTTCCTTGATGTGGGTGATTGCGGGTTCGGATCGCCAGCCGAAGGCGCCGGTGCGAAATCGTGGGGAAAATATCCAGCTGTGCTTGGGGGTGGCGGCTTTATTCATGATCATCCTGTTCGATGACGATTTCAGCTACGCCTTCGAGTGCGCCCCGTATGTCCAGTGTGCCAAGCTCGGCCAGGTGGCCGTCGCGGGTGCTCGAGTCCACCACGCGATGCAACAGCGCATAGGCGACGCGCCAGCGTTGATTGCCTACCTGGAGCGAGACGGTCTTGTCGTTGAGTCGCAGGATTTTCCCGCTGCGTTGCTGCTGTTCGCGGTCAATGAAACCGACAATATCCCCGATGGCGACGGCGTGACGGCTCAAGCCCTGTTGCGGTTGTTCGCGGATTTCGACATCGGTGCCGTCGAGGTTGATGGCTGAGTACGAGATCAACCAGCGTTTCTGCGTTTCCAGATTGAGGATGACGGCCTGCTTGCGGCGCATTTCCAGGAGCTGCCCTTTGAAGGCGCGATTGGCCTGGGGCTCGAAGTATTCGATGGTTATGCCTGTTCGCAAGCGCGCCCGCACGGCGGTCATCCAGCCGGGTTGATCCAGAACCTGATCAATGGCGGCGCGCAGACGGTAGAGGTCAAAGGCGGATGCCTGGTTGAGCGTGGAAAGAATCTCGGTGTAGTTCATGATTTCATGGGTTCATGCTGGGTTTGTATGGTAAAAAGCCCCGCTGAAAAACGGGGCTTTTTGATGCGCTCGGGATGTGCCTCGGGTGGGCGTTGAAGCTTGCGCCCGGGACTCAAACCGCCCGGCTTTCAAACCTTCAGATCTGCACCGTATCGGCCACGTCCTTGAAGTCTGCGATCTGGTCGAAGTTCATGTAGCGGTAGATGTCGGTGGCGTTCTGGTTGATGATGCCGATGTTGGCCAGATATTCCTCACGCGTCGGGATTTTGCCGAGCATCGCGCAGACGGCGGCCAGTTCGGCCGAGCCCAGGTAGACGCGGGTGTCGATGCCCAGTCGGTTGGGGAAGTTGCGCGTCGAAGTCGACATCGCCGTGCTGCCTTTACGAACCTGTGCCTGATTCCCCATGCACAGCGAGCAGCCGGGCATTTCCATGCGCGCACCGGTGCGGCCGAGCACGCCGTAATGGCCTTCTTCGGTGAGCTGATGGGCGTCCATCTTGGTCGGCGGTGCAATCCACAGGCGGGTGGGCAGGTCGGTTTTGCCTTCGAGCAGTTTGCTGGCGGCGCGGAAGTGGCCGATGTTGGTCATGCAGCTGCCGATGAAGACTTCGTCGATCTTGTCGCCCGCTACTTCGGAAAGCAGTTTGACATCGTCCGGGTCGTTCGGGCAGGCGACGATCGGTTCATGAATGTCTTGCAGGTCGATTTCGATGACATGGGCGTATTCGGCGTTGGCGTCGGCCTTGAGCAGTTCGGGTTGGGCAATCCAGGCTTCCATGGCCTTGATGCGGCGCTCCAGAGTGCGTGCGTCCTGGTAACCGTTGGCGATCATGACCTTCATCAGGGTGATGTTGGAGGTCATGTATTCGATGATCGGCGCTTTATCGAGATGCACTGTGCAGCCTGCGGCGGAGCGTTCGGCCGATGCGTCGGAGAGTTCGAAAGCCTGTTCAACCTTGAGATTGGGCAAACCTTCGATTTCGAGAATGCGGCCGGAGAATTCGTTTTTCTTGCCTTTTTTCTCGACGGTGAGCAGCCCCTGACGAATCGCGTAAAGCGGGATGGCATTGACCAGGTCGCGCAGGGTGACGCCGTTTTGCAGTTCGCCCTTGAAACGCACGAGTATGGATTCGGGCATGTCGAGCGGCATCACGCCGGTGGCGGCGGCAAAAGCGACGAGGCCGGAGCCTGCCGGGAAGGAAATGCCGATCGGGAAGCGGGTGTGCGAGTCGCCGCCGGTGCCGACGGTATCGGGCAGCAGCAGACGGTTCAGCCAGGAGTGGATCACGCCGTCACCCGGGCGCAAGGCCACACCGCCGCGCGTGGCTATGAACTGCGGCAGTTCGTGGTGCATCTTGACGTCGATGGGCTTGGGATAGGCTGCGGTGTGGCAGAAGGACTGCATCACCATGTCGGCGGAGAAGCCGAGGCAGGCGAGGTCTTTCAGTTCGTCGCGGGTCATCGGGCCGGTGGTGTCCTGGCTGCCGACGGTGGTCATTTTCGGTTCGCAGTAGGTGCCCGGGCGGATCCCCTGGCCGCTGGGCAGGCCGCAGGCGCGACCGACCATCTTTTGTGCGAGGCTGTACCCCTTGCCGGAGTCGGCGGGATTTTGCGGCAGACGGAACAGGGTCGAGGGCGGCAGGCCGAGCGTCTCGCGTGCCTTGGTGGTCAGGCCACGGCCGATGATCAGCGGAATCCGGCCACCGGCGCGGACTTCGTCGAAAATGACGTCAGACTTGACGGTGAATTCGCTGATCACCGTACCGTTCTTCAGCGCCTTGCCTTCATAGGGGCGCAGTTCGATGACATCGCCCATGTCCATCTTCGAAACGTCCAGTTCGATCGGCAGCGCACCGGCATCTTCCATGGTGTTGTAGAAAATCGGCGCGATCTTGCTGCCCAGACACACACCGCCAAAGCGTTTGTTCGGCACATGGGGAATGTCTTCGCCAGTAAACCACAGCACCGAGTTGGTGGCCGATTTGCGTGAGGAACCGGTGCCGACCACGTCGCCGACGTAAGCGATCAGGTTGCCTTGAGCCTGGAGCGCGCCGAGTTGCTTGATCGGGCCGATCTTGCCGGGTTCATCGGCTTCGATGCCCGGACGTGGGTTCTTCAGCATGGCCAGTGCGTGCAACGGGATATCCGGACGGCTCCAGGCATCCGGTGCGGGTGAGAGGTCATCGGTATTGGTTTCGCCCGTGACCTTGAAGACGGTCAGCGTGAAGCTTTGCGGGACTTCAGGGCGCGAAGTGAACCATTCGGCATCCGCCCAGGATTGCATGACGGCTTTGGCGTTGGCGTTCCCTGTCTTGGCTTTTTCGGCGACATCATGGAAGTAGTCAAACATCAAGAGCGTACCCTTGAGCCCCTGCGCGGCAATCCCGCCGACAACAGCGTCGTCGAGCAGGTCGGTCAGCGGTTTGACGTTGTAACCACCCAGCATGGTGCCCAGTAGTTGAGTTGCTTGTTCGCGGCTGATGAGCGGACATTTTTCCTGGCCGAAAGCGACGGCCGCGAGGTAGGATGCCTTGACCTTGGCGGCATCATCAACCCCCGCAGGCACGCGATGGGTGATGAGGTCAACGAGCGTGTTTTCCTCGCCCTTGGGTGGGTTTTTCAGTAGTTCGATGAGTTCGGCGGTTTGCTGCGCGGAGAGGGGCAGCGGTGGGATGCCTTGGGCGGCGCGTTCGGCAACGTGGAGTCGGTAGGCTGTGAGCATGGCGGCTTCCTTTGTGTGGTGGGGCGTGGGACGTGGAATGTGGGATGTTGATGTGAGGCTGGGCGTATCGGTTAAAAAAATCGTTGCTGTGCGTCGGCGGGCAAAGGCATGCCGGTGATTTGCGCGCGGCTGAGAAGTTCCCAGTAGTAGCGGAACGAGGCGCGGTCGTGCAGTTTGCCCGCGTGTTGGATGGGACCCCAGTCGGCATCCTGCGCGGCGGCAAGAATTTCGGCGGCCTCTTGAACTTCGGCAAAATCCGGGCGTAGCGCCTCGACGATGGGGCGAATCTGGTTCGGGTGGATGCTCCACATCCGCAGGAAGCCAAATTCTTGCCGGGCACGGCGGGCATCTTCGCGCACCACGTCGGCATCGCGGATTTCGACGCTGACGTTGTGTGCCGGGACGATGCCACTGCCCAGGGCGGCGGCGGCAATTTCGCATTTGGCGCGTACCACCAGCGGGTGCTGGAACTGGCCGGGGCTACGCATGGCGCTGGCGGGTATCGCGCCGTGGTGGGCGGAGACAAAATCCATCAGGCCGAAATCAAGGGATTCGACAAAGGGCAGGGCGGCAATCTGCCAGGCGGCACGCAGTGCGCCGGGGGTTTCGATGAGGATGTGCAGCGGGATGCGGCGGTCATGGCCGCGTTTGCGTTGCACGGCGGTGACGATGGCGTGTTGCGCCAGTACGTCGTCGATGCCGCGTGCCTTGGGCAGGACGATGTAGGCAATGCGTTCGCCAGCCTGGCTGACGATGATGTCGAGGTCGTTGCGCCAGTGAGGGTGGGTGATGTCGTGGATGCGCGCGCCGACGCGACCAAAGCGGTTGGCCTCGCTCATGATGCGGGCGGCAACCATTTCGGCGTGTTCGCGCTCGCGCCCGGCGGGTGCGCCGTCTTCGCAGTCGCAGGTGATGTCGAATATCGGCCCGAGCCCGGCTTGCAGTACCAGCGCCTTGTCAATCAGTTTTTCACTGCCCGCGTAGTGTTCGCAGGCATTCAGGGCGGGGAAGGGGCGCGTATGGTCGCTGCCCGGGTACAGCACGTCAGCGGGATGAAGGCGTGGGAGGCGTGGGCTAGTGTTCATGAGGTGAGGCAGATGCGGGTGTTGCAATGATTGCCTCCCTCTTCACATCTCACACCTCACGCCTCACTCCGGGGTGGAGCGTGAAGAGAGAGGCGTGTGGAGTGTGAAGAGAGAGGCGCAAGGCGGGGTTTATTGACCCAGCAAATGCTTCACACCGTCACGCTCTTCGGTGAGTTCCTGCAGGGTGGCATCCATCTTCTCGCGTGAGTAGGTGTCGATTTCCAGACCCTTGACCAGTTCCCACTTGCCGTTGGCGGTAGTCACCGGCATGCCGTAGATGATGCCTGCGGGGATGCCGTAGGCACCGTCCGAACACACACCCATGGTCACCCACTTGCCGTTGCTGCCGAGTGCCCAGTCGCGCATGTGGTCGATGGCGGCGTTGGCTGCCGAGGCAGCGGAAGACAGGCCGCGTGCTTCAATGATGGCCGCACCGCGCTTGCCGACGGTGGGGATGTAGGTGTCACGATACCAGGCTTGGTCGTTCACGGCGGCGACGGCATTCTGACCAGCGACGTTGCAGAAGCGGATGTCCGGATACATGGTGGGCGAGTGGTTGCCCCAGACGATCATCTTCTCGATGTCGGTGACGGTCTTGCCGGTGCGCGTGGCCAGTTGCGACAGGGCGCGGTTGTGATCCAGGCGCAGCATGGCGGTGAAGTTTTCGCGCGGCAGGTCGGGCGCGGAGTTCATGGCGATCAGCGCATTGGTGTTGGCCGGGTTGCCGACCACCAGCACCTTGATATCACGGGCGGCCACTTCGTTCATGGCGCGGCCTTGAACCGTGAAGATGGCGCCGTTGGCTTCGAGCAGATCCTTGCGCTCCATGCCTTTGCTGCGCGGGCGTGCGCCAACCAGCAGGGCGTAGTTGGTGTCTTTGAAGGCGACCTTCGGGTCGTCGGTTTGCACGACACCGGCGAGCAGCGGGAAGGCGCAATCCTCGAGTTCCATGACCACACCCTTGAGGGCGGGCAGGGAAGGCGTGATTTCCAGCAGTTGCAGGATGACCGGTTGATCCTTGCCGAGCATTTCGCCACTGGCGATGCGGAACAGCAGGCTGTAACCGATTTGACCGGCAGCGCCGGTGACCGTAACGCGAACGGGGGATTTGGCCATTCTGTAGACTCCTTTATCCTTGAGGTGGTTTGCTAAAAAATGAAGGCACTGCACGACCGGGCACTATACCCGCTTAACCTGCTGAACGCATCGGGGAATAGCCGTACCTGGTGCCAGTCGTACCAACCGTACCGATGCGTGAGCAGGGTGTGGATGGTTGCAGCCTGTAGCCTGCGGTGTTCTTTGAAATGCGCGGCTATCTTATTGATTGAGATTTTGTCTGTCAACAGATATCTTATGTCTTATATAAGACATAAGATATGATGTAGACGCTAGATGGATTTTGTGGTGAAATCCCTCCCCATGTTGCAAGATGCCGCGCTCGCGCCGACCTTCAGTCCGCTATACCGTCAAATCAAGAACCTGATTCTGCAGGGGCTTGAGGGGGGCGAGTGGCGGCCGGGTGGGTTGATTCCCAGTGAAACCGAGCTGGCGGGGCGGTACGGGGTCAGTCAGGGTACGGTACGCAAAGCCATTGACGAGATGGCGGCTGAAAACCTGCTGGTGCGACGGCAAGGCAAGGGAACTTATGTCGCCTCTCATGCGGATGCCGGGCCGCGTGAGGCGTTCCGGTTTTTGCGGTTGATGCCCGAAAATGGTGTGCAGGAAGCACCGCAAAGTGTGCCGCTCGAATGCTGGCGTGCCAAGGCGGGGCATGAGGCCGCGCGCACGTTGGGGGTCAAGTTTGGTGCGCCGATCACGATTGTGCGGCGGTTGCTGCACTTTTCGGGCAAGCCGGTGGTGGTTGAGGAAATTTATCTGCCGGGTGAGCTGTTTGCCGGGCTGGATCTGGAAATGCTGCAGGACAACAATGAGTCTTTTTATAGCCTGCTGGAGCTGAAGTTTGATGTGCGGATGTTGCGTGCCGAGGAGCGCATCCGCGCTGTGGCCGCGGATCTGGTGAATGCCAAGCTGCTCGGGCTGGAGCCCGGGACGCCGCTGTTGTCGGTTGAGCGCGTCAGTTATACCTATGGTGATCGCCCGGTCGAGTGGCGGCGTGGTCTGTATTCGACCCATGAACATTACTACTCGAATGAACTGGTCTGATGGCGAACTTGCGCTAGAATTCAGGGTTCCGTAGGGGCATTGTCCCTGTGCGCGCCGTGTGTCCTGGCATCCTGGCGGTAATAGGGTGCTGATGCCGGTGTGCCGATGTCGATGTATTCAAGTCTTCAAGTTTGCAAATTTGTAAGTTTGTATGAGGGAGTTAGAAAACGATGCCTGAAATTACCAAGCAGCGCCCCGTGTTTTTGAATCTGGCCGAGATTCCGCAGCCGCTCGCCGCCAAGATGTCGATCCTGCACCGCATCAGCGGTGGCGCGATGTTCCTGATGCTGCCTTGTCTGATCTATCTGCTGCAACTGTCGCTCGGTTCGGCGCAGGATTTTGAGACTTTCCGCGCGATCACGCATCACCCGCTGGTCAAGCTGGTTTTGCTGGGCTTGCTGTACGCGCTGTTGCATCACTTCTGCATGGGCATCCGCATCCTGCTGATCGATGTGCACAAGGGCGTCAAGATCGAGACGGCGCGCGCCAGTGCCAAAGCGGTTCTGTTGGTCAGCGTTGCGCTGACCGTGATTCTGGGGGTGGCACTATGGTAAATCAACGCATCGTGGTCGGTGCCGGTTACGGTTTTGGTGACTGGTTGCTGCAACGGATTGCCGCTGTCGTGATGGCGGTTTATCTGGTCTTCATCGGGCTGGTGCTGCTGTGCATGAACAGCCTGTCGCAGGAAAGCTGGCATCTGCTGATGTCGGGCAGCTTCATGCGTGTGGTGACCTTGTTGTTCATTGTCAGCCTGGCCTTTCACGTCTGGGTGGGGGTGCGCGACATCTGGATGGATTACGTCAAGCCGGTGGGGGTGCGCCTGACGCTGCATACGCTCACGGCGTTGTTCCTGATTGCCTGCGCTGGCTGGGCGACGCAGATTCTGTGGAGGCTGTAACAAGTGAATATTCCTGTTCGTAAATTCGATGCGGTCATCGTCGGTGCCGGTGGTGCCGGTCTGCGCGCCGCCATACAGTTGTCGGAAGCCGGCCTGAAAACGGCGGTGCTGACCAAGGTTTTCCCGACCCGTTCGCATACGGTCGCTGCTCAGGGCGGTGTGGCCGCCTCGCTGGGGAACTCGGAAGAGGATCACTGGCACTGGCATATGTACGATACCGTCAAGGGCTCTGATTGGCTCGGTGACCAGGATGCGATCGAATTCATGTGCCGCAAGGCCAATGAAGTGGTGGTCGAGCTGGAACATTACGGCATGCCGTTTGACCGCCTGGATAATGGTCGCATTTATCAGCGGCCGTTCGGTGGCCATATGTCGAACTTCGGCGAGAAACCGGTGCGTCGTTCTTGCGCGGCGGCCGACCGTACCGGTCATGCCATGCTGCATGCGATGTATCAGCGCAACGTCAAGGTCAACACCCAGTTCTTCGTCGAGTGGATGGCGCTGGATCTGATCCGCGATGTGGATGGAGATGTGGTCGGTGTGACCGCGATGGACATGGAAACCGGCGAGATCGTCATGTTTCAGGCCAAGGCCACCATCTTTGCGACGGGCGGTTCGGGTCGTATCTATTACTCGTCGACCAATGCCTTCATCAATACCGGCGACGGCGTCGGGATGGCGGCGCGTGCCGGGATCCCGCTGGAAGACATGGAATTCTGGCAGTTCCACCCGACCGGCGTGGCCGGGGCGGGGGTGCTGATTACCGAAGGTGTGCGCGGCGAAGGCGGCATTCTGCGGAACAGCGCGGGCGAGCGTTTCATGGAGCGTTATGCGCCGAACGCCAAGGATCTGGCTTCGCGCGACGTGGTTTCGCGGGCGATGGTTACGGAAATCAATGAAGGCCGTGGTTGCGGTCCGAACAAGGACTTCGTGCTGCTGGACATTACTCACCTCGATCCGGCCACCATCATGAAGCGGCTGCCCGGCATCCGTGAAATCGGCATCCAGTTTGCCGGTGTCGATTGCATCAAGCAGCCGCTGCCGGTGGTGCCGACCTGTCATTACCAGATGGGCGGGATTCCCACCAATTACGCTGGCCAGGTGGTCTTGCCCAACGGGGTGGTGCCGGGCTTCTACGCGGCGGGTGAATGTGCCTGTGCCTCGGTGCATGGTGCTAATCGACTCGGTACAAATTCCTTGCTCGATCTGCTGGTGTTTGGCAAATCGGCGGGTGAAACTGCGGTGGATGAACTGAAGAAAGGGGCCAAGGAACACAAGCCCCTGCCCAAGGAAGCCATCGAACAGAGTCTGGCGCGCGTCGATCGTCTCAACAACCAGACGGGCGGTGCCAATGTGCACGAAACTCGTCTGGAGATGCAGCGCACCATGCAGAATCATTGCGGTGTGTTCCGCTTCAATGACATGCTCAAGCAGGGCGTTGATAAGATTCTCGATATCGAAAAACAGGTACGTCAGACCGAGATCAAGGACAAATCGCAGGTGTTCAACACGGCGCGTCTTGAAGCGCTGGAGCTCGACAACCTGATCGAAGTGGCCAAGGCCACCATGGTTTCCGCCGAAGCCCGCAAGGAGTCGCGTGGGGCGCATGTGCGTGATGATGCGCTGGATACCGAGCAGACACCGAACGGCCGCGATGACAAGAACTGGCTCAAGCACACGCTCTGGTACAAAGAGGGCAATCGTCTGGATTACAAACCGGTACAGATGAAGCCGCTGACGGTTGATACCATCGAGCTCAAGAAGCGTGCCTATTGATGGCCGACCGGACGACAATGAATTGGGAATTGAAATGACTACCGAAAATCAAAAGCGCTCCGTCAAGTTCAAGATTTATCGCTACAACCCGGACAAAGACGTCAAGCCGTACATGCAGGACATCACCGTCGAGCTCGAATCGACGGATCGCAAGCTGCTCGATGCCATCGTCAAGCTGAAGTATTACGACGACTCGCTCTCCTTCCGTCGCTCCTGCCGTGAAGGGGTGTGCGGTTCGGATGCCATGAACATCAATGGCCGCAACGGCCTGGCCTGTCTGACTGACATCGACTCACTGCCTCAGCCGATCGTGCTGCGCCCTTTGCCCGGTCTGCCGGTGGTGCGTGACCTGATTGTCGACATGACGCAGTTCTTCAAGCAGTATCACTCGATCAAACCGTATCTCATCAACAACGATCCGCCGCCTGAGCGCGAACGTTTGCAGTCGCCGGAAGATCGTGAAGAGCTGAATGGCCTTTATGAGTGCATCCTGTGTGCCTGCTGCTCGACCTCCTGCCCGTCGTTCTGGTGGAACCCGGATAAATTCGTGGGCCCGGCCGGTTTGCTGGCGGCGTATCGTTTCATTGCCGATACGCGCGATCAGGCGACCAATGAGCGGCTGGATAACCTGAATGATCCGTACCGTCTGTTCCGTTGCCATACGATCATGAACTGTGCCGATGTCTGCCCGAAGGGTCTTAACCCGACCGAGGCGATCGGCAAGATCAAAGATCGCATGGTGCGCCGCGCAGTCTGACGATATTTGTTTGAACAGGCTTACTCATGAATACCCCCGTTCCATTACCCGGTCGACTCAAGTGGCACTCGCGGCGCGCTCTGCTGGAGCTTGATCTGGTGCTGGAACGTTTCTGGCAGCGGCAGGCAGATCTACCGCTGGAGGACGCGCAGGCGCGGCTTCTGGAAGAACTGCTGCTGTTGGAAGATCATGATCTGTGGGACATGCTGTGTGGTCGTCTGGACGTTCCGGATCCCCGCTGGAAGCCCCTGATTGAAACATTGATGCAGGTTTGAGTCTTTGCTGTAAAAGTGACACTTTCGTTGTTTATTTGTATTTCTGTATCCACTGAATTTCTGCCCACTGAACCATTCGTGACTTCATCAAGGAGCCATCATGACCACTGAACGCAAAGCTATTCTCACGATCGACGGCAAGAACATCGATTTTCCGGTTCAGACCGGCACGATCGGCCCGGATGTCATCGACATTCGCAGTCTTTATGCCAAGACCGGCGATTTCACCTTCGACCCCGGTTTTATGTCGACGGCGGCCTGCAAATCCTCGATTACCTATATTGATGGCGACAAGGGCGAGTTGCTGTATCGCGGCTACCCCATCGAACAGCTGGCAGAGCATTGTGATTTCCTGGAAGTGGCGCAACTGCTGCTGAAGGGTGAGTTGCCCAATGCCAAAGAGAAGGAGTCGTTTGCCGACATCATCAAGAATCATACGATGGTGCATGAGCAGCTGACCCGCTTCTACCAAGGCTTCCGTCGTGATGCTCACCCGATGGCCGTCATGGTGGGGGTGGTGGGGGCGCTGTCCGCCTTCTACCACGATGCCATGGACATCAGCGACCAGCATCATCGCGACATCTCGGCGAACCGGCTGATTGCCAAGTTGCCGACCATTGTGGCCATGGCGTACAAGTACGGCGCAGGTCAGCCTTTCATGTATCCGCGCAACGATCTTGATTACGCAGGCAACTTCATGCACATGATGTTTGCCGTGCCGTGCGAGAAGTATGTGCCGAATCCGGTGTTGACCCGGGCGATTGATCGCATCCTGATCCTGCACGCCGACCACGAACAGAACGCGTCCACCTCCACGGTGCGTCTGGCCGGCTCCTCCGGTGCCAACCCCTTCGCCTGTATTTCTGCGGGCATCGCCTGTCTGTGGGGCCCGGCACACGGTGGTGCTAACGAAGCCTGCCTGCAGATGCTCGAAGAAATCGGCGATGTTTCGCGTGTTGGTGAATACATCAAACGCGCCAAGGACAAGAACGACAGCTTCAAGCTGATGGGCTTTGGTCACCGCGTCTACAAGAACTTCGATCCGCGCGCCAAGCTGATGCGCGAAACCTGCCACGAAGTGCTCAACGAACTCGGGCTGCATGACGACCCCCTGTTCAAGCTGGCGATTGAACTCGAGCGTATTGCGCTGGAAGACGACTACTTCATCGAGAAGAAGCTGTATCCCAATGTCGATTTCTATTCCGGCATTGTGCAACGCGCGCTGGGCATCCCGACACCGCTGTTTACGGGCATCTTCGCGATGGCGCGTACCGTCGGCTGGATTTCGCAGTGGAACGAAATGATCGCTGATCCGGATCAAAAGATCGGTCGCCCGCGTCAGTTGTATGTCGGCGCACCGCGTCGTGACGTCGTGCCCATCGGCAAACGCTGATTTCTGATGTTTCACTGAATCAGCAGTGGCGTACATGCGACGTCACTGCTGAACGGTTCCGCTCACTTCAGCTTGATGCCATTGGCATCGTTTCGTAGTGTCGCCATTTCCAGTCTTTTTGCCTGCCCCCACCTCAGGAGGCTTACTGCCATGATGAAGCAAATGCTCGGTAATTCGTATCTGTTTGGCTCCAATGCGCCATTCATTGAAGAGTTATACGAAAACTACCTGCAAAACCCGGCAACCGTTACGCCAGCCTGGCGTGATTACTTCGATAAACTGCAAAACTTGCCCGGCGCGCCGACCGATGTCGCGCATGCCCCCATCGTCGCTTCGTTCGCGCAGCGGGCGAAGCAGGGCGCGTTACGCCCGGTTGCGGTGGCCCCGGTGGCCGATGCGCGCCAGGCCAAGGTGTTGCAGATGATCAATGCCTACCGTTTTCTCGGTAATCGCTGGGCGTTGCTGGATCCGCTGAAGCGTGCTGAACGCCCCACCATTCCCGAACTCGAACCGGCGTTTTACGGTTTTACCGAAGCGGATCTGGGCGCGGTGTTCAATACGGGCTCACTGGTTTTTGGCGCAGAGCAGTCCAGCCTGCGTGAAATCCTCGAAGGCTTGCGGCAGACCTATTGCGGTTCGATCGGCGCTGAGTACATGTACATGAGCGACATCACGCAAAAACGCTGGATACAGTCGCGCCTGGAAACCATCCGCGCCACACCAGATTTTTCGCTGGAACAAAAGAAGCGCTTGCTCGATCGCCTGACGGCGGCTGAAACGCTGGAGCGTTATCTGCATACCAAGTATGTCGGCCAGAAACGCTTTTCGCTGGAAGGCGGCGAGTCGACCATCGTGGCAATGGATGAACTGATCCGTTCGGCAGGCAGCCAGGGCATCGAGGAAATCGTCATTGGCATGGCGCACCGGGGTCGCCTCAACGTGTTGGTGAATACGCTGGGCAAGACACCGCAAATGCTGTTTTCAGAATTTGAAGGCAAGCATGCCGACGAACTCTCGGCGGGCGATGTCAAATACCACAACGGTTTTTCGTCGGATGTCGCCACGCCCGGCGGCCCTGTGCATCTGTCGCTGGCCTTCAATCCGTCACACCTCGAAATCGTCAATCCGGTGGTCACCGGCTCGGTGTATGCGCGTCAGTGCTGGCGCAAGGATGAGATGGGTGACAAGGTGATGGGCATCCTGCTGCACGGCGATGCCGCCGTGGCCGGGCAGGGTGTCAACCAGGAAATGCTCAATTTCTCGCAAACGCGTGGCTACGGCACGGGTGGCACGGTGCATGTGGTCATCAATAATCAGATTGGCTTTACCACGTCCGATCCGCGCGACTATCGCTCGTCGCTGTACTGCACCGATATCTTCAAGATGATCGACGCACCCGTGTTCCATGTGAATGGCGACGATCCCGAGGCGGTCGCCCTGGTGGCGCGTCTGGCGCTGGATTTCCGCAAGGAATTCAAGAAGGATGTGGTCATCGACCTCATCTGTTTCCGCAAGCTCGGCCATAACGAGCAGGATGAGCCGATGGTGACGCAGCCGCTGATGTACAAGAAGGTGGCCGCGCATCCGGGGACGCGCAAGGTGTATG
>JAGOVA010000091.1 GCA_018061005.1 Sterolibacterium sp. | reverse complement strand
CTTACAAGGACAACCGCGAAACCGGGGGCTTCATCCTGATCGACCGGATGAGCAACAACACCATCGCCGCCGGGATGCTGGATTTCGCCTTGCGGCGTGCCAGCAATATCCATATGCAGGCGGTGGATATCAACAAGGCTGTGCGCGCCGAACAGAAAAAGCAGAAGGCTTGCGTGATCTGGCTGACTGGCCTGTCAGGCTCGGGCAAGTCGACCATCGCCAACTTGCTGGAATTAAAACTCCACGCGCTCGATAAGCACACCTATCTGCTCGATGGCGACAACGTACGCCACGGTCTGTCCAAGGATCTCGGCTTTACCGAAGCCGATCGCGTCGAAAACATCCGCCGCATCGCCGAAGTCGCCAAACTGATGGTGGATGCCGGGCTGATCGTCATCACTGCTTTCATTTCGCCTTTTGTCGCCGACCGGCGTATGGCACGCGGCTTGATGCAGGACGATGAGTTTGTCGAAGTTTTTGTCGACACGCCGCTGGCGGTGGCTGAAACCCGCGATCCCAAAGGGCTGTACAAAAAAGCGCGGCGCGGTGAGCTGAAAAACTTCACCGGCATCGATTCGCCCTACGAGGCACCCGAGCACGCCGAACTGCGGATCGACACCACACAATGCACAGCAGATGAGGCCGCCGATCAGGTGATTCGAAAACTGTTGGACGCTGGGATCATTCCCTGTATTTGAGCGCGAGGGCGGCTCGGCTCATTGAAAATCTGGTAACGAATCTGGCAACACCAGCACAGTCGTCACGACCAAGCCGGCATACCCCTCCGCTTGCCGATGGTGGTGTTACAAATCATTGGTATCGTTGGTATCATCGGCTTCGTCTGCAATCAACACGGTGCTCGCGCCCAGCATCGCCTGACGGCTATGCGGGGTTTCCAGGCTGATTCGCCCCAGCAGGCCATCACGGAAGTCGGTCAGAAAAATCATCGCCGCCCGCTCCAGATCCAGCTCGCCGCCACGCCCTTTGATGAAACAGCCGCGCTTTTTTGCGATGGCCTCGACCACCCCGACCGCATCCAGCCCTGCCGTCGCCAGCCGATAACGTGTCGCCACGGCATCCGGGTAACGCGCGAGCAGGATGCCGGCCAGAAACACTGCCACCTCCTCGTCGATCACCGCATTACGCCCCACCGCATGACAGGCGGCCAGCATCAGGCCATCACTGACATGCGCGATTTTCGGCCACAGCATACCGGGGGTATCGACGATCACCTGACGCGGGCTGAGCTCGATGCGCTGCTGCGATTTGGTGACGGCGGGTTCATCGCCCACCGCCGCCACACGACGTTTGGTCAGGGCATTGAGCAGGGTCGACTTGCCGACGTTGGGAATGCCCATGATCATCATCCGCAACGGCTTGAGATTGTCGTCACGGTGCGGCGCCAGTGCCTGACACAGCGACGGCACGCGCAGCGCCTCGCCCGGCTTCTTGCAGGAGATAGCCACGGCCTTGACCCCCTCCTGAGCATTGAAAAAATCCAGCCACGCGCGGGTTGCCTGCGGGTCGGCCAGATCGGCTTTGTTAAGCAGCTTGAGACAGGGACGCTGACGAAACCGCCGCAGTTCGTGGATCATCGGATTGCAACTGGCTTCAGGAATACGCGCATCGACGACCTCGATCACCACATCCGTCTGCGCCATGGTTTCGCCCGCTTTTTTGCGTGCCTGGGTCATGTGCCCGGGGAACCATTGAATCGCCATGCGCTTCAGCCCCCCGCCAGAACAACGATACGCTGCCCCAGGCACTCGACCACCTGCCCGGCGCGGATCTTGGCGGTCTTGCGGGATTCTGGCTGGCCATCCACCGTCACCTCGCCCCCCGCCACCATCAGCTTGCCCTGGCCGCCGCTACTGGCGATGCCGGTCAGCTTGAGCAGATTGCACAAAGCGACATACGCCTCATCGCCATGGCTGATGAGCTGGAATTCGATTTCTTGCATAAAAAGCTGAGCCACTAAAGACAGGAAAGGCGGCATGATACCTTTCGCCCCGGCATCCGGATAGTTCGGGATAGTTCGGTTGCTGCTGCCGCGCACTATACTGCCGCGTGCCGTACACCGTACATTCCGCTCACGCGTCACACCGTTCCCCATGAAAAAGCCCCCCATCCCCAAAGAACAGATGTACGAAGTCCGTCCCGGCCAGTCGATCGAACTGCTCAAGGAACTGCATATCCTGACGCGTGACGGCAAAATGAATCAGGACAGCCGCCGCAAGCTGAAGCAGATCTACCACCTGATGCAGTTCATCGAACCCCTGCTCGACGAGCTGCGCCTGCAGCAGCCGCAACTTGACATCGTCGACCACGGCGCGGGCAAGTCATATCTGGGCTTCATCATGCACGACCTCTACATCCGCCCCCACGCCGCAGGGAGCCGCATCCACGGCATCGAGCGACGCGCCGAACTGGTCGAACGCTCACAGGCGCTGGCCACCCGGCTGGGCTTTGACGACATGCAGTTTCACGCGCTTTCAGTGGCCGATTCGATCACCTCGCCATTACTGCCCGCCCGCCCGGACATGGTGACGGCTCTGCACGCCTGCAACACTGCCACGGACGATGCCATCGACTTTGCCCTGAAAAAGCAGGCACAGGCCATCGTTCTCGTCCCCTGCTGCCAGGCTGAAGTGGCCGCCACCCTGCGCCACCACAAAGCCGCCGCACTGGCGCGGGGCGCGCTCGGCGAGCTGTGGCGGCACCCGCTGCATACGCGTGAATTCGGCAGCCACGTCACCAATGTCCTGCGTTGCCTGCAACTCGAAGCGCACGGCTATCAGGTGTCCGTGACCGAGCTGGTGGGCTGGGAACACTCGATGAAAAACGAGCTGATCATCGCCCGCCGCAGCCCCGGCCGCCCGCAACCACAGGCGGCACAGCGACTGAATGAACTATTGACATCCCTCGGGCTGGAGGAACTGAAGACGCGGTTTTACGCCCCAATCTGACGAACCAGCCGCGCCAACACTCGCGCCCGTCCCAGCACCGCCAGCACCGCATCGATGGAAGGCGATTGCGGCTGGCCCAGCAGCACAACACGCAGCGGGATCGCTACTTGCGGCATTTTCAGGCCATGCGCTGCGGCACTTTCCTTAATCGCTTGAGCCAGCGCAGCTGCCTGCCAGTCCGTCAGCGCCGCGAGCTTGTCACGCAGGGTCGTCAATGCCATGCGGGCTGTTTCGGTCAGATGCTGCGCCTTGAGTTCTTCGGCAGGATGCGGCGCCACGAGGAAAGGATGCACAGCATCGGCCAGTTCGTTGAGGTTGGCCACCCGCTCCTTGTAGAGCGCGCACACCTGTGCCACATCGAGATCCGCCGATTCCACTTCGGCCTGCACGCCCTGCCTGAGCAGACGCTGCTGCACCTCGGCAACCAGCCGACCATGGTCGGCCTGCTTGAGATAGTGCGCGTTGAGCCAGTTGAGCTTTTCAGTGTTGAACTGCGCGGCAGAGGCGGTGATGTGATCCAGCCCGAACCAGGCACAGAACTCTTCCATGCTGAAAATTTCCGTATCGCCATGCGACCAGCCCAGCCGTGCGAGGTAATTGAGCACCGCTTCGGGCAGATAGCCATCTTCATCGTACTGCATCACACTCACCGCACCATGACGCTTGGAAAGCTTCTGGCCGTCGTCGCCCAGGATCATCGACAGATGCGCGTACTCCGGCACAGTCGCACCCAAGGCCTTCAGCACATTGATCTGGCGCGGCGTGTTGTTCACATGGTCATCCCCACGGATGACATGGGTGATTTTCATGTCCCAGTCATCTACCACCACGCAGAAATTGTAGGTGGGCGTGCCATCGTCGCGGGCAATGATGAAATCATCCAGTTCGCTGTTGGCGATCTCGATATGCCCTTTCACCTGATCATTCCACGCCACCACGCCCCCCAGCGGGTTGCGAAAGCGCACCACCGGTTTGATGCCGACCGGCGGTGGCGGCAGCGTTTTACCCGGCTCGGGTCGCCAGCGGCCATCGTAACGCGGCTTTTCTTTCCGCGCCTCCTGCTCGGCACGCAGCGCGTCCAGTTCCTCGCGCGACAGGTAGCAGTGATACGCCGTTCCCGCCGCCAGCATCTGCGCGATGACTTCCTTGTAACGATCCATGCGCTGCATCTGGTAGAAGGGGCCTTCGTCATGCTGCAGCCCCAGCCACTGCATGCCATCGATAATCGCCTGTACCGCCTCGGGCGTGGAGCGCGCTACATCGGTATCTTCGATACGCAGGATGAACTTGCCGCCGTAACGACGCGCATAAGCCCAGGCAAACAGGGCAGTGCGTGCGCCACCGATGTGGAGGAAGCCGGTCGGGCTGGGAGCAAAACGGGTACGGATTTTCATGGAAGACGGGAAATCAGGATCGGGGAAGTGATTTTAACGAGATTCCGCGCCGGGAAGCTCAAGATATTCAGCCGCCTGCCGCGTATCGGGTTGCGCCATATACGGCACCACCCCCAGCAAGGGCGCACGCAGACAGGCTTGCAACGTGGCGAGATTTTCATCAAAACAGGGCATGGCCGGATCCAGCCGATTGGCCACCCAACCGGCCAGCGTCAGACCACGGGCGACGATCGCCTCCTGGGTCAGCAGGGCATGATTGATGCAGCCCAGCCGCATACCGACCGTCAGCACCAGCGGCAAACCGAGCTCGCGCGCCAGATCGGCACTATCGAACCCCGAGGCCGGCGCCGGTGCCAGTGCCAGTGCTGGAGTCCCGTTAAGCGGCACGACAAAACCACCCGCCCCTTCCACCACGACGGCCTCGGCCTGCGCCTTAAGACGCACAAAGCTGGCGGAAATACGCGACATTTCGATAACCACCCCTTCATGTCGCGCCGCCAGATGCGGTGCAATGGCCTCGCGGAACAGATAGGGATTGATGTCCGCCATGTTCACACGATCCATGTTCACACTCGCTGCCGCGCACAGCGCCTCGACATCTTCATTGCACCAGCGCCCATCCGCAGTCTGCGTGCAACCCGCCGCCACCGGCTTCATGCCCACCGCACGCCAGCCCTGTGCCACACAGCGATGCAGCAAGGCCGAGGCAATCAGCGTCTTGCCTACATTGGTATCCGTCCCCGTGACGAAACAACCGAACTTCAGGCTCATGCGCGCAGTTCCTGTGCATTCAAGGCCGCCACCAGCCGCGCCACCTGCGCCGTACTGTGCGCGGCTGAAAGCGTGATCCGCAGCCGTGCCGTCCCGGCCGGCACGGTGGGCGGACGAATGGCCGGCACCCACAGCCCCTGATCCAGCAAGGCTTTACCCACACGCAACACCTCGCTGTTTTCACCCACGATCAACGGCTGGATCGGGCTGCTCGTATCGAGCAAGCGCCAGCGTTGCAACTGCAAGCCATGACGAAACTGGTCGACCAAAACCTGCAAATGCGCGCGACGGGCAGCCCCCTGTTCGATCAGATCCAGACTGGTGAGCAGGGCATGCGCCAGCATAGGCGGTGCGCCGGTCGTAAAAATGTAGGTGCGGGCACGTTGCAACAACCA
Organism: Sterolibacterium sp.; assembly: GCA_018061005.1. GTDB lineage: Bacteria > Pseudomonadota > Gammaproteobacteria > Burkholderiales > Rhodocyclaceae > Sterolibacterium. The sequence continues at coordinate 1,679 of JAGOVA010000091.1, read as the reverse complement.
TTCAATCACGTCCTCTGCCCCCGCCACAAAAGCCCCGGCCACGCCCGCCGCCTTGCCCAGCGTGCCGACGTACACAAGGCGCGGATGCGCGGCGGGCACAATGTCAAAATGCGCCAGGCTGCCCTGCCCGCGCGCGCCCAGCACGCCGAAGCCGTGAGCATCATCCACCAGCAGGTAAGCATCGTGACGTTCGCACAACGCCAGCAAGCCGGGCAGTGGCGCAAGATCGCCATCCATACTGAACACCGCATCGCTGACCACCAGCTTGCGCGTGGCCGTACTTTGCGCCAGTTGGCGTTCCAGCGTGGCCAGATCCCCATGCGGATAAATCTGCTTTTCAGCCCCCGACAGACGGATACCGTCGATCAGCGAGGCATGATTCAGCGCATCGGAGAACACCGCCGCAGCGCCTTCCGCACACTGGGTCAGCGCGGTGATAGCCGCGATATTCGCCATGTAACCGGTCGAAAAAAACAGGGCGCGCGCCATGCCCACGAACGCCGCCAGTCGTTCTTCCAGCTGATGATGCGCGCTGTAATGACCACTGATCAGATGCGATGCGCCCGAACCGACGCCGTACAAATCCGCCCCCGCCTTCGCAGCAGCCACGAGCCGGGCATCCCCTGCCAGCCCCAGGTAATCATTACTGCAGAAGGCCAGCAGCGGCCGGCCATCCACCACAAGCTCCGGCGCGCAGGCGGTTTCCACCACACGCCGTACCCGCAGCAGGGATTGCTCGCGCAAACGATCCAGATCGGTCGAAAAATCAGCCATGACGTGACGACTCCAGCTCATGCAAGGTTTCATCAATCACCCGCAGCGTGCCGCGCAGCAAGCACAACATTTCTTCCTCCTGGATCACATAAGGCGGCATGAAATACACCGTATTGCCGATCGGGCGCAGCAACAATTCATATTTCAGCCCGCAGGCAAAGGCAGCGCGGGCAAAACCGGGGGCGGTTGTATCCACCTCGAAAGCCCAGATCATGCCGCGATGGCGGAAATTGCGGACTCGCGAATGCTCGCGCAACGCGGTCATCTGTTCGGTGAACCAGGCCGAACGCCCGCGATTGGTTTCGATCACTGCTTCGTCGCAGAAAATATCGAGCGTGGCCAGTGCCGCGCGGCACGCGAGCGGATTGCCCGTATAGGAATGCGAATGCAGAAAACCGCGCGCCGTCTCATCGGCATAAAAGGCGCGATACACCTCATCGGTCGTCATCACCAGCGACAGCGGCAGATAACCGCCCGAAATCCCTTTGGACAGACAAATGAAATCCGGCCAGGCTGCGGTATCCCCCTCCCCCGCCCCCCCCTCACCGGCCTGTTCCGAGGCGAAAAACGTGCCGGTGCGGCCGCAACCCACGGCAATCTCGTCCGCGATGAAATGCACACCATGCCGCTGACAACTGGCGCGCGCCAAGCGCAGATATTCCGGGTCATACATCGCCATACCATTCGCGCATTGCACCAGCGGCTCGACGATCAGTGCGGCGATTTCCTGATGATGCTGCGCGAGGTGCGCCTCCAGTGCCGCCGCACAACGCCGTGCGTAATCCACTGCGGTTTCACCTTCAGACGCCAGACGCGCATCGGGGCTGGGCATGGCCGTCGCTGCCCGCAGCAAAGGCGCATAGGCAGCGCGAAAAATTGCCACATCGGTTACCGCCAGCGCACCC
>JAGOVA010000035.1 GCA_018061005.1 Sterolibacterium sp. | reverse complement strand
GGATACGGAGGGGGCGTTCTGCGTCAATCTGGCGATGGTGCGCGGTGGGCAGCATCTGGGTGACCGTGCCCATTTTCCGCGCACGGCTGCGGCGGATTATGGCGGGGAGGCGGCAGCAGGGCAGCTGGCCTTCATCGAACAACACTACCTGGCGCATCCCGCGCCACCCCGTTTGATTCTCAGCCATGATGTCATCGAGGCCTGTGCTGCTGTGTTTGCTGTGGCGGGCATCCGCGCGACGGCCACGTTGCCGCGCAATGAAATGGAGCGTGCCTGGCTGGCGATGGCGGAAAACAATGCGCGTCTGGCTGTCGAGGCGCGTCGTCATGCGGCAGGCAATGCCCGGCAGAAACTCGAAGCGCTGGCGGCCGCCCTGCATCTGGATGAGCCCCCGGCACGCATCGAATGTTTTGACATCAGCCACACCCAGGGCGAGGGGACGGTTGCTTCCTGCGTGGTCTGTGTTGATGGTGCGATGAAGAACAGCGAGTACCGCCGTTACAACATCAGCGACATCCAGCCCGGCGATGACTACGCGGCGATGCGTCAGGTGCTGATCCGGCGTTACGAAAAAGTCGCCGCAGGTGAAGCGATTGCACCGGATCTGATCCTCATTGATGGCGGCAAGGGGCAACTGGGTGTGGCGCGCGCGGTGCTTGATGAACTCGGGCTCGCGCATCTGGCCAGTATCGGGGTCGCCAAAGGTGAAGGCCGCAAGCCGGGTCTGGAAACACTCATCGTCGGCGATGCACTAGAATCCCTCCAGTTATCACCGCATCATGTTGCGTTGCATCTGGTTCAGGAAGTGCGTGACGAAGCCCATCGGTTTGCCCTCTTCGGCCATCGGGCGCGGCGTGAGAAAGCACGCAAGCGGTCGCGGCTGGAAGATGTGGCGGGCGTGGGGCCACAGCGACGGCGCAAGCTGCTAGCCAGTTTTGGTGGTTTGCAGGGCGTGCTGGCCGCCACGGTAGACGACCTGTGTCGGGTGGATGGCATCAGCCGCACACTGGCACAAAAGATTTATGACGAGCTGCATTGAGCATCACGGGATCACAGACACTTCATCGAAAGACGCTGCGAAAATCACCATGCCGTTCAATATTCCCATCCTGCTGACCTGGGCGCGTATCGTCCTGATTCCGCTCTTCGTCGGCGTTTTTTATCTGTCGCCCAAACTGCTAAACGCGCACGAGCAGGCGTTGGCGGCGACATTGATCTTCATCGTAGCGGCCATCACCGACTGGCTTGATGGCTGGCTGGCACGCAAACTTGGGCAAACCTCGGCTTTCGGGGCGTTCCTCGATCCGGTGGCCGACAAGCTCATGGTGGCTGCGGCTCTGATCGTCCTGGTACAGATCGAGCGTGTCGATGCCATCATTGCCATCATCATCATCGGTCGTGAGCTTGCCATTTCCGCCCTGCGTGAATGGATGGCCAAGATTGGTGCTGCCGAGAGTGTGGCGGTTTCCATGCTCGGCAAGATCAAGACGGCGGTGCAGATGGCGGCCATCCCCCTGCTGCTTTATCGGGAAGACTTGTTCGGCCTGCCCATCATGCTGATCGGCCAGGTGCTGATCATCATTGCGGCCGCGCTAACGTTGTGGTCTATGGTCTATTACCTGAAAATGGCCTGGCCGGAGATTTCATTACGGAGCCGGTCGCGGTAGCGGGCAGGGCTTAGCCCTGACTGAAAAAGCAAAAGCCGGGTGGCGTAAGGTGAACGACGCAACCCGGCTTTTTTCTGGGCGAATCTGTTGAATCTGTCGCGATTGTTGAACGCGTCAGGCCTGCAAGCAGGTTTCTTCGTGCGTGGCCTGGGGGGTGGGCGGGTGTGATACCTGCAAAACGCTCAAGCGATGGGTTTTACCATCCGGGAAACGCCAGTCGATGGCCTGCCCGGTCGCCAGGCCGATCAGCGCCATACCCACCGGCGCCAAAATGGAAATTTTGCCACGGGTAGCATCCGCTTCGTGTGGATAGACGAGTTCAACTTCGCGTTGGTCGCCCGCGACGTCATCGGCATAGCGGATGCGGGCATTCATGGTGATGACCTCGGCAGAGAGTCGTTCGTCTGGAACGACAATGGCGCGATCGAGCTCTTCATTGAGCACGTCAGCATCCGTCAGCTCGCGCAAACGGGCGTAGTCGTCCATACGCATCTGGATGCGGTCGGATTCAAGGATCAGTCTGGCGTTGTTCATGGCGCGATCATCCGTAAAATGGGGTTCGGATGCGCCATGGTAGCCCAGCCCTTGGGGTGGCATAAGGGGGCTGCAGGGAATTTGTCTGTTGCTTGTATGGAGACAATGAAAACCCTCCAGCGTACCGGGCGCGGCTAATCATCCCAATACGGTTTCTCGCCGATGCGTTCGAGCAGAAAGTCGATGAAGGCGCGGACTTTCGAGGGCAGGTGGCGGGTGGGCAGGTAGAGCGCGTAGACGTGGCGTTCAACCGGGATGTATTCCGACAAGACGGCTTGCAGTCGCTCAGTTCGCAATTCAGGGCTGACGATGAACGTGGGCAGGAGTGCCAGCCCCAGCCCGCCCAGCACGGCTTGCGAGAGTGCTTCGTCGTCATCGACATGCAGCGAGCCCGTGACCGGCACGGAAATATCTCCGGCCGGGCCGCTGAAATGCCAGTGTCCCAATTCCCCCGAGCGGGTGTAGTCGAGGCAGTTGTGGTGGATGAGATCGTCCGGTGTGCGGGGGAGGCCGTGACGCTTGAAGTAACCCGGCGTGGCGCAAAGCTGGCGGCGTACCGGTGCCAGTTTGCGCGCCACCAGGGTCAGGGGCGGCTCGGCGGTGACGCGGATGGACAGATCGTAACCTTCTTCCGCCAGATCGACGAGCCGGTCGGTAATCGTCAGCTCCATGCGCAGTTCGGGATGCGCCGAGAGGAAGTCAGCCAGTGCCGGTGCGACATGCAGCGTGCCAAAAGCCACCGAGGCACTGACGCGCAAGGTGCCCCGGGGTTCCGAGTTCAGGCTTTCGGCCAGTCGCGTGACTTCATCGGCTTCTTCCAGCATGCGGGTGCAACAGGTCGCCACGGCTGCGCCGATTTCGGTCAGGCTCAGGTGGCGCGTGGTGCGGTTGAGCAGGCGCGCGCCCAGTGATTTTTCCAGTTTGGCGACGGCCTTGCTGGTGGCTGAACGGGAGATGCCCAGCCGCCGGGCGGCCTCGGCGAAACTGCCCGCTTCAACGACGCGGGCATAAATGGCCAGCAGGTTCAGGTCAAGGTTCATGGCGCGGGACTTTACCGCGTTGCGAAGCATGTTGGGTAGAATCCGGGCTCTTTTCCCGAACAGCCAGAGGGCCATGATGAGCACTTCATCCTCCGCATTGCAGCAGTGCCTTTCTGAAGCGCGCCTGAATGGGCTGACGCTGCGTAACCGGATCATCAAGGCCGGAACCTTCGAGGGCAAGTCACCGAATGGCCTGCCGACGGCCGATCTGGTCGAGTTGCATCGGCGGATCGGTGAAGGCGGGACGGCGATGACCACCATAGCCTATTGCGCGGCCGAGAATGATGGCCGGCTGAATGCCCACATGATGTACATGGATGACTATGTGCGCGCGCCGCTGTCGGCGATGATCCAGACCATCAAAACCACGGGGACGCGGGTTTCCGGGCAGTTGAGCCATGCCGGCGGCTTTTCCAAGAATACGCAGTTGAGTACGCGCATGCCCTACGGCCCTTCGTTTGGCATGAACAAACTAGGCATGGCGCAGGGCATGTTTTTTTGCGGTGCGTTGTCTAAAGACGGCATAAAGGCACGCGTGAAGGTGATGGCGCGGGCGGCAGCGTTTATGAAATCGGTGGGGTTTGATGCCATCGAGCTGCATTTTGGCCATGGCTATGGCCTGTCGCAATTCATTTCGCCGATCACCAACCGGCGCACCGATGAATACGGCGGCAGCCTGGTCAATCGCATGCGCTTTCCGCTGGAAGTGCTGGCGGCAGTGCGTCAGGCGGTGGGTGACGACTTCCCGCTGCTGGGCAAGATCAGCATGTCCGACGGGGTGCGCGGCGGCGTGACGTATGAGGAATCCCCGCTGATTGCCGAAATGTTCGATCAGGGCGGGCTGGATTGCGTGATTCCCAGCGATGGCACCAGCTCCATGAATCCCATGCTGCTGTTTCATGGTGACAGCATCCTGCCGGGCATGATCGCGCAGGAAAAGAATCTGGTCATGAAAATCGGCCTGCATCTGGTCGGGCCGAAGATGTTCCGCTATTACCCTTACCGTGAAACCTATCTCATCGAAAACGCCCGCCGTATCCGCGACAAGGTGAAGCGCGGCAGTGTTTGTTATATCGGTGGTGTTTCAAGCAACGAGAGTATTGCGCGGGTGATGGGAGAGGGCTTCGATTTCATCCAGCTGGGGCGGCCGTTGCTGTTTGATCCGGATTTCGTCAAACACGCCGGAGCTGAAGCGAATTATGTGAATGGCTGCACACATTGCAACCTGTGCGCGACGCTGATCGAGGCACCGGGCGGGATACGCTGCGTGCTGCGGCCAGAGTAAGCGCAGGGACTCAGTCGGCAAAGTTGTAGCGAACGCTGACTACCCGCCCATGCGCCAGTTCGACGCGGCAGGCATGGCGGCCAAAGCTGCGGCTTTCGGCCAGATAGGCCAGCGGGGTGCTTTCCGTCAGATGGCGTGGCCCCAGCCCATGATCTGCAGCGTAGGCTTGTAGATCATGAACGCTCATGCCGGGCGGGATGCCCTGACAGATAGCGGTCATTCGTTCCTGGGCGGTGGCCATGGAAAAGACAAACCAGACGACCCACAATAACAGTGCGATTCCGGTAAGACTCAGCAGGCGTTTGAATGCTTTTTTCATGGTAGCGGGTGGCTGTTTTTGTGGTCGGTTCGCGTTAACAAACCTGCATGATTTCTGCTGTCCAGCCACGCGCTTCCGTGATACAGGAGGTGATGCGTTCGGTGGACGCGCCTAGGCTGGCGGTCAGTTTTTCGGCGGTGTCGACGCTGCCCCGTTCGATGGCCAGAGCGAGCATCAGCCAGCGGCTATAAGGGCCGCCGTTGCCCAGCAGGACATCGGCGACAGCTGTGGGCAGATGCAGTTTGGCGAGAAATTCCGGCATGGTGATTCCGAGCAGGTTGTCGATTAACGATAACAGGCCGACCAGAAAGAGTTCATCACATTCGGTTTTCGGGCAGCACTCCGCAGCCATCAGTTCAAGGAAGCGGCTGCGGAACAGTGCCAGCTCCAGCAAGGTTTCGTCACGCGCTTCGCTGTGGCCGGTGCGAAATAATGAGAGCGAAAGCCAGCGGTAAATGGCTTCGCGACCCAACACCAGCATGGCCTGTTCGACACTGGCGACTGGCGCGCTGAGCCCAGCAAGCGGCGAGTTGGCCATGCCGATGAGTTTGACGGCAATGATGGGGTCACGCTTGGCGATGGCAGCGATTTCTGCTGGGTTTCCCTCGCGGCGTAGAAGGTTCAGCATTTCCAGCAGCACCAGACGGCTTTGGCTCATGTGCTTGCCTTGCGCCTGCTCATCGGGTTTAGTGGCGTAATCCCCGAGGCTGACGTGGATGCCCAAAGCATGGCACCAGCGCATTTCGTGCCAGGTATTGAGGCCGTCGGCGATGAGTCTGATCTGGGGGTGGGTTTGTTGTACGCGGCGGACGAGTGCTTCGATGGCTTCAAGTTGTTGCGAGTCGAAGTCAATCAGCAGCCCATGGATGGTCCAGGGTAGCGGCGTTGTCGGTGTGGGTGTCAGGGCGCGACCGTCTACCACGATCTGTCCGCCTGCCTGCTGGATGGCATCAAGGGTTTGTCGCCAGAGCAGGGCTGCGACGGTGTTTGTGGGGGCAGGAGTAGGTACGAAAAACCAGGTGTGAGGCGAAATGAATTCGGAAAACTCGGCGGTGTCCCAGTCCGTTGCGTTTAACCGCACGAATGCCTGACGTTTGCGCGTGAATGCGGCGAGTTGATCCTGACGCAATGCTTCGGCAATCTGGGGTGGTGTCAGCGTCGTGCCCTGGCACGACGGGCTGACCTTGAAGCGGTAGCCGACAATCCGCCCCTGGCCATCGATCATTTCATCGCGTTGAACCACGGCCTGGTATGCGACGGGGGGTGCTGGCGGTGGGGGAGTCGCTGTGGTTACTGGCGGAGCGGCATGGGCGGTGGCGATAGGAGATATCGGAGACGCCGGGGCAGGGGGTGGCTGGGTGGCGAAGATTTTCTTGATGAATGTGGGGATCATGTAGGCAGATAACCAGCAAGCGCACCTGCCCGGGGATACCAGAGTCGGTGACTATTGAAAATCAATAATCTATACGTTGATTTTCATTACGGCAAGCCCAGGGAGATGTTCGCGTCGCAATGAGGTGAGTCCGGGCGACGTGCCGGAAGTGGGCGCGAGGACGATGGTAACGTTTGTGGGCGATTCAATCTCTGCGTCTGGCTTTTTCCCGGCGCAGCAGGAAGCGGGCCGGGTCGATGGCGGCGGCCAGATCGTTTTCGACGGGAAGTGGTTCGCCGTTGATCTGGCTGGCCAGCAGTTCAGCCGCCAGTGCAGACCAGACCAGACCGCGCGCGCCAAAACCTAGCAGGCCGTAGAGCCCTGGCTGGCGCGGGATTTCGTCGAGTGCGCTGAAGGGGGTGGTGGTGTTGCCGACGGGCAGGGCACCGACCAGCGGGAGTCTGTCTTGTGTCATCGAGCGCACGGCGGCGCGGCCGGGGTGCATTGTCATCGTATCTGCTGTATTTGTTTTATTCGCTGTGGCCGTCAGCTGCGCCAGCGCACCGGGCAGGCTGAATTCGAGACGCGAGAGGTTGTCCTGGTGATCGGCTTCGCGCACCGTTGTATCGGTGTCGTCGGCGATGAAGCTGGCGCCTGCACTGCGGATGCCGTCGATGACCGGCGTGACATAACCTAACCGGCAAATCACGACTTCCGGCGCGGGCAGGGCATCTGCGGCAAGATGGGTGACCTGGCCGCGTGCCGGGCGCAGTGGCAGGCTCAGGTGGGCGGTGTCATCCGCCGTTTCGAGCAGCGTGCGTGCGCCCTGGGCATTGGCCAGGATCAGGGTTGGGGCGCGGGCGATGCACTGGTTTTGTGCATCATAGATCTGCCATTGGCCGTCATGCCATGCGTGGCGTGCAATGTGGATGCCGAAAAGGGCGGTGAGCCGCGCGCCACAGCGATCCAGATGGGCGCGACATAGGCTGGCCGGTTGTACCCAGCCGCCGCCGGGAAACCACCATCCCCCGTGGGCGACGGGCCAGCGGGCAATGGCACGCGCCGCATCACGTTCGAGAAAACGCAGGAATTCGCTGGGCGGCTGCAAGTGTTCGATGAGCTCGCGCTGGGTGGATTCGTGCAGGGGGTCGCGTGCCAGATGCAGTACGCCGCAGTCCTGCCAGCGCACCGCCTGGCCACGCTCTGCGAGCGACTGCAGATGACGCCGCAGGTGCAGAAACCCGGCACGGGTCAGGCGTGCCAGCAGGTTGTCGTCATGGCTGGGCAGGGGGCGCAGGATACCGGCGTGATTGCCGGAAGCACCCTGTGCGGGGGCAGCCGCCGCGTCGATCAGGGTAATCTGCCAGCCTCGGCTGGCCAGGCGTTCGGCCATGGCGCAACCCGCCAGCCCGGCACCGATGACGATGGCGTGACGCGCTGCAGGTGATGGCCGGGGTGGCGCCGTGCGACGTTCGACACGGAACACGCCGCGTAGCATTTCGCGTCGGCCGCCGAAGCCGGGTGGCTTATCGAGCAGAAAGCCGGTGGCGGCGAGCGCGCGTTGCACCGGGTTGGCGAGGCACCACGTCGCCAGCGTCGCTCCGCTCACAGCCAGCCGCGCGAGGCTGGAATAAATGCGGGGTGACCACAGATCCGGGTTTTTGCCGGGCGCGAAGCCGTCGAGGTAGAACGCATCGACGTGGGCGCGTAGCTTGGGCAGCAGTTCGTTGGCATCGCCGAAAAACAGGGTCAGGATGACTTGGCCGTCGTCGAAGCTCAGGCGATGCGCGCCGGGTGTGAGTGTCGGCCATTGCGCCTGCAAGGCCGCAGCGCAGGGCGCGAGTTCCGGCCAGCGCGCGTGAAGTTGAGCGAGGTCCGTTGCGCTGAAGGGGTGTTTTTCAAACGAGATGAAATGTAGTTGCGCGCAGTTCTGCTTGATGTCAGCGTCACGCCAGGCCTGCCAGGTGGCAAGAAAGTTGAGTCCCAGACCAAAGCCGGTTTCAACAATGACGAAACGCTCACGCCCCCGCCAGCGCGCATCGTCGCCAAGCAGGCCACTGCCACCGAGGAACACATGGCGCGCCTGTCCGAGGCCGCCGTCGCTGGAATGGTAGATGTCGTCGTAGGCCGCAGAGTAGGGCGTACCGTCGGCAGCCCAGGCGAGGCGGGCGGGGATGAGGGGAAGCGGGTGTGAGAGGTGGGGTTTCACGGAGCACGGTGCTGTGTCGCCGAAGTTGGCTAAAAAACTAAGCGGCCGGTGTTTGTCAAAGTAGTTGTGCTTTAAACAAAGGGATTCAGCGTATTGACCCCTGTGCTTTGAAAATCAGCAAGATTGCGAGTCACCACGGTTAAATCGTAAATCAGTGCAATCGCAGCAATCTGCTTATCAACCGGATGTTCATGGTGAGGCGACATTAGTCGTCCCCATACCTGAGCACATTCTTCATCGAAGCTTAAAATTCTGTCTGAGTAGTCAGTCATGATAAGATCAAGCCATTTTTCCAGATTTTTGGCTTGAGGGAGATCACCACGGCGGCGTATGTTCTCCAGTCCTCGACGAATTTCGCCTATGGTTTGCGTACAGAGATACAGGTTGCCTGCGTCGGTTATTTGAAAGAATTCCAATACACCGCGGTTTCCTTTTTTTCCCTTCCGGGCCTCGCTGATGACATTGGTGTCGATCAGGTACATGCGGATCTCTGTCAGGGGCGACAATTAAAGTCGGCATCTTCTCCGACGTTGGGCATGCTCGATAGAACTTCAGCGAAGGAACGGCGCTTCGGTCGTTGTAGTGCCGCTCTAAGAATCTCGCGGTGTTCTGCTTCCGCGCTTCGACCATGGTTTGTCGCCATTTGTTTGAGCGCCAAAGCAATATCTTCATCCACATTGCGAACGATCAAGTTTGTTGCCATGTCGATCTCCTTGGGGAATCAAGGATCGTATTTTATTCGTCGAGTGATTGCATTGCAATCAAAAATCAAAAGTCACCCATTGCCTCAAGCCGTGGTGACCTTCTGGCACGCAGCCACGCAGCCACGAGTGGGCGCGTGCAGAGAGGTCATTCCGCCCGCATCTGCGGGAACAGGATCACGTCGCGGATGTTGGGGCTGTCGGTGAGCAGCATCACCAGCCGGTCGATGCCGATGCCGCAGCCGCCGGTGGGCGGCAGGCCGTATTCGAGTGCGCGAACGAAATCGGCATCGTAGTACATGGCTTCTTCATCGCCGGCATCTTTGGCTTTGGCTTGTTCCATGAAGCGCGCGGCCTGGTCTTCGGCATCATTCAGCTCGGAGAAACCGTTGGCGATTTCGCGGCCGACGATGAACAGCTCAAAGCGTTCGGTGATTTCCGGGTTGGCATCGTTGCGTCGCGCCAGCGGCGAGACTTCGGCAGGGTAGTCGATAATGAAGGTCGGCTCCCACAGTTCGGCCTCGGCGCAGGCTTCGAACAGTTGCAGTTGCAGCGCGCCCAGCCCGCCCGGTTTGACGGATTCGCCAAAGTCTTTGATCTTCTGTTTGATCCAGTCGGCATCGTTGAGTTGTTCCACCGTGAAGCCGGGGTGATATTTGCGGATGGCCTCGATGATGGTCAGGCGGGCGAAGGGCTTGGAGAGATCGAGTTCGCGCCCCTGATACTGGAACACTTCGGTGCCCAGCGCCTCGCGTGCCGAGTGACGCAGCAGCCCTTCGGTGAAATCCATCAGCATGATGTAGTCGGCATAGGCCTCGTAGAACTCCATCATGGTGAATTCAGGGTTGTGGCGCGGCGAGATGCCTTCGTTGCGGAAGTTGCGATTGACCTCGAACACTTTTTCGAAGCCGCCCACCACCAGTCGCTTGAGATACAGCTCCGGCGCGATCCGCAGGAACAGCTCCATGTCGAGCGCGTTGTGGTGGGTTTTGAAGGGCTTGGCGGCCGCGCCACCAGGAATCGAATGCATCATTGGCGTTTCGACTTCGAGGAAGCCGTGGTGCACCATGTAATTGCGGATCGACTGGATCATGCGGCTGCGCGCCACGAAGGTGAAGCGCGTTTGCTCGTTAGTCATCAGGTCGAGATAACGGGCGCGGTATTTCTGCTCGACATCGGTGAGACCGTGAAATTTTTCAGGCAGCGGACGCAGCGACTTGGTGAGGAGGCGAATTTCATGCGCCTCGATGGTCAGCTCGTTGGTCTTGGTGCGAAACAGCGTGCCGGTCACGCCGATGATGTCGCCGTTGTCCCAGCGTTTGAAGTCGGCATGCGCGGCCTCGCCGGTCTTGTCGTTGCTGACGAAGACCTGAATGCGGCCGGAGAGATCCTGGATGGTGGCAAAGCTGGCCTTGCCCATCACCCGCTTCAGCATGATGCGACCGGCGACCTTGACCTGAACGGGCGTGGCCGCTAGTTCCTCGCGCGATTTTTCAGCGTAGATTTCATCAATGCGTTCCGCGGTGTTCTCGCGGCGGAAATCGTTGGGGAAGGCTTTGCCCGTGGCACGCCATTCGGCGAGTTTGGCGCGGCGTTCGGCGATGATGTGGTTTTCGTCCTGTGCGATGGCAGGGGTGGCGCTTGAGCGGGTCGTTTGATCGGTCATGGCGGCAAGTCGGTGCGGAGCTGAGAAACCGCGTATTTTCGCCTATCCGGCGGAATTTGAACAGAATATAATCGCCGATTCCCTTTGCCGCCTTTACCTTCCTGCCGTGAGCCACCTCGACGACGAAATCCGCCGGCGCCGCACCTTCGCCATCATTTCCCACCCGGATGCGGGTAAAACCACGCTGACCGAAAAGCTGCTCTGGTACGGCGGCGCCATCCTGATGGCGGGTGCGGTGCGTGCGCGCAAGTCGGGCAAACACGCGACTTCCGACTGGATGGAGCTGGAAAAGCAGCGCGGTATCTCGGTCACCTCTTCGGTGATGCAGTTTCCTTACCGCGACTGCATGATCAACCTGCTCGACACACCGGGGCACGAGGATTTTTCCGAAGACACCTACCGTACCCTGACTGCCGTCGACTCGGCGGTGATGGTGATCGACTCGGTCAAGGGCGTTGAGGCGCAGACCATCAAGCTGCTCAATGTCTGCCGTCTGCGCGATACCCCCATCATTACCTTCATCAACAAGCTCGACCGCGATGGGCAGCCGCCGATCGAACTGCTCGACGAAATTGAATCGGTGCTGAACATCCAGTGTGCGCCGATGACCTGGCCGATCGGCATGGGCGGGCTGTTTCGCGGGGTGTATCACCTGTACAACGACAGCATCATGTTCTTCGACCCGCAGGCCGAGAAGGGCACCTCCGAAATCATCCAGGGGCTGGATAACCCTCGCCTCGATGAACTGATCGGCGCGCAGGCCGATGAGCTGCGGCTGGATATCGAGCTGGTGCGCGGCGCATCGCATACCTTCGATGCGGCGGCCTATCGTGCGGGCAAGCAGTGCCCGGTGTTTTTTGGTTCAGCCGCCAACAATTTCGGCGTGCAATCGCTGCTCGATGCGGTGGTCGACATGTCGCCTTCTCCCTTGTCGCGTCCGGCGCAGACGCGTGAGGTGGATCCCTTTGAAGAAAAATTTTCCGGCTTCATCTTCAAGATTCAGGCCAACATGGACCCGAAACACCGCGACCGCATCGCCTTCCTGCGTGTCTGCTCGGGGCGTTTCGAGCGCGGCATGAAGATCAAGCAGGTTGCCGGGGGCAAGAACATTGCGGTGAATAACGCCATCACCTTTATGGCGCGTGATCGCAACACCACTGATGAAGCCTATGCGGGCGACATCATCGGCATCCCCAATCACGGCACGGTGCGGCTGGGTGAAACCTTCAGCGAAGGCGAGGATTTGCGCTTTACCGGCATTCCTTCCTTCGCGCCAGAAATGTTCCAGCGCGCGGTGTTGCGTAACCCGTTGAAGCTCAAGCAATTGCAAAAAGGCTTGCAGCAACTGGCCGAGGAGGGCGCGACCCAGTTGTTCCGCCCCATCGTGTCCAATGACCTGATTCTCGGCGCGGTGGGGACTTTGCAGTTCGATGTCGTCGCCCATCGTCTCGAACATGAATATGGCGTGGATGCCCTGTTCGAGCCGGTTTCCGTCGCTACGGCGCGCTGGCTCAAGGGCTCTGGCGAGCAACTCAAACTGCTGGCCGACAAATACCCGCAAAACATTGCCCTCGATGGTGCGGGGGACCAGGTGTATCTGGCACCCAATTCAGTCAATCTGCGCCTCACGCAGGAGCGTTTCCCCGATATCCAGTTCATGGAAACCCGCGAAGTGCATTGAGTGTCCTGCACGCGATGAATGTCAGCGGACATTCATCGGATCGTAAGATTGTAGGGTCGCAGGATCGTGGGTTGTTTTCCGGATATTTTCGAATATTTTCCGGAACGGGGACGTTTGTGCGGAATCACGGGATTTCGTGATTTTTCTCCTGTCAGATACGCTTGGTCTATCGTGAAATACCGCTCTCGCGGTATGATGCCGGGTGAAATTTTATAATTCGTCCATCATGAATCGCGGCGGCTATCACTAACGATAGAAGGTGTATTGCCTGGCGTTTCAAGGAAAAATGAGGCCGGTGCGGCTAAACATCAAGGTTCATGCTGGCTGCATTGTCTCTGCTTGTACGCTGGGCGTTGTTTGTTTTGACTTCTGACGATGGCCGCCTGATCTGGTGTCGTGCCTTCCGCGATCGGTGCGGTGCTGTGCATATTTTTATACCCTGACGTATGAAAACCCTGTTTGACCTCATTCTTCATGCGGCGATGAAAACACCGGAACGCCGGATGGTTTTCGCGCAGCGTGACGGGCAGGATTCTTCCTGCAGCCATGCAGCGTTGCTGCTGCGTGCAAAACGCGCGTTGGCGGTGTTGCAGGCTGAGGGGGTCGCACCGGGGCAGCGGGTGGTGGTGCAGTGTCAGTCGGCACAACGGCAGATCGAGCTTTTCTGGGCGTGTGTGCTGGGCGGCATTGTGCCGGTGCTGCTGCCCAAGGTGGCTTCGTGGCTGCGGGATTCCGATCCGGCACGCAAGCTCGATGGTGTGACCCAGGTGCTGGGCGGGCCGCTGGTGCTGATCGACGCCGACCAGGAAGCCGCCTACCGTGAGGGCGTGGCGCGGCCGCTGGCGCATGGTTGCCGCTGGCTGGTCGACGATCCGGCAGCAGGCGATGCCGGGCTGGCGCGGTTGCATGAGCCAGAAGAGGACGATCTCGTTTATCTGCAGTTTTCTTCGGGTTCCACCGGCCTGCCCAAAGGGGTGCGCCTGACCCACCGCAACCTGTTTTGTAACGTCAGGGAAATAGCCGATACGGTCAAGGCACTACCCAGCGAGTCGACGCTGAGCTGGATGCCGTATTACCACGACATGGGGTTGATCGCCTTCCATCTCGTGCCGCTGTATCGGGGAATGGGGCAGGTCAAGCTGGATGCTGCCGAGTTCATCGCTGAGCCGCTGTTCTGGTTGCGGCAGATCATGAAGCATCATGCGGAAGTCATCAGCTCGCCCAATTTCGGCCTGCAACATGTGCTCGACCGGGTGAAGCCGGAGGATTTGACCACGCTGGATTTGTCCTGTGTGCGGCTGCTGTGCAATGGCGCGGAGCCGATTTCGGCGCAGGTGATGCGGCGCTTTGGCGATCTGCTGGCCACGGCTGGTTTCAGTCGTTCGGCCATGTTTCCGGTGTATGGCATGGCCGAGGCGTGCGTGGCGGTCACCTTCAGCGCGGTGGGCAGTGAGCCACGGGTGCATCGGCTGGATCGTGAACGGCTGGCTACGGACGGAGTGGCGGAGGACGCGACGGACGCGACCCGGCTGATCGAATATGTCGATGTCGGCTTCCCTTTGCCCTCCGTGCAACTGCGGGTGGTGGATGAGCAGGGCGGCTTGTTGCCGGAAGACCGGGTGGGCGAGGTGCAGATCCGGGGCACCAACGTGACTTCCGGTTATGAAGGGCTGGGGGAGGTCAATCGCGGCCTGTTCTCAGCGGATGGCTGGCTGAAAACGGGCGATCTGGGCTTTCTCCGGCATGCCCGGCTGACCATCGCGGGTCGTCTCAAGGACATCATTTTCGTCAATGGCCGCAATCTCATGGCGGCGGATATTGAGCGTGCCTTATCTGAAAAGTTTGATCTCAAGGACGGCGGCGTAGCGGCCTGCGCCGATGTCGATCCTTCGACGGGACGTGATCGTATTGTCATCTTTGTGGCGGCGCGACGCAGCGGTGACGGGGCGCGGCGCAAGGCAGAGTTCTGGAGCTGGGCGCATGACATCCGTCAGGCGGCGGAAGACTATCTGGCTTATCCGGTCGATGGGGTGCTGACCTTGCCGCGTTTGCCCCGCACTTCCAGCGGAAAGCTGCAACGCTATCAGCTCGCGCAGGCGTGGGCAGCGGGGCGTTATGACGACAAACAGGCTGAGTTCGAGGCTCATGATCCGCGCCGCGTTGCCTTTGCGGCGGCGGCAGCGGTTGAAACTGAGGCTGAAGCTGAAGCACACAAGCTCGAGCGCGGCGACGCGCTGCCTGTGGAAAATACGATCCGGGCAATCTGGGCGAAGGTGCTGCAGTGTCCGGAATACATCATCACGGCAGACACGCCGTTTACCGAGCTGGGCGGCACTTCGGTCAAGGCCATCGAGATGCTGGCGCGTGTCGAAGAACAGGTCGGGCGGACGCTGGGTTATCCGTTGCTCATCGAGTGTCGCACGGTGCGCGATATTGTGGCCTGGCTGGCCAGCCATCCCGGGCAGGCGCAGACCGGCACAGAAGGTGTGGACGATATCGAAAATGCAGCAGCGTCCGCAAATTCCATCGTGCAGGCGGCGCCGCAGACGCGGATTGCCATCATCGGTCTGGCCGGTCGCTTCCCGGGCGGGGCGACGGCGGATACGTTCTGGCAAACCCTGGTGGATGGGCGTTGTGTCGTCGAGCCGGTTCCTGCTACGCGCTGGCAAAGCCCGCAGGGGCATTTTGCGATGGGTGTCCTGCCGGAGATAGACCGGTTTGCCGCGGATTTCTTTGGGATTTCAGCTGAAGAAGCCGCCATCATGGATCCGCAGCAGCGCCTGATGCTGGAAGTGGCCTGCGCCGCGCTGGACGATGCCGGTTACAGTGGCCAGCGGTTGGATGCGAAACGCTCGGTTGGCGTGTTTTTGGGTGCCAGCAGCAACAGCTACATGGAAGAAGTCCAGCTGCGGCGCGCTGAAGATGCCAGCGAAACGCACCACGCGCTGCTGATGCCGGCCAATCTGCTGAACATCATCGCGGCACGCGTCGCGCATGCACTGAACCTCAAAGGCCCGGCACTGACGGTCGATACGGCCTGTTCTTCTGCGCTGGTGGCCGTCCAGCAGGCCTGCAACGAATTGCTGCTGGGGCATTGCGATATGGCACTGGCCGGGGGGGTCAATCTGCTGCCCACGGCCAGCGCGCATGAACTGCTGGCGCAGGCCGGAGCGATGTCGGCTGATGGCGTGTGCCGTACCTTCGATGCGGCAGCCAATGGCATGGTGCCGGGTGAGGGCCTGGGGCTGGTGGTGCTGAAACGGCTCGATCGCGCGCTGGCGGATGGTGATCGTATCGATGCCGTGATTGGCGCGGTGGCGGTCAACAATGATGGCCGTTCCATCGGCATCATGGCGCCCACCCCGGAAGGCCAGGAAGCCGTGCTGCGTCAGGCTTACCAGATGGCCGGAGTCGCACCGGCACAGATCAGTTACATCGAGGCGCATGGCACAGGCACACCGATCGGCGACCCGATTGAAGTGCGCGCGCTGGCGCGGGCGTTTGGCGAGGTCGGCACCCATCATTGCGGCATCGGCAGCGTCAAGACCAATATCGGCCACTTGCTGGCTGCAGCGGGAATGGCCGGGCTGATCAAGGTGGTGCTGGCCTTGCGTCACCAGCAGATTCCACCCACCCTGAACCTGAACGTGCCGCATCCGCTGGTGCGCTTCGAGAAAACCCCGTTTTACCCGGTCACCAGCCTCCAGCCCTGGCCGCGTGGTGCAACGCCCCGCTATGCGGGGGTCAGTGCCTTCGGCTTCGGCGGAACCAACGCCCATGTGGTCTTGCACGATCTCCCCGTTCCCGCCGATGTTCCCACCTATGTTCCCGCCGATGTTCCCACCTATGCGCTGCTGACCCTGTCCGCACGCAATGCGGAAGAGCTGACGCGGCTGCGTCACGAATTGATCGCGCATGTGCGTCATCATCCGCAAACACCGCTCGTTGATCTTTGTCATACCCACGCGGCCGGTCGCGCGGCCTATCCGCTGCGTGCCAGCTATGTGGTGAGCGATCTGGCCGATCTTGTCGGCCAGCTGGAGCAGGCCGCGCTCCGCCCGGCACCGCTGGCCTTGCCCAAGTCCAGATTTCAGGCGGGTTTCCTGTTCAGTGGTCAGGGCTCGCAGTATGTTGGCATGGGCGTGCAGCTTTATCGGCAACATGCCGTGTTTGCCGAGGCGTTCAATCGTTGCGCTGAACGGGTGCTGCAGTTGTGCCCGGCATTGCTGGATCTGCGCGAAGTGGTGCTGGCCACCAGCAGCCCGGTGGCCGATTGGCTGGACGATGCCGAATACGCGCATCCGGCCTTCTTTGCCATCGAATATGCCCTGGCGCGACTCTGGCAATCCTGGGGCATCCAGCCGTCGGTTGTGGCCGGGCACAGCCTGGGTGAGTATGCGGCCGCCTGCATTGCGGGGGTCTTTGAACTGGATGACGCACTGCGGCTGGTCACCTGCCGCGCGCACCTCATCAAGATCACCTCGCCGGGTGCCATGCTCAGCGTGGCGCTGGGTGAGGCTGAACTGCTGGCGCGACTGGCTGAAAGCGGGCTGGCGCTGGATCTGGCAGCCATCAACAGCCACGATCAATGCGTCGTGGCAGGCTCGCCGGAAGTCATTCAGACCTTCCGCGCGCAGCTGGCGGCGCGCCGCATCGCCGCGATACCGCTGTCGATCGCTTACGCTTATCACTCGCGGCAGATGCAGGCGATCATCGAGCGTTTCGCGCAGTGTCTGAGCGGAATCCGTCTGCAGCCCGCGCAAATTCCTTTTGAAACCTGTATCGACAGCGAGCACCCGGTCGGCAGTGCAGCCTACTGGCTGGACCATCTGCTGCGCCCGGTCAGGTTTGCCGACGCGCTGCAACGGCTGGCCGGGCGGGGCTTGCGTTGTCTGGTTGAAATCGGCCCCGGTGAAGCCATGACGCAACTGGTGCGGCGCAGCCTGGCGGCGGGGAGTGAGATTTCTCTGCTGGCCTGTGCTTCGCAGTCCGGCCGGGTGGAGCGCAATGAACGCGCCTTGCGGATGACGCTGGGCGAACTTTGGCGGGTGGGTGCGCTGGTGGATTGGCGTGCGGTGTATCGCGATACGCCGGCACACATCGTTTCATTGCCGCCGTATCCCATGAACCGGCAGTCCTATTGGTTGCCGCCGCGGCGTCCGGGTCGCCGCCTTGCCGGTGACAATAGTGGTGTCAGCAGCGGTGTTGGCAGCACATTTGCGCGGCAATGGGACGTACAAGGGAGGCCGCCGCAAGACTGGTCTTATGTCCCGGCCTGGCGTGAAATTCCCGAGGCCGTTTCGCGGGTGCTGCCCAAGGCTGTGTGCCTGATGGGCGCGGGCGGCGAGTTTGGCGCGGCCTTGCATGAAGCCTTGACGCAGGCGGGTTGCCGGGTGATCCGGGTGGTTGCGGGCGAGCGTTTTGATGGCGCGCATCCGGATTTCATCTCCCTGCGGTTTTCAGGCGAGGCGGCGGTTCAGGACATGCGCCAGTTGCTCGATCTGCTGGCAGCGGCAGCAACGACAGAATCCATGCCGCTGCTGTGTGATCTGCGTGCCTGTCGTTCGGGTTTGCATGCGGCAGATGATGGGTTGCATCGCCTGGCCGAGCGCACGGAGTTGCTGCTGGAAGGCAGCCTGGCGTTGGCGCAGGCACTGGCGGCACGCTCGGCACATTCAACACATTGGTCGCTCGTGCAGGTGAGCGGGCAGGCCTGGCCGGTGGTGCTGGATGATGTCGCACAGTGCGACCCGGCAGGAGCCGCACTCGCCGGATTTGCCCGGGCGCGGGCACTCGCGCAGACACAGGCGGCCACACGACATTCATTACATCCCTTGCATCCGCTGCATACGCTGCGTTGCATTGATCTTGACTGCAGCCATGATCCGCTCAGTGCCGCACAGCAACTGCTCGACGAACTGGTGGCCGCAGATCATTTGCCTGTGGTGGCATTGCGCGGCGGCCAGCGTTTCATCCCGGTCGTCGACAAGCTCACGGCGGCCAGCGAAAAGCCGCGCCATCGTTTGCTCGAAGGCGGGGTTTATCTCATCACAGGCGGCCTCGGGCACAAAGGGCTGGCCTTGGCTGAACACCTGGTCTACCGCTATCGCGCGCGCTTGCTGCTGCTCGACCGGGCGGCTGCGGCGATCCCCGCCGTCGAGGCCACCTTGAACCGCTTGCGCGAAGCAGGCGGTGATATTCAGCACATCCCGCTTGAACTGGCCGATGAAGCCGCGCTGAGCCATGCCTTACACGTCATCGCCCGCAGTCATGCCCACCTGGATGGCGTCATCCATGCTGCAGAATGGCCGTGCGATGGCACCTGGCAGACACTGCGTGCCGCGATACGCGCCAGCGTCTGCCTGTATCAGCAGACGCGTGCACTGCAACCGGATCTGTTCGTCCTGTTTTCATCGCTGCCCGGCATGACAGCGGTGCAGGGGCTGGAGGCGGCGGCGAAGGGTTTTGTTTCCGGCTTGACCGACTGGCTGACGGCGCAAGGGCAAGCTGCGCTCGAAGTGATCTGGGGCACATGGCGCACAGCGCAGGCAGATGTGGATGCGGATGCAGGCCGTCTGTCATCCCTGCATCCCATGTCATCACGCCATGCCCTGGCCGTGTTTGAAGACGCGCTGGCCGGGCTACAGCCGCACCGCATCATCGCCAACACGACCAGCGCCTACTTTGCACCCTGGGGATATGAGCGGGGATTACAGCCGGTGGTTGAGGGAATCGCCCGTCTGCACGCGCATCCACCGCTGCAAAAGAAGCTGGCGGATGACCCTCGGCTGGCAGCGCAGGTCGACGCATTCTGCCTGCGCGCGGTTGCCCAGGCCTTGCGGGGGCTGTTGCCGACCGATGAGTTGCTGACGCTGGCGGAAATGGCCGACAGCTGGGGCATTCCGCCGGAGCGGCAAGCCATGCTCGCCCATTTCATCCAGATGCTGGTGGAGGGGGGCTACGTTCAGCGCACCGCGGAGGCTTACCGCGTGTGTCAGGGGGCGGGGGATGACCTCACCCGTCAGCTCGCCGGTTTGTGTGATGAATACCCACGAGCGGCGGCGACGCTGACCCTCATCAGCCACTGTTGCGCGCAGATTCCTTTCCTGTTGCGTGGTGATCTCACGCAGACGCAGGCGCGGCTGCATGAAATCGCCCGCCCGCTGCAGGAAGAGCGCTGCCAGCATGATCCGCTGCAGACACTGGCGCACGCCCAGCTGACAGAAGCCGTTCGTCAGCTTGTGTCGCCAGCGCGGCGGGCAGGTCGCCCGTTGCGGGTGCTGGAACTCGGCGCGGGCTGCGGTGCGCTGACCGATACGCTGCTCACGGCGCTGGCGGGGCGGCTGGAAACCTATCTCGCCACCGATGCAGTACAGGCAAATCTCGATCGGCTGCAGGCGCGGCTGGGGCAGCGTCATCCGGCGCTGAGCACGCGCCCGCTGGTGCTGCACGATGCTTCGGCCGCGCTGGCGCATGGGCTGGCCGATGTCCATTACGATCTGGTGATCGCCGGGCAGGGCATCCACCGAGCCGCGCGTGAGTCATTGCGCGGGGTGCAGGGTCTGCTGCGTTTGGGTGGGCATCTCCTGTTTGTCGAGCCGGTGCGGCCACTGCGCCAGGCCGACTGTACCTGGGGCATCCTCGAAGACTGGTGGATGTTGCATGACGCGTATCAACGCCCGGGTTATCCCTTGCTCAACGCCCATGAATGGCAGAACCTGCTCCATGATGAAGGCTACCGCGCGGCACTGTTGCCGGTGCTCTGGCCTGATACCCGCCGCGACAGTGGCCTGGCGCTGCTGATCGCCACCGCCCCCCGCGCGTTACTGGAACCCGGGGGCGGCGACGGGTGGCTGTATGCCGCGCGGTCGCCGCATCCATCGCATCCATCGCATCCATCGCATCCATCGCATCCATCGCATCCATCGCATACACCGCAGGCACAGTTGGCGGCGTTGATCGAAACTGCCCTGAATACGGCGACGGCCGGGACGCTGGCGATCGATCTGCATCTGTCCTTTTCCACGCTGGGCATCGACTCGCTGACGGCGCTGAAGGTCAGCAACATGCTGCAGCAAAGCCTGGGTTTCGAACTCTCGCCCGCGCTGCTGTTCGAACACGATACCCTCCATCGCCTGACGCAGTTTCTGGCGGAGGAAGTTTCAGCGCGGAGCGGGGAGGATGAGCCGCGGGCGACCCTCCTGCCGCTGCGCGCGGTGCCGTCGGTCGAACATTACGCCTTGTCGTATGCCCAGCAACGCCTCTGGTTTCTTGAGCGGCTGGCCGTTGAAAGTGATGGCAGCGCGCTCTACAGCGTCCCCGCGGCTGTGCGGCTGCGCGGCGCGCTCGAACATGCCCGGCTTGAACGGGTGTTCAACGAAATTGTCCAGCGTCACGAGTCGCTGCGAACCACGTTCCGCGCCATCGATGGCCTGCCAAGGCAGTTCATCGCGGCGCAATCGCCAGGCGCATTCTCCCTGCCGCTGCATGATCTGAGCGGACTGCCCGCTGCCGCGCGCGCCGCCCAGGTATCGCGGCGGGCGCATGACGAAGCACGCCGTCCCTTTGATATCACCCACGGTACCTTGATCCGCGCCGAACTGCTGCGTCTGGACGCAGAGGAACATGTGCTGCTGCTCAACATGCACCACCTCGTTTCGGATGGCTGGTCGATGAGTGTGCTGGTGCGGGAAGTTGCCGCACTGTACGCGGCCACCACTGATACGTTGACGCATGTGTTGCCCGCGCTGGCCTTTCAGTACAAAGACTATGCCGACTGGCAGCGTCAGTGGCTGTCTGGCACGCTGCTTGATCGACAGCTCGATTACTGGCGGCAGCAGCTCGCCGCCGCACCCGCCCTGCTTGAACTGCCGACCGATCGTCCCCGTCCGCCGCTGCAAACCCATCGGGGTGCGCGGCATTACTTTCAGCTGGACCGCCGCTTGAGCGATGCCCTGCGGGAACTCGCCCGTGCTGAACACGTCACCCCGTTCATGCTGTTGCTGGCGGCCTATCAGCTGCTGCTGTCGCGTTACGCTGGGCAGCACACGCTGTGTGTCGGCACCCCGGTGGCAAACCGCCAGCGCGCTGAGGTCGAGGGCTTGATCGGCTTTTTCGTCAATACGCTGGTCATCCGCAGCGAGCTGACCCCCAGCTTGCGCTTTGTCGATCTGCTGGCGCAGGTGCGCGAGACGGCACTGGGTGCCTTTGCCCATCAGGATGTGCCTTTTGAACAGGTGGTCGAAGCTTTGCAGCCGGTGCGTCAACTGGCGCACAGCCCGCTGTTTCAGGTGTTGTTCGTGCTGCAAACTCCGCCAGAGCAACCGGCGAACCTGCCGGGGCTGCAGTATGAATCGCTGGAGATCGACCCAGGCGTGGCGCAGTTTGATCTCACCCTCAGCATGCAGGACAGCCCGGCAGGGCTGGCAGCGCATTTTGAATACAACACCGATCTTTTCGATGCGGCCACCTTGGCGCGCATGGCGGCGCATTTCGAGCGGCTGCTGTGCGCCATCGTCAGCCAGCCGCAAGCACGCCTGAGTGATTACGCGCTGCTCGGGGATGAGGAACGTCAGCAGCAGCTTGAAGACTGGAACGCCACCCGGGTGGATGCGCCGCGTCATGCCCTGTTTCACCAGATGTTTGAAGCCCGCGCGCAGGCTCAGCCGGCTGCACTGGCCCTGGCGTTTGCCAGCGGCGCGCAAACCCTGACCTATGCTGCGCTGGATGCACGCGCCAACCAGCTGGCGCGGCATTTACGCGCGCGTTGCCCCGGGCTTGCGCCCGATGACCGGGTGGCCTTCTGCCTCGAACGCGGCCTGGAGATGGGGGTGGCCATGCTGGCCATTCTCAAGGCCGGTGCGGCCTATCTGCCGATCGACCCGGCCTATCCTGCCGAGCGCATCGCCTACCTGCTGACGGATGCAGCGCCCTGCCTGCTGCTCACCGAGGAAAGCCTGGTTGCCCGTCTGCCGGCGCATGCAGCGGTGCAGGTCGTGCTGGATGTGGAGGCTACAGCGATCGCCCGCCAGCGCAGGGATGTCCTCAAGCCGGGTGAACTGGCGGCGGGTTTGCGGGTGACGCCGGATCATCTGGCTTATGTCATTTACACCTCGGGTTCGACGGGCCAGCCCAAGGGGGTTGAGCTGCATCATCGCGGTTTGTGTAATCTGGCGCATTGGCAGGGGCAGCAGTTTTCAGTCACGCCGGACAGTCGTGTTCTTCAATTTGCTTCAGCCAGCTTCGATGCCTGCACCTGGGAATTCGCCATGGCACTGGCGCACGGAGCCAGCCTGCATCTGGCACCGCGTGAACAGCTGATGCCGGGGCGGCCCCTGTGCGAATTCATCCGTAGCCAGCACATCACCCATGCCACGCTGCCGCCCGTGGCGGTCAGTGCCTGGCCGCAGGGTGCTGAGGGTGCGGTGGATGCGGAGGGTGCGCCATTCGAAACATTCGAGCCAGAAACCCTGCAGACCCTGGTGGTGGCGGGTGAAGCTTGCCCGCCCGAGGTGGCGCGGCGCTGGTCGCGCAAGCGGCAGTTCTATAACGCTTATGGACCGACCGAAACCACCGTTTGCGCTACGATACACCGCTGTACGCCGGAAGAAACCGGCTCGCCGCCGATCGGCCAGCCGATCGCCAACACCCGCGTCTATGTGCTCGATAGCCAGTTGCGGCCACAACCTGTGGGGGTGGTGGGTGAAATCTACATTGCGGGTAGCGGTGTGGCGCGTGGTTACCACCGTCGTCCCGAGCTGACCGCCGAGCGTTTCCTGGTCGACCCGTTTGCCAGCGAGCCAGGGGCGCGCATGTACCGTAGCGGAGATCTGGGTCGCTGGCGGGATGCGGGCGTACTCGAATACTTCGGCCGCAATGATCAGCAAGTCAAGATCAGAGGCTTTCGCATCGAGCCGGGTGAAATCGAAGCCAGGCTTGTCGCCTATCCCGGTATCCGCGATGCCGCTGTGCTTGTTCGTGAAGACCAGCCGGGCGACCGGCGTCTGGTGGCCTATCTCACCCTGTCGGTGCGCGAACCGCAGGCAGGCCAGCAGACAGTGCAGGCAGCGCAGGCAACCAGTGCAGGCTTTGCGCTGGAGGCGCTGCGTCAGCAGATCAAACAGCAGCTCCCGGATTATCTGTGGCCTGCCGCCTACGTCATCCTCGATCAGCTGCCCCTGACCCCCAATGGCAAGCTCGACCGCAAAGCCTTGCCTGCCCCCGAGTTTTCCCCGAACGAAAGCGCGTACAGCCCGCCCGCAGGTGAGCTCGAAACCCTGCTGGTCGAACTCTGGCAAACGCTACTGGGCCAGCCGCGCATCGGTCGTCACGACAACTTCTTCGATCTGGGCGGCCACTCCCTGCTCATCGTCCGCCTGCTGGAACAAATGCGGCAATGCGGTCTGCACAGCCACGTCCGCCAAATCTTCACGCATCCCACCCCGGCCGGGCTGGCCGCTGCCTTGCTGGTGGATGCAGATGCGGCTGCAGCGACCCCGGACGCAACCCTGGAAAAAGCCCAGGACACCAGCGCGCGCCCGTGGCTCGTCCCCGTGCCGCCGAACCAGATTCCGCCGGGCAGCCGCCGCATCACTCCCGACATGCTGCCGCTCATTCAACTGAGCCCGCAGGCCATCGACACACTGGTTGGGCAGATTCCCGGGGGAGCCCGCAATATCCAGGACATCTACCCACTGGCACCGCTGCAGGAAGGCATCCTCTTTCATCATATCCTCAACCCGGACAACGACGCCTACATCCTGCCGATCCTGATGCGGGTCGACAGCCCGGCGCAGCGCGACCGCTTTGTGGCTGCCTTGCAGCAGGTGATTGCACGGCACGACATCCTGCGCAGTGCGTTCCACTGGGAAGGTCAGCTCCAGCCCGTGCAGGTCGTCCAGTGCCAGGCGGTTCTGGCCGTCGAGGCCATCGACAGTCAGCTGAATCCCGGTCGCGATCTCCTCGCCCAGATGCAGGCGCGCATGGCGCCGCAACACCAGTGGCTCGACCTGCGTCGCGCCCCGCTGATCCGCCTGCAAACTGCCGATGATGTCAGCAAGCATCAGCACTACCTGCTGCTGCAACTGCATCACATCATCAGTGATCATGTGTCGCTGGAAATCATCCTGCAAGAAATTCAAACCCTGCTTGCAGGGTCGGTGCCGCTTTTGCAACCCCTGCCGCAACCCCTGCAGTATCGCAACCACGTTGCCCAGACATTGCAGCAGCACGGCCACGCAGCCGCCGAAGCCCACTTCCGCGCACGTCTGGGCGAGATCAGCGAACCGACGGCGCCGTTTGGTCTCGTTGATGTGCACGGTGACGGTGGCCAGATCGACGCTGCCCGCCTGAGCCTGCCCGCTGAACTTTCCCGTCGTCTGCGCCAGAGCGCGCGGCAGTATCACGTCAGCCCGGCGACGCTGTTTCATGTCGCCCTGGCACTGGTGCTGGCGCGCACCAGTGGGCGCGATTCTGGCGATGTGGTCTTTGGCAGCGTGCTTTCCGGTCGCCTGCAGAACACCGTCGGCGCCGACCAGATGATCGGCATGTTCATCAATACCTTGCCGCTGCGGCTGAACCTGCAAGGGCAGGGGGTGGCTGCGCTGGTCGAACAGACCCACCGTGAACTGATCGAACTGCTACGTCACGAACAAGCGACACTCGCCCTGGCGCAGCGTTGCAGCGGCCTGCCTGCCTCCACCCCCTTGTTCAGCGCGATGCTGAATTACCGGCATAGCTCGTCCGTCGGGCAGGGGCAGGGCTTGCAGCAGGCGCATGGTTTCGAAATCCTGGCCAGCCAGGAGCGCACCAATTACCCGCTGACCCTGAATGTGGATGATCTGGGCAGCGGCTATACGCTGGAAACCCAGATCGACCGGCGTGTTTCTGCCGCGCGCTTCAATGCCTTTTTGCAAACCGCCCTGTCTTCACTGGTGGATGCGCTGGCGCAGGGCGGGGCCGCACGTCCGGCGCTTGAGCTGGACGTGCTGCCGCCTGAAGAACGCCAAACCCTGCTGGAAAATTTCAGTGCCTTGCGTCGCCATGACTCCCCCCCACCGGTGCAAACCCTGCATGCGCGGTTTGAAGCATGGGCCAGCACCCAGCCCACAGCGCTGGCCGTGAGTGATGGCGACGAACACCTGACCTATGGCGAGCTCGATGCCCGCGCCAACCAGTGGGCGCATGAGCTTGTCGCGCGCGGGATGCAGCCGGATCAGCGGGTGGCGATCTGTTGCGAGCGTGGTCTGGACATGATCGTCGGCTTGCTGGCTATTCTCAAGGCCGGCGGCGCGTACCTGCCCATCGACCCGGATTATCCGGCGGAGCGCATGGCTTACACGCTGGCAGATGCCGCGCCAGAGATCATTCTGACCCAGCAGTCACTCAAGCCGCGCCTGCCCGCCAGCGCAGCCCAGGTCATCGCGCTGGACGTTGATCGGCCCCGCCCCCCCCGGCATGGCGCGAAGCCGCAACGCGTGCCGGTGCAGCCGCAGCATCTGGCGTATGTCATCTACACTTCGGGCTCCACCGGGCATCCCAAAGGTGTGATGATCGAACATCGTCAGGTCACCCGGTTGTTCGATAGCACGGCGGCGCTGTTTGATTTTGGCACTCAGGATGTCTGGACGCTGTTCCATTCGTTCGCCTTCGATTTTTCTGTGTGGGAAATCTGGGGTGCGTTGCTGCACGGCGGGCGACTGGTCATCGTTCCGCAAGCGGTGACCCGTTCGCCGCAGGACTTCTATCGCCTGCTCTGTCGCGAACAGGTGACGGTGCTCAACCAGACGCCCAGTGCCTTCCGCCAGCTGATCGCCGCCCAGGGCGAATTGTTGGAAGACACACCCAATTTGCATCATGGGCTGCGGCAGGTGATTTTCGGTGGCGAAGCACTGGAAATGCACACACTCAGGCCGTGGGTTGCCCGCAATGGCGTCGATCAGCCGCGTCTCGTCAATATGTACGGCATCACCGAAACCACAGTGCATGTCACCTTCCGCGCACTCTCGCGTGCGGATATCGAAGCTGGTACGGGCAGCAATGTCGGCATCGCCTTGCCCGATCTGCAGGTCTATCTGCTTGATGCGCGTTTGCAGCCCGTGCCGCTTGGCGTGCCGGGGGAAATCCATGTGGGTGGTGCAGGGCTGGCGCGGGGCTATCTCAATCGCCCGGCGCTGACGGCCGAACGTTTCATTCCGCATCCGTATGCCAGCGATCCAGCGGCGCGCCTCTACAAATCAGGCGATCTGGCACGCTGGTGCGCGGATGGCACGCTCGAATACCTGGGGCGCAACGACCATCAGGTCAAGATTCGTGGCTTCCGGATCGAGCTGGGCGAAATCGAGGCACAGATAGCCGCCGATCAACGCTATGCCGATGTGGTCGTGCTGGCGCGCGAAGACGTGCCGGGTGCGGCACATGACAAACGGCTGGTGGCCTATCTGACCCTGCGTGATGGAGAAAATGGCGCAAGTACGGATCTGGAGGCGCTGAAGACCCGGCTGCGTGCGGTCTTGCCGGAATACATGGTGCCTGCCGCTTTTGTCCTGCTCGCGCAGATGCCGCTCACCGCGCACGGCAAGCGCGATGTGCGCGCTTTGCCCGTGCCGGGGATCGACGATTTTCGTCAGACGGGTGCGGCGGATGACGCGCCCCAGGGTGAGCTGGAAAGCCTGGTGGCGCGCGTCTGGCAACAGGCATTGGGGTTGCCGGATGCGACCCGTATCCGTCGTCACGATGACTTCTTTGAACTGGGCGGCCATTCGTTGCTGATCGTGCAGGTGCTCGAACGGCTGCGTCAGGCCGGGGTGCGTGTCGATGCACGCAGCATTTTTGAATACCCAACCCCCGCCGCGCTGGCAGGGGCTATTGCCCAGGGCGGGCTGCTGCCGTCGGAACCTGCCTGGAGCGTGCCGCCCAACCGGATTCCATCCGGCTGCATGGCGATCACGCCGGATCTGCTGCCGCTGGTGTCGCTAGGCCAGCACGAGATCGACCTGATCGTGGCCAGCGTGCCGGGTGGGGTGGCGAACATACAGGACATCTACCCGCTGGCTCCCTTGCAGGAAGGTCTCCTGTTCCATCATCAGCTCAATGTTGAGGCAGGCGATACCTACATCCTGCCAACGCTGCTGCACCTGCAATCGGTTGCCCAGTGCGATGCCTTTCTGGTGGCGTTGCGCCAGGTCGTGCAGCGTCATGACATCCTGCGCAGCAGCATCGTCTGGCGTGGTCTGGAGCGAGCGGTGCAGGTGGTGTTGCGCCAGGTCGAACTGTCGGTCGAGCATTTTGATCTGGATGGCGAGCACGATCCGCTGCGGCAACTCGAAGCGCGCATTGCACCGCACAGCCTGCGTATGGATTTGCAGAAAGCACCGCTGCTGCAGATCCAGCAGGCCGGCGACCCGCAGGGCAAAGGCTGTTATCTGGTGTTGCTGCTGCATCACATCATCAGCGATCACGTTTCGCTGGAAATTCTGGTCAGCGAAGTGTTTGCCATTCTCTCCGGGCAAGCGGCGCAACTGCCCGTGCCGCTGGCCTACCGCAGTTTCGTGGCTCAGGCACTGACCCAGGCGGGGCAGCATGATGGCAGTGCCTATTTCCGGGCACGGCTGGCCGATGTCGAGGAGCCGACGACCCCGTTTGGCCTGCTCGACGTGCATGGCGATGGCAGCCAGCTTGAAGAATCCCGGATCGAACTGGATGCCGCCCTCGCCAGTGGCTTACGCAGTGCCGCGCGTCGTCGTCAGGTCAGTGTGGCCGCGCTGTTCCATGCCGCATGGGCGCTGGTGGTGGCGCAGTGCAGCCAGCGTGAGGATGTGGTGTTCGGTAGCGTGCTGTCCGGCCGTCTGCAAAGCGGGGAGGGCGCCGGGCAGGTGCTGGGCATGTTCATCAATACGCTCCCTCTGCGGGTGTCGCTGGCCGAAGTCAGCGTGGCCAGCCTGGTGGAGCGTGTCCATCGTGAGCTGATCGACCTGTTGCGCCATGAACAAACCGCGCTGGCCGAAGCGCAGCGCGCCAGCCGCGTTGCCCCCCCACTGCCGTTGTTCAGCGCCGTGCTGAATTTCCGCCATAGCGCGCTGGGTGTGCCTCCTGCGGATACGGGCATCACCTTGCTGGCCAGCCACGAACGTACCAATTACCCCTTGACGGTGTCGGTTGATGATCTGGGGCAGGATTTCGTCATCACCGCCCAGACGGAGACCCAGGTCGGCGCGCCGCGTCTGGCGGCCTATCTGCAAACGGCGCTGCAGGGACTGCTCGTGGCACTGGAAACTGCAGCGGAAACACCCGCCTGCCGCCTGTCCATCCTGCCGGATGACGAACGGCGCGCCGTACTGCACGGCTTCAACGCCCACCCCTCATCCGCTTCACCCTCACCCTCCAGTCTCACCCTGGCCCAGCAGATCAGCGCGCAGGCACAGCGCACGCCGCAGGCCGTGGCCGTGGTGCACGAAGGCCACACCCTCAGTTACGCCCAGCTCGAACAACGCAGCAACCAGCTCGCGCATGCCCTGCAACAACAGGGCGTCGGCCCCAACCAGCTGGTCGGGCTGTTCATGGAACGCAGCCTCGACCTCATCATCGGCCTGCTGGCCATCCTCAAGGCCGGCGGCGCCTACCTGCCGATCGACCCCGAC
>JAGOVA010000034.1 GCA_018061005.1 Sterolibacterium sp. | reverse complement strand
ATCGATGTTACGGAAGCTCTGAAGAAATGCCAATACCGTCACCGATACCGTCTCCAGAAGTGGGCTACCCTGAATAGTCAGGAATAGTAAAAAACAGAAAACCCCTTGTTTTACCAAGGGGTTTTCGTGTTTTCTGAATAGGTACGAATAGTACCGAAAGGCTATGTAATTATTCCCACTCGATCGTCGCAGGGGGTTTTCCGGAAATATCGTAGACCACGCGATTGATGCCGCGCACTTCGTTGATGATGCGGTTGCTGACCTTGCCGAGCAGGCTGTGCGGTAATTCGGCCCAGTGGGCGGTCATGAAGTCTTGCGTTTGTACGGCGCGCAGGGCGACGACGTATTCGTAAGTGCGGCCATCGCCCATCACGCCGACACTTTTCACTGGCAGGAATACGGCAAAGGCCTGGCTGGTCATGTCATACCAGCTCAGCTCGCCTTGCTGATGGGCGCGTAATTCGTCGATGAAAATGGCATCGGCGCGGCGCAGTAAGTCGGCGTATTCCTGTTTGACTTCACCCAGGATGCGCACGCCCAGGCCCGGGCCGGGGAAGGGGTGGCGGTAGACCATGTCATGTGGCAGGCCAAGGGCGATGCCCAGTTCGCGCACTTCGTCCTTGAACAATTCACGCAGCGGTTCCAGCAGCTTGAGATGCAGGGTTTCCGGTAGACCACCGACGTTGTGATGACTTTTGATGGCGTGCGCCTTGCCCGTTTTCGCGCCCGCCGATTCGATGACATCCGGATAGATCGTGCCTTGTGCCAGCCACTTGGCCTGCGGCAGTTTGGCGGCTTCGGCCTGAAAGACTTCGACAAATTCGCGGCCGATGATCTTGCGTTTCTGTTCCGGATCGGAAACCCCCTTAAGATGCTCCAGGAATTGTGCCGAGGCATCAACATGGATCACTTTGACACCCAAATTGCGGGCGAAAGTTTCCATCACCTGCTTGCCCTCGTTGAGACGTAGCAAGCCGTTATCAACGAACACACAGGTGAGCTGATCGCCGATCGCCCGATGCAGGAGTGCAGCCACCACACTCGAATCGACACCGCCGGAAAGGCCAAGGATCACTTCTTCCTGACCGACCTGGGCGCGCACCCGGGCAATCGCTTCGTTGACGTAATCCGGCATGTTCCAGTCGTGGCCGCAGCCGCAGATGTCATGCACGAAGCGGGCAAACATGTCCTTGCCCTTGAGGGTATGCGTGACTTCGGGATGAAACTGAACGGCATAAAAGCGGCGTGTTTCGTCGGCCATCGCCGCCACCGGGCAGGACGGCGTGCTGGCGATCACTTTGAAGCCAGGCGGCAGTTCGGTGACCTTGTCGCCATGGCTCATCCAGACATCAAGCAGGCCATGTCCTTCGGCATTGCTGCGATCCTGGATGTCGGCAAACAGCTTTGAATGCCCGCGTGCGCGGATTTCAGCATAACCGAACTCGCGCTGACCGGAGCTTTCCACCTTGCCACCGAGCTGCTGCGCCATGGTCTGCATGCCGTAGCAGATGCCCAGCACGGGCACGCCTAGTTCAAACACGATTTGCGGCACTTTCCATTCCAGTGCTTCGTACACTGAATTCGGCCCACCGGAAAGAATGATGCCTTGCGGGGCAAACTGGCGGATGAAATCGTCCGCCACGTCGAAGGGATGCAGTTCGCAATACACCTGTTGCTCGCGCACGCGCCGGGCAATCAACTGGCTGACCTGGGAACCGAAATCGAGGATGAGGATTTTCTGGTGGCTCATGAGATATTCCTGTCCGTTTCTGTGACACAAAACAACAAGGGCGGCACGCAGCCGCCCCAGACTCGTCTGCTTGCTTCAATCGACGTGATAATTCGGTGCTTCCTTGGTGATCTGCACGTCATGAACGTGAGACTCGCGGATGCCCGCCGAAGTGATTTCGACGAATTCGGCACGCGCACGCATGTCGTCGATGGTGGCACTGCCCACATACCCCATCGACGCACGCAGGCCACCCATCAGCTGATGAATGACCGCCACCACCGGCCCCTTGTAGGGCACTCGCCCTTCGATGCCTTCGGGGACGAGTTTCTCGACGTTGGCATCGCTTTCCTGAAAATAACGGTCGGCCGCGCCATCTTTCATCGCGCCCAAACTGCCCATGCCGCGATAGGATTTGTAGGAGCGTCCCTGATACAGTACGGTTTCACCCGGTGCTTCTTCCGTCCCGGCAAACAGGCCGCCGAGCATGACGACATTGGCGCCCGCCGCAATCGCCTTGGAAATGTCGCCTGAATAACGGATCCCGCCATCGGCGATCATCGGCACGCCTGTTCCGGCCAGTGCCGTGGCCACGTTATCAATCGCTGAAATCTGCGGCACACCCACTCCGGCCACGATACGCGTGGTGCAGATCGAACCCGGGCCGATGCCGACCTTGACACCATCTGCACCCTGATCGACCAGGGCGAGTGCGGCGCTGGCCGTGGCGATATTGCCACCGATGACCTCCACCTGCGGGAAATTCTGTTTGACCCATTTCACGCGATCGAGCACGCCCTGAGAATGGCCATGCGCGGTATCCACCACCAGCACATCCACGCCGGCTTCCACCAGCAGCGCGGCACGCTCTTCGGTACCCGCGCCGACACCGATCGCCGCACCGACACGCAAACTGCCATGCGTGTCCTTGCAGGCATTGGGATATTCGGTGGATTTCAGGATATCTTTGACCGTCACCAGGCCACGCAATTCGAAGTCATCATTGACGACCAGCACGCGCTCCAGGCGATGCTTGTGCATCAGTGCCTTGGCCTCGTCGGTGGATACGCCCTCCTTCACCGTGATGAGGCGTTCACGCGGGGTCATGATGTTCTTGACCGGCTGATCCAGATTGGATTCAAAACGCAGATCACGGTTGGTGACGATGCCCACCACGCGGCCATCTTCAAGCACCGGCAGGCCGGAAAAACGATGCTGACGCGTCAGTGCCACCACCTCACGCACCGTCATCGAAGGCGGAACGGTAATCGGATCTTTCAGCACCCCGGATTCATGACGCTTGACACGCGCCACCTCAGCAGCCTGCGCCTTGGGCGACAGATTTTTGTGGATAATGCCGATGCCACCCTCTTGTGCCAGCGCAATCGCCAGACGGGATTCAGTCACCGTATCCATCGCGGCGGAAACCAGCGGCATCCGCAAACGGATATTACGCGTCAGTTGCGTATCGAGAGAAACATCACGCGGCAGAATATTGGAGTGCGCGGGAACGAGCAGAACATCGTCGAATGTCAGCGCCTTGTGGAGAACTCGCATCTTCTTTCCTTGATTCCAAAGGCAGGATTATACGCGATACCCGGCGGCAATCCCCACGCTTGCGCCGTCGGATCGCTGAAGCACTTGCCGTATGCACTTTCGCCACGACCAAAATCCGCATCGCGCCCGTCCAGGGCAGAACCGTTGAACCGGGTCACTATCGCCGTGAGCACGGCAGGATCCATCGTCAGTTAACTAGCGAGTTCGGCGAGGCTGTCCGCCTTACGCAGATAGCCGCTGTCGAACAGATTTTGCGGTATCGGCACACGAAACGAAACAAAACGCCCTGCGGCGATCGCCAACAGACTCATGCATCGAACGTTTCCTACGCTTCCGCCTCGCTGCCGCCGCCCTTCTTCATCACTTTGCCCTCGGCCGCCCGTTGTTTGCGGACTTCCTTGGGATCGGCGATCAGTGGCCGGTAGATTTCCACGCGATCCCGGTCACGCAACAGCGCATCTGACTTGCTGAGTTTGCCGTAAATACCGGTTTTGAGTTTGCCCGGATCAATTTCCGGATACTTTTCGAGCAACCCGGATTGATCGATGGCCTGCTGCAAGGTGCTTCCTGCAGGCAGTTTCAGGCTGACCCGCTCCTGACGTTGCACCAGCGCGTAAATCACCTCAACCTGCACGGTTTTTTGTGACTTTTCCTGAGACTTTTCCTGAGACTGAACGTATGTCATGAGGGGCATCCACATCGGGGTAGAGGCCGGATTTTATCCCGGCCACGCCCCGGATGCGCTGCCCACCGTGCGACAAACTTACTTCTTCACCGAGCAGGTGTTGATCCCCAGCAACTGGTAAGCCGGGCAAACCCCGATCGCCCCCGTCAGCAGTGGAACAATACCCACCCACGCCCAGACGGGCCCGTTGAATAGTGCCACCCAGGCCAGCAGTGCCAAACCAGCGACTACGCGTAAAGCACGATCCAGACCACCTGCATTTCCTTTCATGATGCCTCCTTTTTGCTGATAAAAAATTTTGCGCTGCGCTCATCCATCTGCCCATCCATCCGTCCATCAGGCCGGGCGCAGCGCGTCATACAAAATGTACAAGCCGACCACAGTGACAAACAGGCCGAACAGAATTTTCATGAATGCCGGATTCCAGTCGCTGGCCAGATGCGCGCCCAGCCAGCCCCCCGCCAGCAAACATACGGCCAGCACAACGGCCGCAGGGAAATCGACATTGCCATGACGATAAAACACCATCACCGCCGCTATGCCCACCGGCGGCAACAGCACCGCCAGGCTGGTACCCGTCGCCATTTCACGGCTGTAATCCAAAAAATAGATCAGCGCAGGAACGATCAATATCCCGCCGCCGATGCCAAACATCCCCGAGGCCAGCCCGGCACACAGGCCGATGACCGTCAGCAGCAACAAATGAGCCATCGGCATGATGACGCTCCTTTCAGGATAATTCGTATATTAGTATATTCTAAATTACAGACGGCATGAGCGAACCCGAAGCTTCACGCAAGGTCTACACTAAACCTCCCGCCCAGAAAAACCGCCATGAGCATCGAACAACGTCACTCTTATTGCGCGCTATGCATTTCGCGCTGCGGCTGCATCGCCACGCTGGATGAAGGCGTGCTGACGCGGGTGGATGCCGATCCGGCGCATCCGACGGGCGCAGCACTTTGCGTCAAGGCCAAGGCCGCACCGGAAGCGGTGTACGACCCGACCCGCATTTTGCAACCCCTACGCCGCAGCCGCCCCAAGGATGGCGGGGATCCGGGCTGGCAGGCGATCTCTTGGGATGCAGCACTCGATCTGCTGGCGGAAAAAATACGCGCCACCATTGACCGCCATGGCGCACGCGGGCTGGCACTGGGGGTGGCCACACCCAGCGGCACGGCGATGGCCGACAGCTTTGTCTGGGTGCATCGACTGGCGCATGCGCTGAAAAGCCCGAATCTGGTCTTTGCCACCGAAAACTGCAACTGGCACAAGGATTTCGCGCCCGCGCTGAGCTGGGGCAATGGCATCGGCATGCCCGATTACGCGCAGACGCAATGTATCCTGCTGTGGGGTTTCAACCCCGCTAACACTTGGCTAGCGCAGGCCACCGCCGTACAGCAGGCCCGCAAGCGCGGCGCGAAGCTGATCGTCATCGACCCGCGCCGGGCGGGGCTGGCGGCTTCTGCCGATCTCTGGCTGCGCCCGCGTCCGGGCAGCGATGGTGCGCTGGCGCTGGGGCTGGCGCATCTGCTGATCACGGCAGATCAAACCGATGCCGACTTTCTGGAAGGCTGGAGTGATGCGCCCTTTCTGATGACCACGGAAGGCCGCCTGCTCAGTGCCGCCGACCTGTCGCCTGCGGGCGACCCTGCCCAGCGTCTGCTCTGGAACCTGACGACGCACGCTGCCGAAGCCGCCCCGGCGCACCCGCCCAACACACAAAAATCCGGTCAATTTGCCTTGCGTGGCCATTTCCAGGTTCAAGGCAGCCACGGCATCATCGCCTGCCAGCCGGTTTTCGAGCATCTGGCCACCCGCTGCGCGCAATGGACTCCCGCTGCCGTGGCGGCGGCCACAGGGATCGAGATCGCCGATCTGCATGCCGCCGCCGCCCTGCTCGCCCACCACCGGCCGCTGAGCTTTTTCACCTGGACAGGCACCTGCCAGCACACCAACGCCACGCAGACTGGCCGGGCGATTGCCGTGCTGTATGCCCTGACCGGCGGCCTCGACGCAGCGGGCGGCAATGTCTGGTTCGACAAACCGCCGATCGCCGACATGAGCGGCTTTGCACAGGTCACGCCCGAAGAACGTGAGCAAACTTTGGGGTTGGCTGAACGACCGCAAGGCCCCGCGCAAAAAGGCTGGATCACCACCCGCGACCTGTTCCGCGCGGTGGTGGCACATGAACCTTATGAAGTCGCGTGCCTCCTCTCCTTTGGCAGCAATTTTCTGCTTTCCAAACCGCAAACGAAGTTATGCCATGAGGCTTTGGCGCAGCTTGATTTCTTTGCCATCACCGAACTGCACGAAACGCCCACAGCGCGCTGGGCCGATCTGCTGCTGCCCGTTTGCACCGCCTGGGAGCGCGAAGGATTGCAGGCCGGTTTTCAGGTCAGCGCACAGGCAGAATCCCTGGTGCAACTCCGCCCGGCACTGGTCGCCCCGCAAGGCGAATCGCGGCCAGATACCTGGATCATTTTCGAACTGGCGCATCGACTGGGGCTGGATGACACCTTCTTCAAGGGCAATATGGAAGCCGGACTCCGCGCCCAGCTGGCTCCCACCGGGCTGACCGCCGAACAGCTCCGCAACTCGCCCGCAGGCATTTCGCTCACTTTGCCCCCCCGTTATCAAAAATACCGGCAAACCGGATTCGCCACGCCCAGCCAACGCATCGAACTCTATTGCGAACGCCTGCGCGATCTAGGGCAAGACCCGCTACCCGATGGCCAGCCCATCATACAAAACGCCGCACCGTTGCTGGATCTCCAGCTCATCACCGCCAAATGGCCGCAGTATTGCCACAGCCAGCAACGCACCCTGCCCTCGCTGCGCCGACGCATGCCGGAACCCCTGCTGGAAATCCACCCCGAAACCGCGCAGGCACGCGGCATTGCCGAACATGACTGGGTGGAAGTGCACACCGCTTTGGGCAGCATGCGCGCCCGCGCCCGCTTCGACCGGCATCTGGCTCGTGAAGTCGTTTGCGCACAGTACGGCTGGTGGCAATTTGAAGATGGCGCGGGCGATGTCAACCGGATACTTGACGGAGAATGCTTTGACCCGGTCGCCGGTTCCAACAGCCTGCGCGACACAGCCTGTTGCGTCAGCCGTGCGCCGGCTCAGGAAACGCAGATTAAGATTGACTCGCCACCGTTCGGGCTGAGCTTGTCGAAGCCCTTGGATTAACGAAGCATGCCCTTCGGCAGGCTTGTCTTGAGGTCGCCCAAAGTGCTCAGGAGGGTTCAGAAGAACTCAAAAAAACTCAGGGCGAACGGATTTAATCCGCGCCCCCTTCAGCCTCAGCCATAAACCTGCTGGGCGCGTTTGACGAAGGATTCGATGAAAGTGTTGGCGATGTGATTGAACACCGGCCCCACCACCTTTTCCAACAGGCGGCTGGAAAATTCGTAATGCAGATGAAATTCCACCTTGCAGGCGGTTTCGCCCAGGGGCTTGAAACGCCAGCAGCCATCAAGCTGCCGGAACGGGCCATCGAGCAGACGCATGTCCATCTGGCGCGGATAATCCTTGGCGTTCTCGGTGGAAAAGTGTGATTTGACGCCGTGATAGCTGATATCGACCCGCGCCACGGTCTTTTCCGCACTGCGTTCGATCACCGTCGCCCCGCCGCACCAGGGCAGAAATTTTGGATAGTCCTCGACGCAATCGACCAAATCAAACATCTGCGCGGCACTGCGCTCAATCAATACAGATTTTTCAACGACGGCCATGGTGCGGGGTGAGATAAAATGTCCTGAATATTCGCCATTTTAGCGCGCTATTCCGACCCGACCACACTCACCCCACGCCTACGCCTACGCCACCATGAGCATCGCCGAAAACAAGAAAGCCTTTCACGACTACTTCATCGAAGATCGCTTCGAGGCCGGGCTGGTGCTGGAAGGCTGGGAAGCCAAGGCGATCCGCGCCGGTCGGGCGCAGATCAAGGAAGCCTATGTGATCTTGCGCAACGGCGAAATTTACCTGATCGGCGCACACATCAGCCCGCTCACACAGGCATCAACCCACGACCGCCACGACCCGGTGCGCACCCGCAAACTGCTGATGCACGCCGCTGAAATCAGCAAGCTGATCGGCAAGGTGGAACGCTCCGGTTACGCGCTCGTCCCCGTCGACCTGCACTTTTCCAAAGGCCGCGTAAAGCTCACCGTGGGGCTGGCCAAGGGCAAAAAGCAGTTTGACAAGCGCGAAAGCGAAAAACAGCGCGACTGGGACCGCGAAAAAAATCGCCTGATGAAATCGACGCGCGGCTGATCTGAACTGAATTCACGCGACCACTCGACCACTCGACCACTCGACCACACGCTACCCCACAGGCCGGGTTTGCACCAAACGGTCGCAATGCAGCGCCAGATACGGCTGGTGCAGCGCATTGACCCAACGCAGTTTCATGCTAGGCGAAATGCCCAAGGACTGCACGTCGCACCCGGCCAATCCAGGCGCGATGAGTAACACACCATGCTCGTCAAAGCTGATGAGAAACCGATCAAACAGCGCGTCCAGCAAACGATCAAAATCAAAACGCTCGTCGATCTTCTGATTCTCGCGACTCACTCATGACACATACCCCTTACAAAGCCTTGCTACGCCCCAGTATCCCGCTCAGAGATTCCTGTATATCGGCGGGCAGCACCACGGTCTTGGTATTGGCGGATTCCGTCAGTTTGCCCATCGCGGCCAGGTAACGTTCGCCCAGCATGTAGCGCATCGGTGCATCCTGATTGCCGATGGCGGCGGCCACACGGCGGATGGCCTCGGCACTGGCTTCGGCCAGCGTCACCTGCGCTTCGGCATCGCGCTTGGCGGCTTCGAGGCGGGCTTCGGCTTGCAGAATGGCCGACTGCTTGGTGCCTTCGGCCTTGGTCACCATGGCCTTGCGCTCGCGCTCGGCTGAAGCCTGCGCTTCCATCGCGCGCACCATGGATTCCGATGGCTTGATGTCCTGGATTTCAACCGATTTGACCGTCAAGCCCCAGTCGATCGCTTCATCCGCAATGCTTTCGCGCAGCCGCGCCTTGATCTGGTCGCGACTGGAAAGAGCTTCATCGAGGTTCATGTCGCCGACGATGGAACGCAGCGTGGTCATGATCATGTTGCGGATCGCCTCGGAAAAATCCGTCACGCCATACACCGCCTTGATCGGATCGGTAATCTTGATGAAGGCAATGGCATTGACCACGATCACCGCGTTATCTTTGGTGATCACCTCCTGCTCCTGCACATCAAGGATGATGTCCTTGGTAATCAGCTTGTAGGCGATATTGTCGAGATAGGGAATCACGATATTGAGCCCCGGATGCAGGGTCACATGGTATTTACCCAGGCGTTCCACGATCCACTCCGTCCCCTGCGGCACGATACGCACGCCCTTGGCCAGTGTGACCACCACAAAAATCAGCAGCGCAATGACAACAACAGTTCCAGCACCCATGGTTTCCTCCTTTAGAGTTTGCTTACCTTCAAAAGACTACCTTCAACCGCCAGCACCTTGACCCGCTCGCCCGCCGTGATCGCGCTGTCGGCAATACACGGCCAGACATCGGAACCGACCATCGGTTTCTGAAAACGCACCTCGCCTTTCTGAAACGGGGCGACATCATGCGTGAGCAGGCCACATTCGCCGATGATATTGGCCGCCGACATGCCGATGCGTGTCTTGTGTAGGCTGGGCTTGAAGAGCTTGAACCAGCCGATCACCAGCGACGAGGAGATCACCAGCCAGACCAGGAGCTGCAACGTCAGCTCCATGGCGGGCAGGAGTGCCACAATCAGGGCAACCCCCAACGCGCCCAGGCCGAACCAGATCAGCACAAACACCGGGATAGCCAGCTCGGCCAGCACCAGCGCGATACCGCCCACCGCCCACCACCACCATTCAGGATGCATTCGTTTTTTCCTTTCTTCGATCGGCTACGCGATGAATGTCAGACGACATCCCGCAGGCTCTGTCCTTGTTTTCCGTCGTGCCCGTGCGGGAGTGACATCACTCAAACGCTGATTACGGGTTCCATCATCAGGGATCGTTTTATCAAACCCGGCACTTCATTCCGCAACAACCGTGCGATTACGGCCGCTACGCTTGGCTTCGTAGAGCGCGCCATCTGCCACACGCAGCGTGGCATCCAGTGATTCAGCCAAACGCCCCGCAATCCCTGCGCTCAGGGTAACGTGGATTCTGCCTGTGCCCACATCGACTTCCAGCGACTCGATCCGTTGCCTGAGCTGATCCACAAATTGCAGCGGCTCTGTCACGTTGACCGCCAGCAGGCAAAACTCCTCGCCGCCTATCCGCGCCAGCAGATCGCCGCCCCGCAAGGTCTGCTGCAATTCATGCGCCACCAGCTTCAGCACCGCATCTCCGGCCTGATGCCCCCAGGTATCGTTGATCTGTTTGAAGTGGTCAATATCAAAAATAGCCGCCAGCAGCTGAATATGGCCGCGCTGCGCATTCTTGAAAAGTTTTTCGCCCAGATCAAACAGGCAGCGGCGGTTATACAGGCTCGTCAGATAATCGCGATTCGCCTGCTCGGCGATGGTTGAAATATTGTCCAGATTATCCAGACAAGCATTAAAACGGCTAACCAGCTCCTCATCCAGAAAAGGCTTGCGGAGCAGGTCATTGGCTCCCGCCTTGAAAAACCGCACGGCGACGAACGGTTCGGTCGATGCGGTCATGCCGATGAGTGCCAGCTGGGTTGCATGAAACCGCCCGCGCAAATTGCCAACCAGCTGCACCCCATCCATATCCGGCAAATGAAAATCCACCAGTGCTACCGCGATATCCGGGTGCTCGTCAAAACAAGCCAGCGCTTTCGCGCCTGTGCTGGCCGTCAAGAGGGTCACGCCCTGCGGTAACAGCACCTGTGACAGATAATCAATAAAGCTCCCGCTATCATCAATCAGCAGCACCTTGCGCCCCAGATTGCGTTTCAGGCGAACCACGTTCTGACACACAACATTGATCGAATTGACCCCCTGCTTGACCACATAATCCACAATCGGCCGCTGCGAAATGGCATCTCGCACACTTTCGCTCAGGTTACCGGTCAGCACGATCACGGGGATGCCCTGCATCAACACATAATCGACCGCCTCGCCATCCGGGGCATCGGGCAAATTCAGATCCACCACCGCTGAGGCGTAGCCACCGGGATGCGCGTCGATCAACTGATGCGCCTCGGCCAGGCTGGCGGCCACATCCACCGGCTGACCCGTGGCCTCGGCCAGCGCAGCCTGCACCGCCAGAAGAATCGCGCGGGCATCATCAATAACAAGTAAACGACTCGTGGTCGGCATGTGCGTCTCCTGAACAACCATACTTGGCAAAATTCAAACCAGACAATCCTTATCCAGTTTAGTGCTTTCTAGTGCTTTCAAATGCCTCTAACCATCAAAACCACCCGAATCGCTCACATTTCCCTGGCACGCCCCGCTTGCATGGGAACGAAAGAACGAGATTTCGTTTTGCCTGGCGGCCTCCTCACCAATTCACCAACCCCTCACTTTACGGCGCATCAAGGTGCCGTGCCAGGCGCACCCAGGTGTCAATCACGGTATCCGGATTCAGTGAAATGGTCTGGATACCTTCATCCATCAGCCACTCGGCAAAATCTGCGTGATCGGAGGGACCTTGCCCGCAGATGCCGATGTACTTGTGCAGGCGATTGCAGGCGGAAATGGCCATCGACAGCAACTGCTTGACCGCCGGATTCCGCTCATCGAACGAAGCCGCCACCAGCCCTGAATCCCGATCCAGCCCCAGGGTGAGCTGGGTGAGATCGTTGGAGCCAATGGAAAAGCCGTCAAATATTTCAAGGAACTGATCGGCCAGCAAGGCATTTGAAGGAATCTCGCACATCATGATGAGGCGCAGGCCCTGCGCACCGCGCTTCAAACCCTGCTCGGCCAGCAGATCGACCACCGCCCGCGCTTCGGCGGGAGTCCGCACAAAAGGCACCATCAGTTCGACATTGGTCAGCCCCAGCTCGTCGCGCACCTTCTTCATCGCCCGACATTCCAGCGCGAAGCAGTCGCGGAAACTCTGCGCGGCATAGCGCGACGCGCCGCGAAAGCCGAGCATGGGATTTTCTTCCTCCGGCTCAAAGTGCTCGCCGCCCAGCAGCTTGCGGTATTCGTTCGACTTGAAATCAGACAAGCGCACAATCACCGGCTTGGGATAAAACGAAGCCGCGATGGTCGCCACGCCTTCCACCAGCCGTTCGACGAAGAAGGTTTCCGGATCGGCATAGCCCCGCGCCCGACGGCTGATTTCTTCCTGCAGACGCGGCGGCATCTGCGCGACATTAAGCACCGCTTTAGGGTGGATGCCGATCATGTTGTTGATGACGAATTCCAGCCGCGCCAGCCCGACCCCCGCGTTCGGAATCTGTGCGAACTCGAAGGCCAGCTCGGGGTTACCGACGTTCATCATGATCTTCACCGGCAAGGGCGGCAGATTGCCGGTGCTCTGCCGGGTGATCTCGAAATCCAGCTTGCCGCGATACACATAACCGGTATCGCCCTCGGCACAACTGACGGTCACCGCCTCGTTTTCACTCAACAACGCCGTGGCGTTACCGCAGCCCACAATCGCCGGGATGCCCAGCTCACGCGCAATGATCGCCGCATGACAGGTGCGCCCGCCGCGATTGGTGACGATCGCCCCGGCCTTTTTCATCACCGGCTCCCAGTCTGGATCGGTCATGTCCGTGACCAGGATGTCGCCCGCCTGCACCCGCCCCATTTCGCTGGCATTCTTGACCAGCCGCACCGGTCCTGCCGCAATCTTCTGGCCGATGGCGCGGCCGCTGGTCAGCACCTTGCCATGCTGGCGGATGCGGTATTTTTCGATCACCAGCCCATATTCGGCATTTTGCGATTTCACTGTTTCCGGCCGCGCCTGCAAGATGTAGAGCTTGCCGTCATCGCCATCCTTGCCCCATTCAATGTCCATCGGCCGCCCATAGTGGTCTTCGATGAGCATGGCGTAACGCGCCAGTTCGAGCACATCGTCATTGCTCAATGAAAAACGCTGACGATCGACTTCAGGAACATCAACGGTTTCGGTGCTGCGCCCTGCCCGCTTCTCATCGGCAAACACCATCTTGATGAGCTTGGAGCCCAGATTGCGCCGGATGACCGCCGGTTTGCCCTGCACCAGGGTGGGCTTATGCACATAAAACTCGTCCGGATTCACCGCACCCTGCACCACGGTTTCACCCAGGCCATAGCTGGCGGTGATGAACACCACCTGATCGAAACCGGATTCTGTATCCAGCGTGAACATCACCCCGGAAGATGCGCGATCAGAGCGCACCATGCGCTGCACACCGGCCGACAAAGCCACTTTATCGTGATCGAAATTCATGTGCACACGATAGGCAATGGCGCGGTCGTTGTAGAGCGAGGCAAACACTTCCTTGATGGCATGCAGGATATTTTCATACCCATGAATATTGAGAAAGCT
Source organism: Sterolibacterium sp. (assembly GCA_018061005.1). Taxonomy (GTDB): domain Bacteria; phylum Pseudomonadota; class Gammaproteobacteria; order Burkholderiales; family Rhodocyclaceae; genus Sterolibacterium. Next base: position 16,015 of record JAGOVA010000034.1, on the reverse strand, counting down.
CTCTTGCTGCCCCGCAAAAGAAGCATCCGGCAAATCCTCCGCCGTAGCGGAAGAGCGCACCGCGAAACTCGCATGTGCCGCGCCATCGCTCACCAGCTGCTGGTAATACTGATGAATCGCCGCCTCCAGTGCGGGCGGAAAAGGCGTATCGACCACCCATCGACGAATCTGCGCGCCCGCCTGCGCCAATGCCGCCACATCATCCACATCCAGCGCGGCCAGCAGCGCGTTGATCCGCGCCGCCAGCCCCTGATGCGCCAGAAATTCCCGATACGCCTGCGCCGTCGTAGCAAAACCGCCCGGTACGCGCACACCACGGCCAGTCAGCTGACTGATCATCTCACCCAGCGAGGCATTCTTGCCCCCCACCTGCTCGACATCGCCAATACGCAGTTGTTCAAAGGAAATGACGTAACTCATGGAGATTCCTTCTGTAAAAATGGAGCGGGACAGAAGGCAATCCAACCACTTGCAAAGATTTGCCCATCGCCCCGCAAAGCTTTATTTTGTCATACCGTTCATAGCTCAGTAACCAGAAAACGCCATGTTGCCTGCACGCACCGTATTTTTTGTCTCGGATGGCACCGGCATCACCGCCGAAACCCTGGCACATAGCCTGCTATCCCAGTTTGAAGAAACCCATTTCCGCCAGATCCGCATGCCCTTCATCGACACACCGGACAAAGCGCGCGAATGTGTGACGCAAATCCACCTGGCTGCTGAACGTGACGGGCAGCGCCCCATCGTCGTATCCACCCTGATCGATGCGGAGGTCGCCGCCAGCCTGGGTGCCGCGAATGCGCTGATACTCGATTTCTTCAGCGTATTCATTGCGCCACTGGAAGCGGAACTGGGCACGCGCTCAACCCACACCATCGGCCGCTCGCACGGGCGGGCGAACACCCAGACTTACGACAACCGGATCGAAGCCATCAACTTCACCCTGGCGCATGACGATGGCGTGACCGATGCCGACCTCGACCGTTCGGATGTCATCCTCGTGGGCGTTTCGCGCAGCGGCAAAACCCCGACCAGCCTGTATCTGGCCGTACAGTTCGGCATCAAGGCCGCCAACTATCCGTTGATCCCCGAAGATTTCGAGCGCGGCAAGCTGCCCGGCACCCTGGAACGTCATCGCCACAAACTGTTTGGCCTGACCATCAGCCCCGAACGACTCGCACAAATCCGCCGCGAACGTCGCCCGGACAGCGTTTATGCCGCACTCGACAACTGTCGCTTCGAAGTGGATGCCGCCCAAAAAATGATGCGCCGCGAAGGCATCCGCTGGCTGGATTCAACCACTAAATCCATTGAAGAAATCGCCGCCACACTGATGCAGACCGTCCGCATTGACGCGTAATGTGTGACGCGTGATGAGTGATGTGGAGTCGTTCTGAACCAGCCGTTCAATAAGCCCAACTCACCTGTATGAACGAAACCCGCCGGTCGTACAAGCCGGGTTTGTAACTGGCATATCCGCCCAGCGCATTACGGGTTACCAGGGCGATCTCCAGCTTTTGTCCTGCCATGCGGAATTGGCGTGCCAGGCGTAAATCCAGCGTGTTATAGGCTGCCAGGCTATCTGGGGAGCTTTGCCATTTCATGCTGCCCACCCGATAGTAGCCTGCGCTGAATTTCGTTTCACCAGGCAAATCCTGCATGTAGAGCAGGCTGAAAAGGGGGGATGGATCGCTCTGGGTACTATCTGTAATGGCAGAGGTAATCCGGGTACGCGTTGCCGTGGCCTGCAACTGGCCACCTGCCCAGGGGCGCCAGCGCAGGCTGGCTTCGATGCCTTGTACACGCGCCGTATCGGTGGAGTTGACGTAATCCCAGGCGAGGGTGTTGCTCATGGTCACGACCGGTTGCGTGAGCGTCAGCCCGATCAGGCGTTCGACCTGGTCATTGAAAACCCGGATGTCGCCACTCAGTCGCCAGTCGGGTTTTTCCAGCGTGTAGCCAATTTCACGCGACAGGATACGTTCATCGCGCAGCCCGCCTGAACTCTTCGACAGGATGGTGAGCGGCGTGCCACGGGTCAGCCAGTTCAATGCGGGCGGCGAAGGGAATACCAGGCTGCCGTATTCTTCATTGATCGTCGGCGCTCGATTGGCGCGTGAAATGCCGACACGCAGCGATTGCTCCGGGGTGATCAACCAGGTTGCCGCCAGCCGGGGGGAAATCGAGTTGCCCGAAATGGAATTGCGCTCGAACATCGCCCCCCCATGCAGCGTCAGCGTATCGAGCGGGCGATATTCCACATGACCAAACAGCCGGTAGAGCCGGTTCTTCCGCCGCAGATCGGTTTCGAGAAAGGCGTGCGAACGCGCACTATCTTGTCGCCATTCGCCACCCCAGACCAGGCGCAACGGGTCATTCAGCTTTTGCGTATGCTGAAACTCAATGGCATCGCGCGTCGTTTCAAAATCGGTGTCATAGCTGTAAGGCAGGCTGGCTCCGCCGGGCAAGGGCAAATCCACCGTGGAAAGTTCATGCGAACGCTGTTGCTGATGATGAATCTGCCACCAGAACTCATGTTCGCTATCCATGGCGTGCGTCCAGCGCGCCTGCACGGATTCATTGGCCAGTCGACGATCCCGTGGAGGGTCGCCCTGCACCGTGCTGGCCGTCGCGTTCGAATAAAAGCCGTTGGCAATAGCTTGACCCTGTTGGGTTTTGCCGCTACTGGCGCGCGCTTCGACAGAAACGGTATCGCTGACCGTGGCCTGGTACATGGTGTGCAGGTTGAGGAAACTGATCTGCGAACTATCCGGCAGACGTTCATAACCTTGATCGTTGCGCTGCCCCAGCGTCAGGCTGTAATGCAGGTCATTTGCATGCCCCGTATGGCGTGCCACCGCATCGCGAATGCCGTTGCCGCCCAGTTTGACCACAACCTCCCCGCCCTGCTCGGTGAGCGGATGGCGGGTCATGATATTGATGACTGCAAGAAAGGCATTCGCGCCATACGTCACTGAATTCGGCCCGCGCACCACTTCGATGCGCTCGACGTCTTCCAGTGCCAGGGGCAGTTCCGTCCAGTCCACCTGGCCTAACAGCGGGCTATAGATGGAGACGCCATCGATCAACACCTGCATGCGCCGGGCGTAGTAATCGGAAAGCCCATGATAGGCCGCCGCCGCGCTGTTGCCGTTGAGATAGCCCACATAAAAGCCCGGCACCAGACGCAGCACATCGGCAAGACGACGCGCACCCGAGGCCGCAATCATTTCCCGGTTGATGACGGTCACCGCTGCGGGGGCTTCCAGAACCGACTGACTGAGGCGCGAAGCGGAAAGAACGACAGGAACCTCTTCAAAAAAACTGTCGGCATCGGCAGGTTCAGCCGCAACCGAAGACAAGGCCACGGAAGAGAGCCAAGCCAACGAAACAAGTTTTGCCGTCCGTCGCCAAACCGGTTTGCGCACAACGGAGCATTCCGATGTCATCGCGATTGTGTTGGGGTTAGTCAGTTCAGGCACGGTCATCGTATTCAAGAGAGTTCTGATTTTATTGATTTTATTGTTCGCTCTAACGCAAACGTTCCCGCAAGATTATGCCTGAAGATATAGACAACCCCAAAGAGCGCGCCACCGCGCCATTGACATACACCGAAAAGTATTTCGGCATCTGGACAGAATGCGGCAGCGGATTACGGCTCTGCAATAGCTGCAGCAAGACTTCACTGGCTTGCTGCGCCAGCTGCTCGGGGGTTGAATACAAGGCCAGCAAGGCACCGGCGCGGCCATAGGCTTCAGAATAGGCAACCACCGGAACGCCTGCACGATACGTCGTCAGCAGCAGGGGCTGCACGTTTGCGCGGTTGTGTATACGGGTATCGGGCAAGGCCAGCAGGACGTCACTCTGCTCCAGTAACTCATCGAGACGGCTGATCAGCCCCGCGCTGGTGTCATCAACCAGGCGCAGTGTCGTGAGTTTCATCCCCCGCTCTTCTGCCTGCTTTTCCAGGCTGCGATACTGTGCAGCCTGTTTGTCATCGCCCCCAGACATCAGTCCGATATTTTTGGCTTTGGGCAAGGCCAGATGAATCAGGTCCAGATAGCGTGTGAGGGGTTGGTCCAGCACTATCGCATGCACTTCACGGCCTGCCCGCAAGGGCTTTTGTGCCAGACTCAGCTCCAGCGTGTCGCGCGTGACAAGAACCGCCACGATGCGGCGTATGCTGGGTTGCGCCAGGGCTTGTCGCAAAGCAACGGGCCCGACGGCGAGCAGAACATCAGCCGCAGGCAAGGTTTCCCCGCCGGCCTGAGCCGAAGGGTCAGACTCCATCAGCATCACTTGCGCTACCAAGGATGCTGGTGATAGCGGCGACACGGGTGACTGCTGCAACGATCCGCGCCGCAACTCGGCATCAACGATGTATTGCAGCTGACGAGTGACCGCCGTCGCGTCTGCCAGTATGAGCACTCGCGCCCCTGCCGCCTGAGCAAGTATCGGCATCAGCAAGCACAGCAGCAGGAATAAGTAACGGGTCAGCAAGGCAGTTCAAGCGGTGATGGAAAAGATCATTCACGCCGGCCATGGCCGCAGCAATGACGTCCCAATATATGCAGCAATCATCAGGATGTCAAATCTCCTGAGGCCTCCTGAGATCCACTCCGCCTCACAGCAATTCTTCGGGAATCTCCAGTGCAGCTGCCCCGCCCTGCACGACGGTTTGCGCCAGTCCTTGCGCCTGGACGAGGACATGTTCGGCGTAGAAACGTGTGGTTGCCAGCTTGGTGGAATGAAAAACGTCCCCTTCACCCCGTGCAATTTTTGCTTGTGCCACCAGTGCCGCCCGTCCCATTTGCCAGCCGCCACAAACAATCCCCATTAACTTGAGGAAGGGCACAGCACCCACTGACACCGTCGCAACATCGTGGGTATAACCTGCCAGAATGTGCGCCACACTGGTCTCGACGGCATCAATGCCTTGAGCCAGCCGTTCGCCGATCGTGGCCAGCGCATCGCCACCCTGCTTTAGCAGGGCTGCGGTCGCACGCATCTGTGCAATCAGCACCTTGACCGTGACGCCCCCTTCGCGAGCGATCTTGCGACCGATCAGGTCGTTAGCCTGGATGCCGGTGGTGCCTTCGTAAATGGTGGTGATCCGTGCATCGCGCATGTATTGCGCGGCGCCGGTTTCCTCAATAAAACCCATGCCGCCATGCACCTGCACACCAAGATAAGCAATTTCATTAGCGGTTTCGGTCAGCCAGCCCTTGACCACCGGGATCATCAGATCAACATACGCCTGATTCTGCTCACGCACTGCGGCATCTGCATGGTGCAGCGCGGTGTCATGATACGCCGCAACGGTATACGACAAGGCGCGCATGGCTTCGATCTGTGACTTCATCAGCATCAACATACGCCGCACATCCGGATGCTTGCTGATGCTGACGTTGCCTGCGTGCCGACCAGCGATATCGCGTCCTTGCACCCGTTCTTTCGCGTAGGCCAGCGCATGCTGATACGCCCGTTCGGCCACGCCCAGGCCTTCCAGACCGACCGAATAGCGCGCGGCGTTCATCATGATGAACATGTATTTGAGGCCGGCATTTTCTTCGCCCACCAGCGTACCGATCGCACCACCGCCCAAGGTGCCGGCATCGCCATAAGCCATGACACTGGTCGGGCAGGCGTGGATGCCGAGTTTGTGTTCGACGGAAACGCAATAAGCATCGTTGCGCGCACCCAGGCTGCCATCGGCATTCACCAGATACTTGGGCACGACAAACAACGAAATCCCCTTGACACCCGCCGGTGCATCGGGGGTGCGGGCGAGCACCAGATGCACGATGTTTTCCGCCATGTCGTGATCGCCGTAAGTGATGAAGATTTTCTGGCCGAAGATACGATAAGTACCATCTTCCTGCGGCACAGCGCGGGTGCGGATCGCCGCAAGATCAGAGCCTGCCTGCGACTCGGTAAGGTTCATGGTGCCTGACCAGCGGCCATGCACCATATTCGGTAGATAGGTCGCCTTCTGTTCCGCAGAGCCGCACAACTCCAGTGCTTCGATCGCCCCGGCCGTCAAAAGCGGGCACAACGAGAAGGACAGATTGGCGGCCATCCACATTTCCTGGATTGCGGCATCCAGCAATTTGGGCAAGCCCTGGCCACCGTATTCCGGATCGGCGGAACTCCCGTTCCAGCCTGCATCGATGAATTGACGGTAAGCCTCCTTGAAGCCGGGCGGCATGGTGACAGAACCCCCATTCGTGTTCTGCCAGCTGATTTTCGCGCGATCCCCGCTGACATTCAGGGGGGAGAGCACACCACTGGAAAACCTGGCCGATTCATCCAGCACGGCATCGGCCATATCGATGGAAATCTCTTCAAATCCAGGCAGTTGCGTTACTTCATCAAAACCGGCCAGCTCACGCAGAACAAACCGCATGTCATTCAAAGGGGCGAGATAGTCAGCCATTTCAGTTCCTTTCCAGTCGAGTTTGGATGTAACGACCTACCGTAACAAAAGGCGAGCGCAGGCATCTCAAAGTTCATCCTTGAATTTTGAGAAAAACCTAACCTGGGCTTGAAGAAATACCGTGGGATGAAAAAATCGGCTCACGGAGCCGATCATCCTTGCAAACAGAAACAAGAAGAAACATCACCAATCCACCGCCTTCCCCAGAGTAGGAAAGACGTATGGATGGTGAGTACAGCATCAGCCGAGTTCGGCGAGCAGTTCTGGCACGGCAGTAAACAGATCGGCCACCAGGCCGTAATCAGCCACCTGGAAGATCGGCGCATCGGGATCTTTGTTGATCGCAACGATGACCTTGCTGTCTTTCATGCCGGCCAGATGCTGGATCGCACCCGAAATACCGACGGCGATATACAGTTGCGGCGCGACGATCTTGCCAGTCTGGCCGACCTGATAGTCGTTCGGCACAAAGCCGGCATCCACCGCCGCACGCGAAGCACCCAGCGCGGCGTTGAGCTTGTCGGCCAGGGGCTCCAGCACGCTCTTGTAGTTTTCACCCGAGCCCATGCCACGACCGCCGGAAACAACAATCTTGGCTGCACCGAGTTCCGGGCGCGCGCTCTTGACGATCTCACGGGCAATGACCTTGCTCAGTCCAGCATCCGCCGCTGCCGCAATCGCTTCAACCGCCGCGCTGCCGCCTTCGGCCGCCACCGCATCGAAGCCGGTGGTGCGCACGGTGATGACCTTGACCGCATCCGCACTCTTGACGGTCGCCATGGCGTTACCCGCGTAAGTCGGCCGCACGAAGGCATCTGCACTTTCAACCGCCGTGATTTCGGAAATCTGGGCGACATCCAGCAATGCCGCCACGCGCGGCAGCATGTTCTTGCCCGTCACTGTAGCCGGTGCCAGGATGTGGCTGTAGCCTGCGGCATTGGCCACCACCAGCGCGGCGACGTTTTCAGCGGTTTGCTCAGCGTAAATGGCGTGATCCGCCAGCTTGACCTTGGCCACACCGGCGATTTTGCCCGCTGCTTCAGCCGCCGCAGCGCACGCCGCACCGGCCACCAGCACATGAACTTCGCCACCGATCTTCTGGGCAGCGGCCACGGTATTCAGCGTCGCACTGTTGATCGCAGCGTTGTTGTGTTCAGCAATAACGAGAATAGCCATCAGATCACCTTCGCTTCGTTCTTGAGTTTGTTGACCAAATCCTTGACATCGGCCACCTTCACGCCTGCACCGCGCTTGGCGGGTTCGACGACTTTCAGGGTGGTCAGACGCGGGGTGACATCCACGCCCAGATCAGCTGGCTTCAGCGTATCGAGCGGCTTTTTCTTGGCCTTCATGATGTTCGGCAGCGTGGCGTAACGCGGCTCGTTCAAGCGCAAGTCCGTGGTGACCACGGCGGGCAGCTTGAGCTCCAGGGTTTCAGAGCCGCCATCAACTTCACGCGTGACCGTGGCTTTGCCATCGGCAATCACCACTTTGGAAGCAAAGGTGGCCTGCGCCCAGCCTGCCAGCGCGGCAAACATCTGGCCGGTCTGGTTGGAGTCGTCATCAATCGCCTGTTTGCCGAAGATCACCAGTTGCGGTTGTTCCTTGTCGGCCACGGCCTTGATCAGCTTGGCAATCGCCAGCGGCTGCAGGTCAGCGTCGGATTCGACCAGAATGCCACGATCGGCACCGATGGCCATCGCGGTACGCAGGGTTTCCTGGCAGGCGGTCACGCCGCAACTGACGGCGATGACTTCGGTGGCAATGCCGGCTTCTTTAAGGCGCACGGCTTCTTCGATGGCGATTTCGTCGAAGGGATTAACAGACATTTTTACGTTGGCCAGATCAACACCCGTGCCGTCAGCCTTGACGCGCACCTTGACGTTGTAATCGACCACGCGCTTTACGGGGACTAGTATCTTCAAGTCAGCATCCTCATACGTTACATGGGTTACATGGAAAAAACAGCTACGAAATCTACAAAAAACGACCGTGAATTATGCTCCAAAATATCCGTCACGACATGCCCTGCAGCCACTTTTATGCAAAAAACAGAAGGGCATCAATGTTTTAAACGATGCAACCCGGGTAGCGCGTCAACTACAATCCGGATCAAACGTTGTACGCAGCACGGCGCACCGCCGGACCTTCTCAAGGAAAACCCAATGAACAAGCTCATCGTTGCAGCCCTGGCCACCCTGCTCACCACCGGCATCGCCTTTGCCGAGCCCCCCGTCGCGGGTGAAGGCTGCGAAGCTAAGGCAGTCAGCAAGGCGGGCAAGCCGCTGGCCGGTGCGGCCAAGGCCGCCTTCATGAAAAAATGCGGCCAGGAAAACAAGACCGGCGACGCACCTTCGGCTCCGGCCCCTGCCACGGCCAAAACCACCCAGCAAGAAAAAATGAAAACCTGCAACAAGGAAGCCACCGGCAAGAAGGGCGATGAACGCAAGCAATTCATGAGCGAGTGCCTGAAGAAATAAAAACACCGCCTCCCTGCGCCAGAACAGGCCGACAGAGGCCGACGGTTCCACCAGGAACTGTCGGCCTTTTATCTTTAGATATAGGACTTCATCAACTCACTGATCAGCATGACAAATATCACGAATCATCGTGACAAATCATTAGACTAAAGTTGCATATTGCATTACATGGGAAGCTGGATTATGCTTGTTCGGTTAATCTGCTTCAGATTGATTGCAGCCCGCCCGCCATGATGACATGGTCGCGATTCGCTGCTCTGGCAATCCAAACCGGGACGAGACACAGGCATGAAAGCTCCAGCAACGACGATATTACTGATTGATGATGACCCGCTCATCGCAACCAATATCAAAATTGCAATCAACCACGAGAATCATGCGCCACGGCACGCGCCTGCGCGCTTCCAGATCGCCTGGAAGCAGGATCTCGCCGCCGGTCTCGATTACCTGAAGGCACTGTCACACTACCCGTATCCTTCCCCGCATCCTTCAAAAATCCATGGCCGGATCCATACGCCATCGACCACCATTGCGGCCATCATTTTTGGTTTGAAAAACACCAAAGTCGATGCGCTCGACATGTGTCGCCAGCTGCTTGCGCTAACGCCTGAAACACCTTTGCTGTGGCTCGTCAACGCCGACACACCGCCCTTCGACCAACAGGCCTTGCACAAAAACATGCGTGGCCGTATCTCCCGGCAGCTTTTGCAGGGCGGCAATACGCATGAGTTTTTCCATGTATTGCACCGCGCCATCGAGCGCACAGCCATGGAACGCTCGCTGAACCGGATCGAATCCACACTGCAAACCGAACGCCAACGCTTTCAGGCCGCGCTGGCCTCGGTCAGCGACGGGGTTCTCGCCGTCGACAAGACCGGCAAAGTCACGCACATGAATGGGATCGCCGAGCAATTAACCGGCTGGCCACAGCAAGAAGCGCTGGGCAAACCGCTCACTGAAGTCTTCAAGGTTCTCGACGGCAAAACCCGCATACCGCTGGCCTGTCCGGTCAGTAAAGTCACTCAGCTTCTGGATGCCGACGAACTCTGCGCGCCCATTTCTGGCCACCTGGACACGCCCCCCATCCTGCTGCATCGCGATGGCCGTGAATTTGGCATCAAGGACACCGTCACTCCGATCCACGATAACAATGGCTCGATCATTGCGACGTTACTGGCTTTCCGCAATACCGACGATGGCTATGACATGGCGCACAAGATGGCTTACCTGGCGCAACACGATGCCTTGACGGGGCTGCCCAACCGCACCCTGATGCACGACCGCCTCGTCCAGACCCTCATCCTGACACAGCGGCATCAACGCAAAGCCGCCCTGCTCTATATTGACCTGGATCACTTCAAGAACATCAACGACACCCTGGGGCATGCCATTGGCGACAAACTCCTGCAGTGTGTTGCCGAGCGGCTACAGTCCTGTGTGCGTCACTCTGACACGGTCAGCCGTCAGGGGGGCGATGAGTTTCTGGTGCTGCTCAGTGAAGTTGAACACCCCGAAGATGTGGCCGTGTGTGCGGAAAAAATGCTCAAATCACTGGCTGCACCGATCGTCATCGACGGTCATCAGCTCTACATCAGCCTGAGCATTGGCATTGGCATTTGCCCGGAAGATGGCAGCACAGTCGAAACCCTGGTGGGCAATGCCGACACGGCCATGTATCACGCCAAAACCAGCGGACGCGCCAACTTCCAGTTCTTTCGCCAGTCGATGAACGAGCAAATTGCACACCGTCAGCAACTGGCCAACAAATTGCGCGATGCCCTGGATCAAAGCCAGTTTGTCCTGCATTACCAGCCCAAGATCAATCTCCAGAGCGGCATCATCACCGGCGTGGAAGCTCTCGTCCGTTGGTGTCATCCGGAACAGGGGCTGATGTCACCTGATGCCTTTGTTTCCGTTGCAGAAGAATGCGGGCTGATGCAAGAGATTGGTTGCTGGGTTCTGCACGAAGCCTGTCGACAAACCCAGACCTGGCTGCTGGCCGGGCTGGATATCCAGCGCATTTCTGTAAACATTTCCCTGCCAGAATTTCGCAACCGCAACTTCCTCTCCAATCTTCAGATCGCACTCGAACAAACCGGCCTACCCGGCTCCCGCCTCGAACTCGAACTGACCGAAAGCGCCTTGATGAGTGATACTGAAGGCACACGTTTGCGTCTGCTGGATATCCGCCAGATGGGCATCCGCATTGCCATCGATGATTTCGGCACGGGCTATTCCTCGCTCACGCAATTAAAAAACTTCCCCATCGACACCCTGAAAATCGACCGCTCTTTCGTTCAGTGCATGACCGAAGACCCGGCAGATGCCGCCATCGTCAGCGCGGTAATCGACATGGGGCGACAACTCAATTATCGTGTCGTTGCCGAAGGCGTTGAAACCCAGGAACAGCAGCATTTTTTGCAAAGCCGCCTGTGCGAAGAAACCCAAGGGCATCATTTCAGCCGTCCCCTGAGTGCTGCGGGCATTGAAACTCTGTTAAAAAACCACCATCCCGAACTGCATTGAAGCACATCCCTCACACCATGCCTGATTCGCGCCGCACACTCCTGCTGATCCTCGCGCTGCTCCTGCCATTCCTGCTGACGGCCTGCGAAACCACCCATTACATTTTTCATCCGCCCGCCTCCGATACAGGGCGAATTTGCGTCACGCAATGCGGAGCCACCCGCGAATTCTGTCGTGGCAATGAAATGCAGCGCGCCCAGCGGGAAAAGGCTTCCTGCGAACGCTCGGCAGATGCCGCCTTTTACGCCTGCATGGCACAACCCGTTCCGCGTGAGCGCGAAAAAGACAAGACCAAGGATTGCGAAAAACAGCGCAAGAGTTGCTGGACTTCTGAAAACACATGGCGCTGCGATACGGATTACCGTGAGTGCTATGTCAATTGTGGCGGTATGATCGAGGAGTACAAGGAATAAGCAGGAATAAGCGGAAATAAGCGCGCATGACTGCTGTCGCGAGCCTGTCACTTTCCTCCATGAAGCCCCTGCCCTGCCTCATCGACCGACCATGAACCAGACACTTCCCCGCTCCCCCCGCCGCCTCTGCTATCTGCTGCTGCTCACCGTCTTCAGCCTGACATCGGCCTACGCAGCACCAGAAAAATCCGCCGCCCCACAGCCACTGGTGCAACCGTTGGGACAAACACCTACCCAACCGCCTACCCAGCCACTCCCGCCCGAATCGCGGGGGGCGATGCTATATTCAGTCAGTTGTAACGGCTGCCACAGCAAAAATCTACACTGGCGCGCCCAGAAGCAGGTCACCGATCAAACCAGCCTGCTTCGTGAAGTACTGCGCTGGCGCGACAACGCCCAAGCGTCGTGGTCCGAGGCTGACAGCAAAGAAGTCGCACGCTATCTGAACACGACTTACTACCAGTTTGCCCATTAACGGGCACACCAACTCACCGGCACACAACTCACCCCGCACAAGATGACCCCGTCATCTCATTCAAACCTTCCACAGCGCATACTCCGCACACCCGCAGTGCGTGCCCTGGAACAGCAGCACCTGAATGCCGCGCCCCCCCTGATGGAACGGGCTGGCCGCGCAGCGGCTGAATTAGCTCTGCAACTGTTATCCGCTGCGCCTGTTGATTGCCCCGTCCTTGTCGTGGCCGGCCCGGGTAATAACGGGGGCGATGCCTTCGTGGTTGCACGCCACCTGCATCAATCCGGGCGCAACCCGCTAGTCATTTTCATGGGGCACGCCGAACACCTGCCCGCAGATGCCCGACAGGCTTACGAACACTGGTGCAAGCTGGGCGGGCACGTCCTCAGCAACGAGCCTGCCCCCCTGCCCCCCTGTGCCCTGGTTATCGATGGATTGTTCGGCATCGGCCTGCAACGCCCGATCGAAGGACGATACGCCGAACTCATCGAATGCATCAATGCACTGGATACGCCCGTACTCGCGCTCGACATTCCCAGCGGCCTCGACGCCGAAACCGGGCGGATTTGCGGCAAAGCCGTGCGCGCAACCCACACCCTCAGTTTCATCGCCCTCAAACCCGGCTTGCTGACACTGGATGGGCCGGACTGCTGCGGCCAGATTCATGTCCATGAGCTAAACCTGCCCATGCCCCTGCCCTGCGCCGCCCTGCTGGAAAATGAGGGCAGCACCATAACCCCCGAATTATTCAAGGCGGCTTTGCAGCCTCGTGCCCGGAATTCCCACAAAGGCAGCTACGGCAGCGCCGGCATCCTCGGTGGCGCGCGCGGCATGGCCGGTGCTGCCCTGCTGGCCGGACGTGCCGCGCTGCATCTGGGTGCCGGACGCGTCTATCTGGGCATGCTCGCCCCCCTCGTTGTCGATTTTCAGCAACCCGAATTAATGCTGCGCGAAGCCAATGACATTTTCGAACTGGCCAATGCGCTGGCCATCGGCCCGGGGCTAGGGCAATCGCCGCAAGCCGTCGCACTACTGCAGCGCGCCATTGCCTCCCCCTGCCCCGTGCTGTTCGATGCCGATGCCCTTAACCTGCTGGCGACTCACCCCGTTCTGTGCAACCACCTCGCACAACGTGCTGCCCCCACACTGCTCACCCCGCATCCCGCCGAAGCCGCCCGCTTGCTCGGCGTTGACATTGCCCACATCCAGGCCGACCGATGTGCCGCCGCCATGGCCATCGCCCGACGCTGCAACGCGGCCACGCTGCTCAAAGGTTGCGGCAGCATCATCGCCCTGCCCGATGGCCGCTGGCACATCAACACCACCGGCAACCCCGGCCTGGCTACCGCAGGCAGTGGTGATGTCCTGAGTGGATTCGCCCTGGCACTGCTCGCCCAGGGCTGGCCTGCCGATCTGGCACTGCTGGCAGCCACCCATTTGCATGGAGCGGCCGCTGATCAGTGCGTGATGTCCGGAAACGACCCAGTTGGTTTGTGTGCAAGTGAATTATTGAAACCTGCACGCAAACTGCTCAATGACTGGATCACCGCAATCCAGAAAATGCCCGGGACGGACTACAGGAAGCACAATCCGCCAGATTGTTTTTGATTATTTTGGGCGGATCACTTTTCCAGCCTTCATTACCCAGTGAGCCTGCAATGGAGCAGTCGCCATCTGACCCGCCCCCGCAAGACAACCGACAAGATCGAAGCGTAATCGCATAACAGCCACTACCCGCGCAAAATATGCGGAAAGGTAGACATCCTGCCGTATTCGGGAGTTATGATTCGCCTATTCACGATTGAATCCATGTGCATGTATGCCTGCCACAGCCTTCCGGACTCGACGATTGCGTGTCGCTTGCCATATGACCGAAGCGGCAACTTGAACTGATCAGACAAGGTAAGCCATGACCGAGAACTCTGCTTCCGCCGCCAACCAGACCGAAACGGCCGATCCATCATCCGCACCTGTCATGATCCGCAACCCGAGCGGACAGAACTTCCCGGATCGGCGCAGATACCGCTCGGAATTACCAAAACCACCGCAGACAGTCGAAGAAACCGGGCTGGACTTCCTGTTTCTCGTCGACCTGCTTTGCAAGGTACTGTTTCTCAAAGGCCAGATGCGCACCTCTGATCTGCTTGCGCATACACGGTTGTCGCTCGGCGTACTAAAACCCCTGCTCGACTTCATGCGTACCGAACGCATGTGCGAAATGACCTCGCACTCGATCGCAGAAGCAACTTCGATCTACAACCTCAGCGAAACCGGACGCCAGCGTGCAGAAGACGCACTGCGCCGCTCACGCTACGCAGGCCCCGCACCGGTCACACTCGCGGTATATAACGAAACCGTACGCCAACAGTCGGTGCTCGGCATGCGGGTTGGCAAGGAAGACATCACCAACGCCTTTGAAGGCGTCATGATTCGCCAGGAACTGCTTGACCAGTTTGGTGCTGCCATGAACTCGGGGCGCGCAATTTTCGTCCATGGCCCGGCGGGCAGTGGCAAAACCTTCATTGCCGAACATCTAGCCAACGTGCTCTCTGGCAACATTCTGGCGCCCTACGCCATTCTTGTGGACAGCGATATCATCGAAGTCTTCGACCCCTTGATACACAAGCCAATACGCCCCGACGCAGCACTCACCCCGACCTCGACGCTCGACAACAGCGGGCGTTTCGATGCACGCTGGGAACTCTGCCAACGCCCGGTCGTTCTCGCCGGCGGCGAGTTGACGCTATCGATGCTGGATCTCGAATTCGACGACAAGACACGCTTCTACCACGCACCACCGCAGGTCAAAGCCAACAACGGGCTGTTGATCATCGACGACCTTGGCCGACAGATCGTCCCGGCGCAACAATTAATGAACCGCTGGATCGTGCCCCTGGATCGACGCATGGATCATCTTGCGCTGCACACCGGTGTGAAATTCGTCATCCCCTTTGATGTCATCGTGGTGTTCTCCAGCAACATGTCGCCAAGCAATCTTGCCGACGAAGCTTTCCTGCGCCGCCTGGGCTACAAGATCCACATCGGCGAACTCAGCGAGCACGAATACACCACGGTCTTCAGAAGTGCTTGCGAATCCCTCGGCATTTCCTACACGGAATCCGGCCTGCGCTTCATCCTTGACACCCACCGCCAGCACGGCAAGCCGCTCCTCGCCTGCTCCCCCCGCGACCTGCTTGGCCAGGTCTCAGACTATGCCCGCTACCAGGATCGCACCCCTGAACTCAGCGAAGACATGCTGACTTGGGCTTGGAACAATTACTACGCAGTAGACTGAGCATGACTCGAACCAACCCATCACACCAAAGGGACGCGGTAATTCCAAAATTGGCAATGACCACAAACAATCGAAATCAGAATTAAAAAGCAAAATCATGTTGCACTTCCTTACAAAAAGTAGCAAATTGAAGACCCTTGTTTTTATCTCGTCATCGTCGCTCGCCTTGAGCGTCGATATTTGTATGTAAATGTAATCAGGCACCGGGAGAACTCGTGTGAAAAATCCAAAAGCCTTGGTAATGGTCGTGGTCGCGTTGCTGGTCTGAGCTTCCCCCGAAATTTCGTTTTCCAGAAAAGCGGGCATAGTGTCCGATAAAAATGGAAAGGAAGACGAAGTGAAGAGATTACCGAAGCCGACATACACGACGGAATTTCGCGAACTGGCAGT
>JAGOVA010000004.1 GCA_018061005.1 Sterolibacterium sp. | reverse complement strand
TCGTCATGCTGGTTTATCCTCATGAAATATTGCAAAATCACATCCTTCGGGTTTGAAGGCGTGAAGATGCAGAATAGATCATGCGGTTCGGCGAGGCGATTCCTCCGCGTAGCGGCTTCGTTCAACCATGGCTTCACCAGAAATTTCGTCTTCCAAGAGATCGGGTATAACGCCCAGAACCGAATAAACCGGGGATAGACCGGGTCATTCCCCTTCTTTTGGAGGATAGCTGCGGGGACAAACCGGGGCAGACCACGGTTTTCGGTTGGGCTTATGGGGTAGCCGTGGTAAGTGCCGAAGGAGGGGAATCTGCCGCATCTGGGGTTCAGCGGCTGGATAACCAACCGCGCACCTCGGACGGGAACATTCTGTCTGCATTGGCATCCAGGGGCAAATGAGGGAAGCTTGCGCGCACCAATGCAATAGTTGCCGCAGCTTGTTGTTGATCTCGTTTCTTTTTCTCGGGTTCCCGATCGGGTTGACGACTCAACCATTGCTTATAAACAGCAAAGGCTCGTGGGTCTGGGCTCACCATGGGTGCGGGAAAACCATCTTGCCCGACGACAATGGAGTGAAATTTTTCACTCGCTAACAGCCATTTGATATTGGGTAACCATGATGGCGTCAAGTCTGCTTTTGCGATCCGCTCCGGTTCATCTGCCCGCCACGGTGGATTCGGTGCTTGTTTGACAAGATCAATGTAAAACCCTGTTTTGTTGACTGCCCTGAAGCCATCGATGCTAACAGGCTCAAAAGAGCGATCTACTTTTTGCAACACCGCGAGAACGCCCGCTTCGGCAACCGCATCATCGAGCATCGCAAGTTTCAAGGTTGCGCGCGCATCCCACAAAAAATCCATATCGGTGGTTGCCATCAAACCTGCATCGAACTGTACGCCTGCAATGGCTTCATAGCCGTAGAGTGCATTTGTGCCAATCACGATCAGGTTTTTGCCCAGTAACTTATAGTCATCCAGTTTGCGTAACGTGGCGGCCACAATCGTTGGAACACGATTCAGCAAGATGCCTTTTGCCATCCCGGACATTTCCCTGAGCGAACGCAATAAAGAGGCTTCTCGATCTTGAGCACGGGCTTTACCCGCCACAAACTCCGCATAGATCGCTTCTGTTTCTTGCGATCGCGCACCAAGGCTTTTTGTGCCGCCACGGCGATTCACGATTTTTATCAGGTAGTCCCGCCCTGCCACGGTTTTCCAACTCATCCCACCGGCGTATCTCGCCGCCTGGTGATGCGAATCACGATACGCCGAATAGGTTTGCCGCAAATCAACCGATACCCGCAGTTGATTAGATGTTAACTCACTGTAATACATATATTTTCCTTTCACACACCATTTTTTATAAAAAAGAAAGGAAAATTTAACACAAAACGATCAAGCCCATGACGGAAGCAATCAGGCAAGCTGCTGTTTTTGGTAGAAATGTTAACCATTATTGACATACATGCATCTGGTGTCGATAATGATTTCACTATGCCCAGCAAAGCCCCGCTCTCATTCCCTTTTGAAGCCAAATTGCTCGCTGATTTTGGTGAGCGGCTGCGGCTTGCCCGACTGCGCCGCCGTTTGACGGCGGTCGTGGTGTCCGAACGTGCCCATATTTCACGGCCAACGCTGGCCAAGGCGGAACGCGGCGATCCATCCGTCACCTTGGGGACTTACCTGCGCATTCTCGCCATCTATGGGCTGGAAAACGATCTCTCCACGGTGGCGGCGGACGATGTACTGGGCCGCCGCCTGCAAGACCTGGCCTTGCCCGCCCTGAGAAAGACACGGAAATGAATGGGTCACTCGAGGTCTGGCTCGATTGCGATCTGTGCCCGCTGCAGCGATTGGGCACGTTGACCCATGATCACGGCCAGATTCATTTCCATTACGACAAGGCCTGATTGACGCAACAAGACATCGCCTTTGCTATCGATCCGCAACTGACGCTTGATGCCAGATCGTTCATCGCGTATCAGTTGGTATCCGTCCGCAATTTAACTTCCAGCCGACGTTCGATATACATGTTGCTGAAGCCCCCTTCATTCGGGCAACTTCCACCTGCTGGCTGGTTGCAGGCCACTGCGGCGATCTGATAGAGCTGCGCGTTGCCGGTGCAGGTGACGGTGACTGTCAGCCCGGTAAAGCCGACACCAGCGGGGGTTAAGTTGGTTGATCCGGCACAGTTTCCGCCATTGATGGTCTGCACTTGATACAGCGCCCACTCGATGCCCGCGCGCGCTGCCTGGTAGGCACGCACGCTTTGCACGTCCTGGGCAGAGCTGACGTGCTGCATGGTGGAAACGTGCACCGCAAACGCACCGATCAGTGCCAGCACCACGAGGATGAAAATCGCGGAGAGCAGTGCCATGCCTTGCTGGATCGGGCGGGAAGAGCGTGTCTGGCGCGTCATGGCGAGTTATCCAGATGAATTTCGCGCAGCAGAATGACGCTTTCTTCGCCCGCGTCATCAAAGAGCGTCAACGCGATGGTCAGCATGCCAGTGCGCTGGTTGCCCACGTTATTGTCGTAGCTCACCACACAGCGCGCATTATTGGCGATGATGGAGGAGCTACCGCCCACCGGGGGCGTGACCTGGGCGGCATTGAAGCCATAGTTCATGTAGCGACGCATCACGCCGCGCGCTGCCGGACAGGCATAGGTGACTGCCCTGACACCACTGGGAACGACATGAAACCTGCTGGAGTTCGAGGGCATGGGCGGGCTTTGTGCAGCAAAGCGGTTGGCCGACAGGGTGACTGTGTTACCCGCCACACCAGCCACTGCGGCAATGTTGCAGCCTGCTGCGCCACCACAACTGGCATAGGCATCGGCGGGGGCATTGCTATGGTGCGCCACAACATCCTGCCCCCAGTTATTGACGACGATGAAGTCGCCTATGGCGATCGGCACATTCGCGGCAGGCATGCCAACCACGTCAAAAGTGGTGCTGGGGTTGGCTGAATTGAAGCTCAGTTCATTCGTGCAGGCGATGCCGTCAAACGTGCTGCAATAACGCCCGCCGCCGCTGGTAACGATAAACTCGATGTAGGTCACGCCGCCGCTATCTGTTACGCGCAGGCTGTTGGGTAGGGCGAGGCGAACTTCACGCGCGATCCGGCGCAGGCTGTAGTCAGCCGTATCGGTGAGCTCCGCCCGGCGTACGCTGTCGATATAGCCCATGACCGGGCTACGGATGAAGATGGAGACCATGCCGACGACGACGCTGGCGATGACCATCGACACGACCAGCTCGATCATGGTGAAGCCTGCCGCGCGCGGGCGCGCAGAACGCAGGTTGGTTGGGAAACGAGGCCAGCTCGCCTTCGTGTTCATCATGGGTTGGGCGCCCAGCGGGTGCGATAACCTTGCAGGGTGATGGTTTCACTGGTTTTGGCAGAGGCCACCGTCACGGTAATCTGGATCACGTTCAGCCCCGCTGCCGTATTCGTGGAGGTGATAGCCCCCAGTGCCTGGGGTGCCAGGCTGATGGTTGCCCAGTAACCTGGCGGAGAAAATGTGCCAACCCCGGTGAGATCGGGAATCTGGCTGGCATCGCTGCCTGCCGTGCCGAGCGTGACGTCAGAGCAGGCGGCATTGTTGGTTCCAGTTTCGGCGCAATAGTTGCCCACGTTGTCATAGGTGGCGCGGTTGGTTGTCGCCTTGTGACCAAAAATCTGCTGCGCTGCGGCTACCGTACAGTCTGCGGGGGATGCAGCGGTTGCAGCGTTGGCATCGTTCGGGTCGCAATAGGTGAAGGGGCGCATCTGCACTTCATCCAGCAGTGCCTCGGCGATGGTCAGCATCTGTTTGCGCAACAACGGATCGGCACTGTTTTTCGTTGTCACGTTCAACACACTCAACACCCCAGCCAGTGCCACGCTGACGATGATGATGAAAACGATCATTTCGATCAGGGTAAAGCCCCTGGCGTGGCGCGGGGCGCGCAAACGATAACCGCCACGCACATTGGCAGCGGTGCCAACAAAATCAGCAGAACCAACAGAATCAATACACATAGCCAGATTCCGCCGCAACCGTTAGTGTGGACGTGCCGCTGGTGCTGGTATTGGTGACCGTCCAGACTGTATCTGCAGTAAGCACCACACCGGCCGCACTCATGGGGCGACCCAGCGCGTCGAAATTCAGCTGGGCATCCGGCAGGCTCAGAACGTTTGATGGGCAAACGCCATGCGTAACCCCACTACCACAACGATTGTCTGCCGCAGGCAACACCAGATTATGCTTGCCCGCAGGGCATGTTCCGCCCGTAGTCTCAGGGATGCTTTCTGCAATTTCCAGGGTGAGCGCGCTGCCAGAAACCGTGGCGCAGACCACTCTCCGGCTCGCCACCGCTGATTTTCGTGCGTATTCCAGCGTGGCCTTGACCTTGTCGCGGTAAACCGCCTCATCAAAACCAGTGATCAATGACATTTTGGTGGCCGCTACCGTAGCCAATATGCTGATAATGATGATGACCACCACCAACTCAACCAACGTAAAACCGCGCATCCGCAACCGCAGCTGAACTGCTGGACGCGCAAAAACACTCCGCGCGCCCAAGTTAGGCGCGCCAGAGGAGCTCATCGACAATGCTGACTGGGCAAGATTTCCTAGCATCTTGTCATCTTAACATCTCAAATAAGGCAAAAACCCAGCACCATCCTTGAACGCTGCGTCATCCAACACAAAAATCCATGAAATATCTCACAGCCAAACAACAACAAATGGGGTCAGGTCTTTAATTATCACATTTTCGATGCTGGCCGGAATGAATGACCCGCAACGCACTCGTTCGCGTTTACGTTCACACCCACATTCATCTCACCGCGCAGACGATGACACAGATCCTCCCAATGTGCCTCACAACCCCTGGATTCCCGCCTGCGCGGGAACGACAAAGGCGGTTGGTGGCCTATTGCCTATTGTGTATGGGTTACCTGGATTCCCATCTGCGCGGGAGAATGGCGTCAAGTTCAACCGCTTGTTGCCGGCTCAAAAGAGCGTTCAAAATGTGATAATCAAAGACCTGACCCCATGGTTTTCAGCGGCGTAGCAGGAAAAACTCGTATTCCTTGTTTTCGCTTTCGCTGGTTTCGACCAGTTCGTTACCGGTTTGCTGGGCGAAGGCCTTGAAGTCGCGCACTGAACCGGGGTCGGTCGTGAGAATACGCAGAATCTGGCCGCTCTTCATTTCATTCAATGCTTTTTTGGTTCGCAGGATAGGCAGCGGGCAAGCCAGGCCGCGTGCGTCGAGATCTTTGTCGAAATTGATGCTCATGATGCCTCCGGTATCAGTATTTCAATCTTTTTTTGCCAGCCAATGGCCGGATTTTCCACCTGATTTTTCAAGCAGATGCAGGCTTTCTATCCGCATCCCACGATCTGCGGCCTTGCACATGTCGTAGATGGTGAGCAACCCTACACTGGCCGCCGTGAGCGCCTCCATTTCAACCCCCGTGCGACCGCAGGTTTCAGCGGTGACGATACAGTCAATGGCGTTGCGCGGAAGGTCTATCGTAAATTCGACAGCCACGCGGGTCAAGGCCAGCGGGTGACACAAGGGAATCAGATCCGAGGTGCGTTTGGATGCCTGGATCGCCGCAATACGGGCAATCCCCAGCACGTCCCCCTTCTTGGCGTTCCCCGCTTGGATGAGCGCAAGTGTCGCCGCCTGCATAACGATGCGCCCGGCGGCTCGAGCAACACGGTGGGTTTCGGCTTTCTCGCCAACATCCACCATATGCGCCTGCCCTGCTGCATCAAAATGCGTCAGCGGGCTGTTTGATTCAACGGAACTCATACAGGGCTTCCCTTTCACAACCATGCAACCATGGGGTCAGGTCTTTAATTATCATATTTCACACGGGAGAATATGATAATTAAAGACCTGACCCCACGCATTTTTCTGGAAGGCTTATTATACGCAACATGAAATTGCGCGCTTTGATTTTGCTGGCTTGCATGGCTCCCGTTGTGCTGGCTGAGGGGTTGCCCGATCTGGGCGAGCAATCGCAGGTCGATTTCTCACCAGCGGTGGAAAAGCGCACCGGGGAGGCGATTATGCGCGATATCCGGCTGCATGAGCCTTCTTATGTCAGCGACCCGGAAATCAATGGCTACTTGAATCGCTTGGGTTCCCGGCTGGTTTCCCAGAGTTCGGATGCACGTCAGGGGTTCGAGTTTTTTGCCTTGCGTGACCCCACGCTCAACGCATTTGCCATGCCGGGCGGTTACATTGGGGTGCATACCGGGCTGATCATGGCCACGCGCTCAGAATCCGAACTGGCTTCCGTGCTCGCCCACGAAATTTCGCATGTCACCCAGCACCATCTGGCGCGCCAGATCAGCGCGCAAAGCCAGGGACATTTGCCGATGTTACTGGCTTTGGCTGTCGCCATTCTGGCTTCGCGTAGCAACTCTGATCTGTCTCAGGGTGCCTTGATGGCCGGGCAGGCTGCCAGCATCCAGAATCAGCTTAAATATTCGCGTGATTTTGAGCGCGAGTCTGACCGATTGGGGCTGCAATTACTCGAAAGCGCCGGGTTCGACGTGCGCGCGATGGCCGATTTTTTTGAGCGGCTACAGAAATTCAGCCGACTTTACGAGAACAATGCCCCCGGTTATTTGCGTACCCACCCGCTAACCACCGAACGTATCGCGGATATGGCCAACCGTATCCAGTCCATGCCTTATCGCCAGGTTGAGGACAGCCTCGATTACCTGCTGGTTCGCGCCAAACTGAAAGCCAGCGAAGGCAGCCCACGCGACGCGGTCACTGATTTTGCCTCGCAATTACGCGAACGTAAATTTACCAGCGAGATTGCCACACACTACGGTTATGCCATCGCGCTGATGCGTGATCAAAACTACCCGGCGGCCGGGCAGGAAGTTGCTGCATTACAGAAGCTGAAAGCAGTATCGCCCATGATCGACGCTGTGGCCGCCGATCTCCGCAAAAAACAGGGCGACCTGCCCGGCGCGCTGAACATTTTGCGCGCCGCATTGGTACGCTACCCCGAGCAACGCAGCCTGGCCTACACGCTGGCAGACACTTTGCTGAGCGCACAGCAAGCCAAAGAAGCACTGCGTTTCACGAGCGACGACCTGCAAAACTATGCCGGGGATGCGCGCATGCACGAACTCCAGGCGCGCGCTTATGCCGCACTCGGGCAGCAGCTACAACAACATCGCGCCCAGGCTGAAGCCTATGCCTTGCGAGGCCAGCTTGGCCTGGCCATCGAGCAATTACAAATCGCCCAGAAAAGCAGCGACGGCAACTACTTTGAACGATCACAAGTCGACGCCCGCCTGCGAGAGCTCAAACAACGCCACGCAGACGAGTTGAAAAGCCAGAAAAAATAAGCCCATCTCTCAATAACCACCCAATGGGGTCAGGTCTTTAATTATCACATTTCTATCAAAATGTGATAATTAAAGACCTGACCCCATTGTTTTGACCCCATTGTTTCCAATGTCTCGATTTTGGACAAAATGCAAAAATCAAGGAAATAAGTCACAAAAATAACTTTGCATTGCAAAACTTCTTTATCATAAATAAGGGAGAGTCAAAAACTCCCTTATTGTGGCGCGTGGTCAGCCGTTGGGTGCAGGGTGCAGGGTACTGTGGCTGACGCTCATTGCCGATCAGGGCGAAACTTGTCGTAATGAGGGCTCATTGCTCATTCGTCAAGGATCTAAAAGAAGAGGGGAAACGCATGCGCGCCTATCCAGTTACGTCATTGATGCCATCGCGGCGGCTGCCATTTGTAGCGGGTTGTCTGGGCGTGCTGCTGTCGTTACTCTCGTGGCCGCAGGCGCACGCTGCGCCGGTCATGGGGACGGCGGCTACCGCAAACCTGCTGACCACCGACCCGCTCAATGGCGGGATCACTTACGGGGGGACATGGGGAGATGATGGCATCTTTGATAGCACCCCGGTCTATAGCTACAACTGGCACTGGAACTGGATCACCCTTGGTATCGCGGGTTATGCCTACGATCACACCTTCGACGATCCAGACTGCAACGCACTGGGAGAATGGTCTCCCTGGAACTGCCCGGGGATTACCTTCAATGACACCTCCTCTCTGGTGTTGAATGCACCCAACGGCAAGTCCGAATGGAACTCGGGAACGAGTAGCACAACCACACCCGGAACCTTTATTTCCACTTTCAAAGCGCGTCAGACAGCGATGATGCGCGCACAATCGGGGCTGATCGGTACAACTACGGCAGACTACTACATGCCCAAGTTTTCAGTGACAGTTCCCGTCACCGGTTCGGGTTTGTGGAAACTTGATCTGAAGGTGAAGCGCAACGGCATCGTCCAGAGAAACGGCGCCGGTTCGGATTACATCATTGTCCGCCCCTTGTATACGACGGTCAGCGGGGGTTCGTTAGCCTCAGGCAGCTTGAATCTGGCGAGCGATACCATGCGTTCCAGCAATGGTTCATGGAATGTCAATCAAACAAATTCCGCCATCCTGACAGGGAGTGGCGCGGCCAACCTCACTTTCAATATTGAATACGAGGTGGATGCACGAGCCACCGCCAGCATTTGGGTTTGGGATCCTGATCGCGAAGCGTGCTGGCGTGCGGGTCAGGGTAATGGTGCCAATGGCGGCGGCATCAGTTGTAATCCTCCCGCCAGTGACGACCAGGGCGTATTTCTTGAGGGTACGTTTTCCTTCATCGACCATCTCCGTTACGAATTCGACCCGAACGCCGCAACAACCTGCACCCCCTTCCCCGTGACCGTCAAGGCGTGTGCTGACAACACGACCGCCTGTTCCAGCCTCTATACGGGTGGTCAAGGCATCACCCCCACCGCCACGGCCGCTTCAGGCACATTCCTCTGGGCATCGACCCCCCTCACTATTCCCGAAGCCGGTTCAACGGCAACCTCTCTCACCGGAGACACCGGAGGCATCCCCGTAACACTCGGTGCATCAGGCGGGATTGCCGTTCAGTGTTTCAATACCGCCGGGGTGGCCATTTCCTGCACCGTTCCTTCGCTCTCACAGTGCAGCTTTGCCATTCTGGATGGTTACAACAAGCCCTGGACTGCCGCTAAATCGACACATCTGTATACCAAACTGGCCGGGGTCGCCTTTCCGAATGGCGGCGTGACACTCGCCACCATCAACCCGTCCGGCAAGATGACGCAATACACCGGCGCGCCAACCGTCGAACTGGTCAATGCGGGAACCGGCACAAACTGCGCCAACCGCACCTCGCTGGCGACCATCTCCACGGCGGCCTATCTGCCGGCCGACAATGGCGAAAAGAACTTTGCCGTGACCTATGCCGACGCGGTCGCCAATGCCCAGATCCGCGCAACCGACCTGATCAACCGGATTCCCGCTACCTGTTCAGACAGTTTTACGCTCCGCCCGCAATCCCTGACACTCACTTCTGACATCCTCGCCGCGCTCAGTGTGAAGAAAAAAGCGGGTAGCGACACATTCACCCTGACGGCCACCGCCAAAAATGGAGCAGCTGCGCCTGCCACCACCCCCGGATATACGGGAACACCCAAGCTGGATGCCACGCTACTGCAAGGGGTGCGCGCCGATCTGGCCACCAACGCATCCTTCAGTGGCGCGTTCAACAGTAGCACTTTCGGTGCGGCAAACAACGGTATCTCAACGCTGGCCAATATTACTTACGGCGAGGTGGGGTATTTCAATCTCAAAGATGGCGCCATTTATGACGACAGCTTTACTGGAAACTCCGGCGACATTACCGGTTCAGACTGTACGGCGGATTACAGCAATGTCGCGGTCAATGGCCAATATGGCTGCAAGTTTAAGGCCGCCAGCCCAACCTCCCACGGCCGTTTCTACCCGGATCATTACCGACTGAGTGCCGCCCCCGCCTGCACCGCCAGCAACTTCACCTACTCTGGCCAGTCTTACGCCACACTCGCGGTGGCGGCAGAAAACGGCGCGAATGCCACCACCAAGAACTACAACACAACGGACGGTTATTCCAAGGCGGCCACGCTGTCCATCACCAACCCTGGCACACCGGGTGGCTCACTCAACGCCACCAGCGTTGCGGCAAACAGCTTTGGCAACGGTGTTTCCAGCAATACCACCACGAAGTTCACCTTCACCAGCGCAGCGTCCGCACCAACGGTGCTCACCCTGCATGCGGCCGAAGCGGCCGGTGGCGATGGCGTCAGTTCGGTGGCTGCAGCCGATCCAACCACCCCCATCTGGAGCGGGCGGCTACGCATGCAGTCACAATCAGGGGGGCATACGCTCGATCTGAACCTGCCCATGCGCCTCGAACGCTATGAAGGCACGGCAGCTCAGTGGCAGGCCAACTCCCTGGATGCCTGCACCTCGATCAACCTGGCACCGCTCACCTACCTGACCCTGGCCGCAGGCTCAACCTGTGTGCTCGATAGCGGCAATCCCGGTGCCAGCGGGCAGGGCTGTGCCAGTGCAGCCGTCAGCCAACGCATCTACCATGCCCAACCCGGCGCACTGGCGATGCCTGCGGCTGACTTCAACCTCTGGCTGAGTGCGCCCAATGGCAATGCCGGCACGGTGCAGGTTACGCCCAACACTCCCGCCTGGCTGGGCGCGCCCTCGGCCATCGCCACCTTCGGTAGCGTCAGAAGCAGCCCGGTCATCTATCGTAAAGAGCAATATTGATGACTGCATTCCCGATGCGTTCCCCGCCTGAAAAATGGCGGGGCTTTACCCTGATCGAACTGGTCGTTGTCATCATCATGGTGGGCATCCTGGCCGTCGTGGTGCTCCCCAAGATGAATACCAACGACTTCGCGCAACACGCCTTTCATAGCGGTGTCAAAACCCTGCTTCAGCATGCCCGGCGCACGGCTGTTGCCAGCCGCCGTTACGAGTGCGTAACCATTACCGGCGGCACGGTGCTTGCGCTGACGCGCGACCCGGGTATCCCTGAAGGCAAAGCGAGCATCAGTTGCTCGGCGGATGTCAGCCTGCCCAACCAGGACGCGGCCTGCACGGCAACAAATCAGGTCTGCGCCCCGGCAGGCATAGCCGTCACCGGCACCAGCAGCCTGATCTTTGATCCTCTGGGGCGACTGGTGACCGCCCCCGGCGTGGTTGCGCTCACGGCGGCCACACTCAACATCGACGGCGAACCGGCTATCACCGTCGCGCCTGAAACGGGGTATGTGCAATGAAGTACCGCACCCGTGCATGGCACACGAAAGCAAAAGGCTTTACCCTGATCGAACTGATCATGTACATCATCATCGTCGGTGTCGGGCTGGTGGGGGTACTGAGCACTTTTCAGGTGGCAACCGCCCACAGCGGGGATCCCATGCTCCGCAAACAGGCGTTGACCGTTGCAGAAATGATGCTGGAACAAATCCTCTCCAGGCGTTACCAGAACGATCTGTTTGACCCCAACAATACCGGCAACACGTTCGGCTGCACCCCCGCCACCCCTACCCCCTGCCGCGTCAATACCGTCGCCGACTTGCCAAATTACAACGATGTCAGCGATTACGCTGACTGGAGTCAGAGCGGCGTGTACCAACAGGATGGCAGCCTGAATCCCGCACTGGGAACGACCTACACGGTTGCGGTATCGGTCACGCCCATCGTGCTGAATGGCGTTGCCACCAAACGGGTCACCGTCACTGTCAGCGGACATTCTTTCGAAACGCTCTCCCTGACCGGCTACCGTGCTTCATATGAAGACTAAACACGCCCCACAACAACCTCACGCCCTCGCCCGGCACGGGCTGCACGGCTTTACCCTGGTGGAACTGGTGATCGTCATCGTCATTCTGGGCGTGGTTTCCGCCACTGTGGCCACCTTCGTCGCACCCACGATACAAGGCTATGTCGATACCGAACGACGCGCCGAAATGACCGACGCGGCCGATACCACCTTGCGACGTATCGCCCGCGATGTGCGCGCCGCCCTGCCCAACAGCCTGCGCGGCCCGAACCCCGCCAGCAATGCCTGCCTTGAGTTCATCCCGGTCATCGGCGGCGGACGTTATCGCGCGGTCACTTCCAATACGGGCACGGGTGACATACTCGACTTCAGCGCCGCAGACAGCAGCTTCAACTATCTGGCCGGTAGCGTGCCCACCTCGGCAGGCAACCGGGTCGTCATCTGGAACATGGGCAGCCACGGACCGGTTTCTCCATCGGCCAATGCCTATCAGGGGGATAACACCGCCACCATCGCCAGCGCGACCGCATCGACAGTAAGCCTCTCTGCCGCCAAGCTGTTCCCCTATGAATCCTCCGACCGACGTTTTTTCGTGATCCCCGCCAGTTCAACGGTGTATTCCTGCACCGGCGGTGCCAACGGCCAGTTGATCCGCACGACGCGCGCGCTCTCGGCAACGCCCATGGCCAGCTGTCCCAGCAGCGGTACGGTGATCGTCGATCATGTGAACTGCAGCAACAGCCATTTCAGCTTCTCTGCCAGCAGCCTGTCTGACTTCGGCCTGCTCTCGATGACACTGGTCATCGCCGACCAGACCTCCGGCGAGAATGTGCAGCTCTACGATGAAGTGAGCGTCACCAATGCGCCCTGAAATCCTGCCTCCTGATCGCTTGCGACGCGCACCGGCTGCCGGCCAGCGGGGGTTTGCCATACTCATGGCCGTATTCATCCTCGTCATACTGGCACTGTTGAGCAAATTCGTCATTAACACCGCCACCCTGCAGCACACCGGCAGCGCGCTTGACGTCATGGGCTTGCAAGCCTACCAGGCCGCCAACGGCGGGGTTGAATGGGGCATGGCGCGGGTCAAATCAGGTGGAGCTGCCAACTGTGCCGCCATCGGTGCAGGTGCCACACTGGCCATCGACACCATGAATGTCACCGTCACCTGCAATGTGGCCTCTTCCGCTGCCGAAGCGGGAGTGTCCAGCGTGGTCTACACGCTCACCGCGATCGCCTGCAATGCAGCCAGCTGCCCGGATGCCACCAGTGCGGCCAATAACCCGAATTATGTCGAGCGCAGCCAGATTGCCACAGCGGAATTCTGAGCCCGATCACCGGCCATCGGCTATTCAGAGAGAAGATTTTTCCTGATTAGTAATAACCGTCCGCAAGCATCCAGCAGGCCACAGACAGCAGGCAGCAGGCACCACACGCCGTTCCCGTCACTCCCGCGCAGGCGGGAATCTACATTGCAGAACTTGCGAGCACCTCGGGTCGGCACTTGATCCCACTTGATCCCCGCTTGATCCCCGCCTGCGCGGGGATGACAAACGTTACTGGCTATTCTTTCTAATCAGGAGATTTTTTATCTATCCGCTAGCCACTATCCGCTAGCCAGTAGCCGGTGACAAAGCCCGACCTGACCAGGAAACCTGAAAGACGCTCAGGCCGAGCCGAACAAGCGGCCGCCCGGGGCGGCGTGTGTCTGACCATCCGGGCCATAGAGCGCCGCCTGATTGGCGGCGGTCAGCAATACACTGAGTGCCTGCTGGTTATGCTGCAGGCGAATCCCGATCAAATGGCCATTGGTTTCGTTGAGTGCACGCGCCTCATCCGCCAACGCCAGCATAGCCAGCCAGAGTTTGCGGGAAGATGCCTCAGCAGAAACGTGATCTAACCATTGCTGCATCCCCGCACGATCCGGCGTGCACCCGGCCGCTACCAGCAAGGCACTGCGCTGCTCTGCCCACTGCGCCAACTGGCTGGCATGGCGGGTTTTTTCCGTAACCAGCGTCATTAGGTGCGCGATGTCGCACTCCCCTTCCGCCAGTGTTTTCTGTTCTTCACGCAAAACATCAACAAACCGCTGCAACAGTGCAGCTTCTTCTGCAAGACAGCGGGCGATGTCCCGCACGCCACCCGGCGTTGCATGAGGTGCCCCCTTGATGGCCGCCGGATCTGTCGCGCTCATGCCGTGCCGCCTGCAGGCTTATTTCTGGCCAGACAGCATTTGCTGGACGCTGGCCAGCAGGCCATCGGCAATCTTGCTGGTGTCCACCTTGAAGGTACCCGCACTGATCGCCTGACGGATCGCGCTGACCCGGTCGGCATCCACCACGGGGGAAGCCGCCATCGCAGCTTCCATTTCCTGCAGGCGCGCCGATAACGGTGACAAAGCCACCGCATCGCCCTGCCCCGCAGCCGAGCGCGATGACGCAGGCCGAGCCGCCTCTTTGCGCGCGCCGCCGACGAGTGCATCCAGCGGTTTGACTGAGTTGTCGATTTTCATGATGTATTCCTCGAATAATGGCGTTCTGCTCCGGTTAACGACAGAACACCGAACAACTTGAGCACAAAACGCCTACAACAGCGACCACTGATTATAACCCGTTGAATCCAATCAACATAAAATATAAATCAGCGGGCTCGAATCAACGTTCACAGCGCCGGTTCCGTCTTGACGATGGATGTCACACTCTCCGCCTCATCGGGGGTTCTGGACTCGATGGTAATGGCCACCCGCCGGTTGCGGGCGCGCCCTTCCGGCGACACGTTATCCATCAAAGGGTGCTGCTCGGCATAGCCAATCGCGGTCAGTCGCTGAGGGTTCACGCCATGATCGATCATCAAACGCACCACACTGGAAGCACGCACGCCGGAAAGCTCCCAGTTCGACGGAAACTGGAGGGTATTGATCGGCGTGTTGTCGGTATGTCCTTCCACGGTAATCGGAAAATCCGTCAGTGCCAGAATTCGCGCCACCGCGCTCAGGGCATTGACCGCATCCACCGAAAGCAGTGCCTCGCCGGGAGGAAACAGCACATTGGCGTTGATGTCGATGGTGATGCCGCGTGCGTTTTCGGTAATTCTGACCTGGCCGTTTTGCACTAGGGGTGCCAGTGCCTCATTGATTTCCTGCGCCATATGACGCATTTTCTGTTTGGTCTGCCGCTTGTTTTCCTCAACCTTCGGGTTATTCACGATCGCAGGGCGATTGGGAACAATCATCGGCAAAACCAGTGCGGGCGCGGGGGTGGGCACATGCACGCTGGTTTGCGCGCCGCCAGCCGTGCCAGGAACATTGCGAAAGGCAGAAACAATGGAATCTGACAACACCCGGTATTTGCCCTCATTGACGGACGAAACCGCATACATCACGACGAAAAAGGCAAACAGCAGGGTAATGAAATCCGCATACGAAACCAGCCAGCGTTCGTGGTTTTCATGCTCTTCCGGCTGACGATGGCGACGGCGCAGCATAAAGGCTCAGCAATCCGCCCAAACCGGCATGAATGTTGACGTGACCATCATCATTCAAAATAACCACGCATGCGGCCTTCAATGATGCGGGGGTTATCACCATTGGCAATCCCCACCAGACCATCGAGGTACATTTCACGCAGCATGACCAAGTGCGAAACCGTCGCCAGCAGTTTTTTCGCCACGGGCAGAAACACCAGATTCGCCAGCCCCACGCCGTAGATCGTCGCCACGAAAGCCACCGCGATCCCCGCACCCAGCTTGGCCGGTTCCGTCAGGTTTTCCATGACATGAATCAGCCCCATCACCGCCCCCAGAATGCCGATGGTTGGCGAGTAGCCACCCGCCGACTCCCAGATTCTGGCCGCCGACTTCAGTTTCGTTTCATACGCGTCGATCTGCACCTCGAGCACCCCCCGCAAACTGCCAGGTTCGGCACCATCGACCAGCATTTGCAGACCCCGCCGATGATACGGATCAGTCAACCCGGGCAGTTGCGCTTCCAGCGCGAGCAGGCCTTCGCGACGAGCAATCTGCGACCAGGCCAGCACCCGCTGGATGAGTTCTTCTGTGGCCACAGCGGGCGGGGTAAACACCCATTTGACCATCCGCAAACCCGAGAGAAAGACAGGCAGCGGGCTTTGCAGCATGACTGCGCCCAAGGTACCACCGATCACGATCAGGAATGCCGTCGGCTGCACCAGCGAGGAGACATGCCCCCCTTCGAGCACCTGCCCGGCCATGATGGCACCCACACCCACCAGCAAGCCTGCAACGCTGATGCGATCCAGAACGCTCATGTCGCCGCCTTTCTCGGGCGACCCGTGCGCGCCGTACCACGTTGTTTGGCCTGCATCGCCGCAACCTCGCCGAGAAAGCGGGTTCGCAAACGCGCAATGGCCTGGGTATGCAACTGACAGACGCGGGACTCCGTAACCCCCATGACCTCACCTATCTCACGCAGATTCAATTCTTCATCATAATACAACGCCATCATCAGCTTTTCCCGCTCGGGCAGTTCATCAATGGCAGCAATCAGGGAAGTTCGCATGTCCTGATCGAGCAAGGCCGCCAGTGGCTCGGGTTGTTCCGCCACAAGGTGACGATCGAGAAAAGCCTCGCCATCATCACCTTCGTTGCTACCCATATCTTCCAGATAAACCAGCTGATGACCCCGCGCATCGAACAGCAGTTTCTGGTATTCGTCCAGCGACATCCCGAGGGACTCGGCCAGTTCGCGTTCCAGCGGGGCGCGACCGTGTTTTTGTTCCAGCGTGGTAATGGCCGTTTCGACACGGCGCATTTCGCGGCGCAGGCCACGCGGCAACCAGTCATTCTCGCGCAGGCCGTCGAGCATGGCACCGCGGATGCGCTGCATCGCATACGTTTCAAACTGGGCACCCAGCCCTTCTTCGTAGCGTCCAATCGCATCGAGCAATCCCATCATGCCGTTCTGGATGAGATCATCCACCAGCACACTGGGCGGCAGCCTGGCCATCAGATGATAGGCAATTCTCTTGACCAGCGGCGCATACTGCGTGACGAGCTGTTCTTTGTCCGGAATGCCCTGTGCGTTATAGGTCATAAATTTCCGGGTAAAAATCGATCAATGGACTATAGCACTGAAACAAAATCAACGAATACACGATGGATCACGGGGGATCACTCCATGCCACCGGCACTCAGGCCAGGCATCTCACCCGACCAGCAGCGCGCTTTTCGTGGTGCGCCGCGCCTGCCCTGCGGCCTGTCCTGCGGGTAACCAGGCAAAACCACCTTCCCCAGCTTGATCGACCGTGGGCGGCAGACGCTGCAACAATGCCTGGGCAAGATGATCCGTCGCCGGTGACAGCACCGCCCCCAGGTAGTCCAGACGCACATCCAGATGCTCACGCGCCACGTTACGCATGTTGTCAAAAATGGCACGCGCTTCTTCGCGGCTACGCGAACGCGTGACCACCAACTGAAAGCCATCGCGCCCCCGCTCCTGCACGATCCGCTTAATCAGGGCATAAGCGTTGGTGATGGCGTTTCCCTGCGCGCCCACAATGACCGCCATGTGACGCGCCGATTGAGCCAGCATGGAAAGATGCGCGTGATTCCGCACGTCGGCATCAATCAGGACGAAATCCACGCCCTGCTGCATTTCCCTGAGCGTGGCGGGCAGACGACGACAGGCGGCGGCCGCACTGCGCTGGGCATGCCCCAGTTCGTGCGCGGCGCGGGCAGCAGGCAGCACATGCACCCGGGGTGCGGCTTCCAGCAGCGTTTGCGCGAGGGTGCGCTCACCCTGCAAAACCTGATAGAGATCATGACGCGCCCGCAAACCCAGGCAGGACAAGGCATTATTGGGTGCCTGATTTTCATCCACGATCAGCACGCCATGCCCGGCCGCCGCCAGTGCCGCAGCAGTCTGCACCACCAGGGTGGTGCGGCCACAGGCTTCACGCCCGGAAGCGAAGGCAACCACCTGGGGCGTGCGGCCACGAAACATGCGCCGCAATCCGGCCGCCTGATCACCCGCCCAAGCATCCGCCGGGTTGGCGGATCCTTCAATGCGGCCAACACTCTCCGGCTCCGGCCAGTCGGACCAATGAGAAGGATTCATTTCAGCCACGCCCCGCTCCTGCGGTCTTGCGTGCCATATCCGGGGAGGTCATGATGAGCCCGGTTTCTTCCATTTGCAGGCGATGCGGCGAGGCTTCGCCGGGCTGTTTAAAGGCACGGTGCATCAGGTAGTTTCGATTCGGCAGGTGCATGTCTTCGGGAACACGCTGGCCATTTGCCACATAACACAGCATCAGCCCGTGACGGATCACGGCATCCAGTGCCGGGGCGATCGAAGCGGTTTCATCGACCTTGCTGAGGATGACACCGGCGAGATCTTCTCCCGCATAGGCACGCACCACATCGTCGAGGGTATCCCCACGAACCGTGGCGTTCAGCAGCAACAGGCGATTCACCTCGCCCG
Organism: Sterolibacterium sp.; assembly: GCA_018061005.1. Classification (GTDB taxonomy): domain Bacteria; phylum Pseudomonadota; class Gammaproteobacteria; order Burkholderiales; family Rhodocyclaceae; genus Sterolibacterium. Next base: position 76,431 of record JAGOVA010000004.1, on the reverse strand, counting down.
CACGCGTCAACATTGCAGCCTGCTCGGCCACCATGCGATCACGCTGACTCATGCCGACGGTATCAATCAGCACCATGTGCTTGTCACGCAGGTCGGCCAGCGTATGCCGCAGATCGTCGCCATCACGCACCACATGCACAGGAACGCCCAGAATACGGCCATAAATCCGCAACTGCTCATGCGCGCCGATCCGGTAACCGTCCGTCGTCAGCAGCGCGATCTTGTCAGCACCATAGCGCACCACACAACGTGCCGCGAGCTTGGCCGTGGTGGTGGTTTTACCCACGCCCGTCGGCCCCACGAGCGCGTAGATGCCACCGCGATCAATGATGTCGTTATCGTTCCCCAGGGTACGCAGATGCCTGTTCAGCGCACTTTTCAGCCATTTGCGCGCATCTTCGATATTCAGTTCAGACGGCAACTCCTCGCAGAGTTTTCGCGCCAACAACCCCGAAAAACCCGCGTCGAGCATTTCCGACAGTGCCTGCGCGCGCACTGGCGATTCGCGTGAGATCTCGCCCCAGGCAAACCCGGCCAGCTGACGCTCCAGCAAGGATTTGATGGTATGCATTTCACCCATCAACTGATTCACTTGCAGACGCATGCCGTCCTCCTGCACGGCCTGTTCTGCGGCGACCCGCACACCCGCAGGGGCAAGCCGGGCTTCAGCCGGTGCAGCCTGGGTCTGGCTCGGGGGCGACGTCTGGTTCGGGGTCAATGTCGCAGCACTTGCCGTGCGTCCTGGCAAGGGGCGCAGCCTTGAACGGCCGAGATCGGCCAGTTCATCATCCGGCGCTGCCGCACGCGCCGGGCTCGCCCAGGTCGGTTGTGCCAGTGGCGGTTTGCGCGACTGCGCGGACAGACTGACCGTGTAATCATCCTCGGCGGTGCTCGCGATCGTCGCGCGGCTGGCCGGTTGTGCGCGCAGCGGAGGAGGCGGCGGCGACGAACGGGACGAGGCGGCCGCCAACGGTGTGGCCAGCGTCTGGGCATATGCCCGCCGCGCCGCTTCGGCAGCGGGTGTGGGTGTGGGTGCGGATACTGGCGCGGCCACACGCGCTGCGAGAGCCGGAGCGGGCATCGCTGCGGGTACCGGTGCCGGGGGCGGGGACATTTCACGCGTCGGCATCTGGCGGGATAGTGCCTCAAAACTCTCGGAAGTCATGGCCATGATTTCCACCCCGCCTTCCACTGGCCGGTTGGAAACGACGATGGCATCCGGACCGAGCTCGGCCTTTACCCGCCGCAAGCAATCACGCGCGGTGGAGGCAACAAACCGACGCATACTCATAGCGTCATCCCCATCCCGCGTGCCCTACGCTGTTCAACATTGATCATGATTGCGCTCCAATAATGGCCGTCACCCGTATCGTGCGGGTGTCGGGAACTTCTGCATTTGAAATCACTTTGAGTGTCGGCACGGCGCGACGCAGGAAGCGCGACAGCAGCCAGCGCAACGCATTCGGCACCAGCAGGACAGCCGGCAGCCCAGCATCCTCCTGATGCTGCGCCGTGGCGGCAGTTTCGCGCAGCAGCGTATCCGCCAGTCCCGGCTCAATACCACCGCCACCACCACTGCCTTGCAGTGCCTGGCCGAGCACCCGTTCCAGACTGGGGTCGATGGTCATGACGGTCAGCTCGGCATTGCCCGGAAATATCTGCTGAACAATCGCGCGACCCAAGGCAATACGCACCTGGGTGGTGAGCTCCAGCGCATCCTGGGTCTGCGTGGAATGCTCCGCCAGCGACTCAATGATGGTACGCATGTCGCGGATATTGACGCCTTCTTCGAGCAGGTTTTGCAGCACACGATGCACGACGGAAATGGAAATCTGTTTGGGTACCAGGTCCTCGATCAGCTTGGGCGCATCCTTGGCAATGTGATCGATCAACGCCTGGGTTTCCTGCCGCCCCAGCAACTCGGCGGCATGCGACAGGATGACATGGTTGATATGCGTGGCAACGACTGTTCCTGCATCCACCACGGTATAGCCCAGTGCCTGTGCCTGTTCGCGCAGGGCTGCTTCGATCCAGACCGCAGGCAGGCCAAACGCCGGATCGGTGGTCGGCGTCCCCGCAATCTGCCCGGCGACCCGCCCGGGATTGATGGCCATGTACATCCCCAGATACGCTTCGCCACTGCCGACCTCCACACCCTTCAGGGTCAGCCGATAGGCATTGGGGCGCAATTCGAGGTTGTCACGGATATGGACCGGCGCGCAAAGAAAGCCAATTTCCTGAGCAAACTTCTTTCGCAGCCCGCGTATCCGCTTCAGCAATTCGCCATCTTGCCCTTTATCCACCAAAGGAATCAGCCGATAACCGACTTCCAGCCCGAGCACATCGACGGGGGCAACATCGGCCCAGCTGGCATCCTGGGTTTCCTGTGGCGCGGCCTGCTCGACCTTGGGAGCCACCACCGCCACGGGCTCTGCCGACTGACGCTTGAGCAGCCACCAGCCCAGCCCGCCCGTGGCAAATGCCAGCAGCAGGAAGATCAGATTCGGCATGCCCGGAATCAAACCCAGCGCACCGATGATGAAGGCGGTCAGCAACAGCACCATCGGGTTACCAAACATTTGATTGGTCACCTGCTGACCCACGTCTTCGTCGGTCGTCACACGGCTGACCACCAGACCTGCCGCCGTAGAGATGATCAGTGCTGGAATCTGCGCCACCAGGCCATCACCGATCGTCAGCAAGGTGTAATTCTTGGCAGCCTGGGCGAAGGGCATGTCGTGCTGAACGATCCCCACGATCAACCCACCGATGACGTTGATGAGCAGGATCATGATGCCTGCCACGGCGTCCCCACGCACGAACTTGCTGGCACCATCCATCGAGCCGAAAAAGTCCGCCTCTTGAGAAATGGCCGCGCGGCGTTTGCGGGCCTCATCCTCACCGATCAAACCGGCATTGAGATCCGCGTCGATGGCCATTTGCTTGCCGGGCATCGCGTCCAGCGTGAAACGCGCCGAAACTTCGGCAATCCGCCCGGCGCCCTTGGTAATCACCACAAAATTGATGACCACCAGAATCACAAACACCACCAGGCCGACCGCGTAATTCCCCCCCACCAGAAAGTGACCAAACGCTTCGATCACCTTACCCGCAGCATCCGGCCCACTATGCCCTTCAAGCAGCACCACACGCGTCGAGGCCACGTTGAGCGACAGACGCATCAGGGTGGTCACCAGCAGCACGGTCGGGAACACCGAAAAATCCAGCGGCTTCATGGTGTACATGGCCACCAGCATGACCATGATCGACAACGCAATATTGAACGTGAAGAACAGGTCGAGCACGAAAGGCGGCAACGGCAGCACCATCATCGACAAGATCATGACGATCAGGATCGGCGCGGCGAGCTGGCGCAGATTGCCGCGCGAGAAGATGTTCTGCAGGGTCATTACGTCGTTCATGCCGGAACCACTCCATTCATCCCGCTCATCCCCTGCCCAGCGTCCCGTCCATCCTCAGGCACACCCGGATCCATGCCTTCCGGAATCACCAGATCATGCGGTGTCTGTGGCCGCGCCATGCCTTGATCCTCGCCCGACAGATAGCGGTCCAGCTGATACACATACGCCATGACCTCAGCCACGGCGGTATACAACGCGGCCGGAATCTGTTCACCAATATCGCAATGACGATGCAGGGCACGCGCCAGCGGGGGGGCTTCGAGTTGCGGCACGCCATGTTCAGCGGCCAGCTCACGGATGCGTTGGGCGACATGATTCATGCCCTTGGCCACCACCAGCGGCGCACCCATTTTCTGGCTGTCATAACGAAGCGCGACCGCAAAGTGGGTCGGGTTGGTGACCACCACATTGGCCTGGGGCACTTCGCTCATCATCCGCCGCCTTGCCATTTCACGCTGCTGGCTACGGATCCGCCCCTTGACCTGCGGATCGCCCTCCTGCTCCTTGCCTTCCTGACGCACTTCCTCGCGCGTCATCCGCAGCTTGCTGTAGTACTGCCAGAGCTGAAAAGGCACGTCGATGGCAGCTACCAGCGCCACCCCGCCCAGCAAGGCCATCGCGGCAAATTGAAGTAACTGGGCAAACGCGGCCAGACCCGTTTCGACTGAAACGGCAGCCAGCGCGAACAGATCGCCATAACGGTGCGCCACCACCCAATACACGACCCCGCCCACCAGCAAAGCTTTAAGGATGGCCTTGACCATCTCCCCCACGCCCTGCATGGAAAAAATGCGCCCCAACCCGGAGAGTGGATTGATCCGCCCGAAATCGGGCGCAAATGCTTTGGGCGAAAGAATCAGCCCGCCCAGCACCGTCGGTGCAGCGACTGCACCGATCACGGTCAACAGGAAGACCGGTGCCAGAACCAGCAACGCGGCTGTAGAAAGCGAGAGAAAGGTATTGGCCATGGCATGCGCGTCAAAGGCCGTCGCATGACCAAAACTCAGGCCTCGCCGCAGAATGTCAGCGGATTGTTGAACGAAGCTCCCGCCCATCGCCCAGAAAGCCCCCACACCGGCGAGCAACACGAGGAACGCACTCAACTCGCGCGAACGCGGCACGCGGCCTTCCTCACGCGCCTGCTCAAGGCGGCGTGAGGAAGCCGGTTCGGTACGTTCAAGATCGCTGTCTTCAGCCACGGAAGAGTCCTCGCATACCGGCAATTATTGCCGCCGATATTCAGGAAGACAGCGAAAACAGAAGGAGTTTCACCCGTCTATTCGCGTGACGGGTGAAAACAAATGGGCAACTATTTGTTATTTATCGGCAAATTTAGCCGAAACGCGCACCTTCAGGTGCCTTTAGGTGCCTGAAAAAGCCAGGCATCGGCTCAGGCCACCGCTGTCAGCTCGGGCAAAAAGACCGAACGCGGCATGCCCCGGCTATCCCCCAGCGCACCGAGCAATTCCTTCATGTCGAGAATCAACACGATCTGTCCATTGGACAGTGTGGTCACCCCAGCCACGCCCTTGGGACGGAAATCCTCCAGCGACTTGATCACGGCATCTTCACGCCCGGCAAAACCATCAATGGCGAGAATGAAGGAGTTATCCACCGTCTGCATCAACACCCCATATTCCGGGATCTGCACTTGCGGCCAGCCCAGCAAGCCTGACAATGGCAACAAGGGCAGTACTTCACCACGCACCACCATGACCGCCGCGCCGCCCACTTCCTGCACCTGATTGACATCGATCGGCAGGATTTCACGCACCATCGTCAGGGGCACAGCAAATGGCTGACCACCCAGCTCGACCAGCAACACGGGCAGGATGGCCAGCGTCAGCGGCAGGGAAATAACGAAGGTGGTGCCCTCGCCCTGGGTGGTCTTGATGTCGATCGTGCCATTCAGCTTGTGAATATTGGTCTTGACGACATCCATGCCCACGCCGCGCCCGGAAACATCAGAGGCCACGTCCATGGTCGAGAAACCCGGCAGAAACACCAGATTGTAGCTCTGCCGGTCATCCATCGAATTAGCTTCTTCGTCGGTGATCAGCCCTTTACTCAGCGCCTTGGCACGCAGCTTTTCCGGATTCATGCCGCGCCCGTCATCCGACACCAGCAAGACGATGTGATCGCCTTCCTGACGCGCCTCGAGACGCACCACGGATTGTTCAGTCTTACCTGCCGCGGCCCGTTCAGCGGGTAGCTCAACGCCATGATCGACCGCATTGCGAATCAAATGGATGATGGGATCGGAAAGATCCTCGATCATGGTTTTGTCGATCTCGGTGTCTTCGCCGATCAGCACCAGTTCGACATCCTTACCCAGACCACGCGCCAGATCGCGCGCAATACGAGGGTATTTCTGGAACAACCGACCGATCGGCTGCATGCGTGTTTTCATGACCGCACTTTGCAGATCACTCACCAGCAGATCCAGCTGGCTGACCGCCTGATCCAGTGCCGCCATGGTGTCAGCATCTGAACGTCCCGCCAGAATATCGCTACGCAGCGAGTTGAGGCGGTTCTTGGTCAGGCCGATTTCGCCCGAAAGATTGAGCACCTGATCAAGCCGGGAGGTATCCACGCGGATGGAGTTGTCACGCGTCTTTTCACCGTCGCGCCGCCCCACCGGGGCAGCTTTCTGTGGTGTCGGTTTATCCGCCGCACGACGACCGGTGGCGTGCTGGATGATCTGTTCGGGCGTGCCGTGTTCAGGTGCTGTGGCAACGATAGCGGCAGCGGGTGTTGCGACAGGAGCAGGCGCGGCCGCAGCGCCTGGTGCAGCAGGAACATCCGTCACTGCCGCCAGCAGATTACCCCAATCAGGCCCCGCCTCGGCTGCCGGCACCGCAGAAACTACCGGGACAACCGCTGCGGCCACAGATGTAGCCGCCGCAGGTGCTGCACTCGCCGCAGGGGGGGCATCCGTCAGTTCCCCCGCAATGGCAAGTTTGAGTGTTAACAACAACGCTTCGGGTGCGGGCGCGGGCTGCTGGCCATGCTCCAGCGAGGAAAACATGTTGCGCACCCCCGCCGTGGCATCCATGATGACATCCATGATTTCACGGGTCACGCTCAGTTCGCTATTACGCAAAAGATCGAAGAGGTTTTCAGTCAAGTGACACAGCGTCACCAACTCGGCCGCATTGAGAAAGCCAGCACCCCCTTTGATAGTATGAAAGCCACGAAAAATATCGTTGAGCAGGCCATGATCGTGCGGCGTCCGCTCAAGATCGACGAGCTTGTTATCCACGCTCGACAACAAATCGTTCGCTTCGACCAGGAAGTCCTGCAGCAGGTCATCCATTCCTTGAAAGTCGCTCATGATTCCTTGCTCCTGTCACCCGAGGCATTAACATCTGGGGTGGCCATGATGTCGCACAGATTGCAACGACACAACAACACGCCGACACGCCAGACGACCAGCCTCATGTCTACACTAGAACCCCAGACTCTCCAGCAGATCATCGACCTGCGCCTGGCTGTTAACAATATCAGTACGCCCCGCACTATTGACCACCGGCCCGTTGAGCAGTCCATCAGGTGCCTCGATACGCATTTCGGCACGAATCTCAGGGGGCATGGTTTCCAGCAGGATCGACAACAACTGCTGCTCCATTTTCTGCGCCAGATCGACCACCTTCTTGATCACCTGGCCGGTCAGATCCTGAAAATCCTGCGCCATCATGATTTCCGTCAGCTGGCTGTTGGTCGCGCTCACCTGTTGCGGCACGTCACTCAAAAAACCGTGGGTCTCTGCGGCCAGTGCCTTGAATTCGGCGGGTGACAGCTGGTTGGAAAAAACCTTGTCCCAGCGTTGCGCGAGCAGTTTCGAGCGGTCGCCCAGCGCGTCCTGGATGGGGCGCACAATTTCAGTTGCATTGAGCACCCGACTCGCAGCCTGTTCGGTCATCTGGGCAATATAAACCAGCCGTTGCCGTGCGTCAGGGATCGCCCGGGCGGTATCTTCGAGCACCCGATCGTAACCCAGCTCATGCAGGGTGTTGTGCAAATCCCGCGTCATCACGCCGATGCGATTGAATACCTGCGTGGACTGCCCGTCTTCCGGCGCAACCTCACTGGCCATCGCCGCAGGTTGTGCAGGTGCCACGGCAGCCGCCGCAGCAACCGATGCGGCAGCGGCGGGCGATGCCGCAGTGCTTCCCGCGCCGACCTGCTCCGAAACCGAGTCAAACAGTGCCTGCAAATCTGCGTTATCGCCAAAAGCATCGGCCACCGGCTCAACCGCCTTGGCTGAAGGCGGGGGCTCGCTGATGGAGGCGGCGGCGATGCTGTCAAATAACGTCTGCAAGTCGTCGTTGTCGCCGGACTCGTCGAACTTGGCGGATTCCCGCGAGGGGGAGAGGGTGGATGTGGCCATAATGTACGGGTTGCTCCGTGCGTTCCGGCTTTATGCCGCGGTCTGTGCCAGCTTTTCAAAAATCTTGGCCAGCTTCTCGTTCAGCGTCGCTGCGGTAAACGGCTTGACGATGTAACCACTGGCGCCGGACTGGGCGGCGGCGATGATGTTTTCCTTCTTGGCCTCGGCGGTAATCATCAATACCGGCAGATGTTTAAGATTCGCATCGGCGCGTATTGCCTGCAGCAGTTGCAGGCCATCCATGTTGGGCATGTTCCAGTCTGTGACGACGAAGTCAAAATTGCCACCCTGTAATTTCTGCAAGGCAGCGGCACCATCTTCCGCTTCGTCGGCACTGGTGTAGCCGAGTTCTTTCAGCAGATTGCGAACGATACGACGCATCGTGGAAAAGTCATCGACGATGAGAAATTTGATCTTGCTCGGATCAGACATATGAATCTCCGGCTCAGCTTCTGTGGTACTTCATCAACAAGGGGCGCAAAGTTTCCGCCAGCACTTCGGCGTCAAACTTGGCTACATAGGAATCCACCCCGACCTGCTTGCCCATCGCGCGATTGGCTTCCGACGAGAGGGATGAGTGCATCACCACCGGAATTCCGTTAAATCGCGTATCGGACTTGATATTGCGCGTCAGCATGTAGCCGTCCATTTCCGGCATTTCGGCATCCACAAGGATCAGTTGAACATCTTCACGCAAATCCTTGCCGACTTGTTCGGCATGTGTTGCCATGCCTTGCAGACGGGTCCAGGCTTCCATGCCGTTCAGGGCGTGTTTATGCCGCGCCCCCATTTTGTCCAGCACTTCAGAAATCTTCTTGCGCGCAATCGCCGAATCGTCAACAAAGAAAACGTTGTAATTGCCGCCTTCGTCCAGCCGTTCGACATCCGGAACATGCGCCTCGCCAAAGCTGGAGGCCATGATCTGTTCGACATCAAGAATCGACACCATCCGCCCACCCGGCAACTCGGTAATCGCTGTAATGAAACGATTCGAACCGCCCGTCACCACCGACTCAGGCGCACGCACCTTGCTCCACTCGACCCGGGTGATCCGGTCAACATCGTGCACCAGAAATCCGAGGATGCGCTTGTTGTATTCCGTCACCATCATCGAACTGCCCAACGCCGTCGGGGCATCGGCCAGTTCCATCGAACGCGCCAAAGACAGCACCGGGATGACATTTCCCCGCAGACTGATGAGCCCTTCCACACCCTGCGGCATGTTGGGGGTCTTGGTGATTTTGGGTGTTCGGCTAACTTCACGCACCTTGAACACATTGATCCCAAAGGTTTCTTGTGTGCCCAGCGAGAACAGCAGGATTTCCATGCAGTTCGAACCGGCCAGACGGGTTCGCGCATCAACCGATTCAAGCACGCCACGTTCAGGCAATACCACCACGGCATTTTTCATGAGCTCACTCCCCACCTGTGATGGCCTTGGGTTGCTGCTGCCCCCCGGTCGACAGGCGAATCAACGCTTCGGCCAGTCGCTGGGGCTCAAATTTGGAAACATACTCATCCACCCCGACCGAACGACCCAACTGGTTGTTCGAGGTGCCACTCAACGACGAATGCATGACGACGGGGATCCCGGAAAACCGGGGGTCCGATTTGATGTGCTTGGTCAGGATATAGCCGTCCATCTCCGGCATTTCAACGTCCGTCAGAACCACCTGCACCAGTTCCTTGACCGGGCGTTCGGTATTTTTGGCATGTGCCGCGACTCGCTGCAGTTCTTCCCAGGCCAGGCGACCATTGACTGCGCTGATGCCCTTGATGCCCAAGGCATCCAGCGTGCGCTGGATCTGGCCACGCGCCACGGAAGAATCGTCGGCATAAAACACGGTGATATCCGCACTGACCGGTTTGAGATCCTTGTAAAGATAGGAGTCATCAACCTGCTGCGTTTCTGCGAGCACCCGTTCAACGTCGATCATCATCACCAGACGGCCATCGGGCAGTTCGGTCACCGCCGTCACCATCCCGCCCAGATTGGATGACAGCATGTCAGGCGGCACGCGCATCTGCTGCCAGTCGAGGCGTAGGATGGTATCCACCGCCTCCACCAGAAAGCCCTGCGTGTGCCCGTTGTATTCGGTCACAATCATGACTTCACGCGAAGTTTCCTGCTGAATGCCTATGTATTCCGCCAGGTCGATCACCGGAACCAGCGCACCACGCAGGCTGACCATCCCCTTCACGGCCGTCGGCATATCCGGCGAAGCTGTGATCGGCGGCTTACGCATGACTTCGCGCACCTTGAACACGTTGATGCCGAAGGTTTCACGCCGTCCGGTGCGGTTATCGTGGCCGAGCGTGAATAGCAGGATTTCCAGTTTATTGGTTCCTGCCAGCCTTGTACGCTCATCAACGATTTTCATCAAATCGGACATTACTTACCCTTCCTCACGAAGACATTCGACCCGTCGAGAGCCGATTTTCACTCGCACAAGCCCACGATGGGCGATATTACGCCATTTTATTCAGGCGTGAGAAACACCCGCCCGATTTTTTTCGCGTGCGTCTGACCCATGGCTCAGATCACCGCCTCATTCAACAATCGAACTTCCCTCTGCGGATAAGGAATTTCGATGCCCGCCTTGCGAAATTCACGCCAGATCGCCAAATTGATGTCCGAACGCAACTGCAGCGTGCCCTCATGGGGATCGGCAATCCAGAAACCCAGCTCCAGGTTAATGCCGGAATCGGCAAACGCGATCAGGAAGGCGCGTGGCGGCGGTTCTGCCACCACCCTTGACTGCGCCCGCGCCGCATCGCACAGGATCTGCATGGCCTGTTCTATGTCGCTACCGTATCCCACCTGCACCGGCAAGGCGACACGCACCCGGCTGTCCGTCAGGGACTCATTCCGCACCACCGAGCTGATCAGCATTTCATTGGGCACGATGACCTCTACGCCGGTCGATCCCTTCAATACTGTGTAGCGCGTCGTGATCTGTGTCACCTGCCCCCGGTCATCGCCCACCGCAATGAGGTTGCCCAGACGGATGGAGCGATCCAGCAAAATGATGAAGCCGGAAACATAACTGCTGGCGATCTTCTGCAGGCCAAACCCCAGCCCCACCCCGAGTGCGCCACCAAACACCGATAACGTCGTCAGGTCGATCCCCACCAGCGGCAAGGCAATCAGCACTGCCAGCAGCAGCAGGAAGGCGCGCGCCAGGCGGGCAAACACCACCCGCAGATTGGCATCCAGGCCGCGCGAATTCATCAGGCGGCCTTCGATCACGCCGCCCATCCACAAGGCCAGCAGCACGGTCAGCAGCACCGTGGCCGCACCTTGCAACAACAACCAGAGATTCAGCTTCTGCTTGCCCGCGGAAAAGCCGACCGACTCAAGAAACTCGATGACATCCGGCAAAATCCCGACAATGTGCAAGCCCACGACACAGGCCACCAGTAACGAGAATCCTCGCTCAAACGCAGACAACCAGTCCGCCTCCTTGAACGCCAGACGCAGGATGTAAAACACGAAACGAACGATCGCCAACGAGCCCAGCAAAGGCACGGCCAGTGCCAAGAGGCGCACATGCATCGTCTGCTGCAATAGCTGCTGCGCCACATAAACGAGCGTCAACGCCACCAACGGGAATGCGATGCGACGCAAACCACCGTGCCCAAGCTTCCAGGCTCCTTCGGCTGCGGGGGCGTGCTCGCGCACCAGACGCTGCGCCAGCCAGGCGACGGCCAGACACGCCACCAGCACCCCTGTCTGCCAGAACGTATCCGGCTGCTGGACGTCATGCCAGAAAGCCATTAACAAACTGTGTGCTTCATTACTCATGAATGCGCTCCTTTCCAGCCGGGGTAGCGGGCAACGGAGACACAGACCCCATCGCCACCGCCTCATCCCGATGTCGCTGCCAATTCTCCAGATAAGCGCGTGTCACGGCAGGATTGCCCCGCAGTATCAGCAGATTTTCAGCATTGCGTGCCTGCGCCGAGAAGGTGAAGTTATAGCTCCCGGTGACCACCACCGCCTCCGCATCCAGCGGGTCGATCAGCATGATCTTGTTGTGCGCCACGGCATAACGTGTTTCCAGCCACACCGGAATACCTGCTTCTGCCAGGCGGGGGATCTGGCTCCGGTCACCTTTTTGCAGCATCTCTCGATCCGCCAGCACGATCACCTCGACCCCACGCCGATGTGCCTCGATCAACGCCTGCGCCAGCGTGCGACTGGTGAAAAGATACGCCTGCACCCGAATCTGGTGACGTGCCTGACGCAACACCTTGAGCAAGGCACCCTCGGCATCGTCCCACGGCGTAAACGCCACTTCCACGCTGCCCTGCGCCGTCAAGGCGCGGCTTTGTAGCGGTAAGGGTGGCTGCGCCCAGAGCGTAGGCGATAGCAGTGCCAGCAGCAGCGAAAGCCCGCCCGCCCAGCCACCCTGCAACCATCGCCTGCCGTCGTTCACTTGCTGCGTTCCAGCACCGCCGCATAAAAACCATCCGTCCCATGCACATGAGGCCACAGGCGCATATCCCCCTCGTCCAGATGTTCGATGACGATGCCCTGTTGCGCCAGCACATCGGCGGCACTCACGCGGCTAAATTCAGGGTGGGTTGCAAGAAACGCATCCACCACCGCTGAATTTTCTTCTTCCAGGATGCTGCACGTCGCGTACACCAACCGCCCGCCCGGCTTCAGCAGCCGCGCCGCACCGGCCAGAATGTCACGCTGCTTGCGCGACAGCTCTTCGACACTTTGTGCCGTCTGCCGCCATTTGAGATCCGGATTACGCCGCAAGGTACCCAGGCCACTACAGGGCGCATCCACCAGCACACGATCGATCTTGCCCGCCAGCCGCTTGACGCGGATGTCATGTTCGCTGTCGATGCAGACCGGATGCACATTCGACAAGCCGCTACGCGCCAGACGTGGCTTGAGCTTGGCCAGGCGTTTCGCCGAAACATCAAAGGCATACAGCCGCCCGCTCGAACGCATCATGGCACCGAGGAGCAGGGTTTTACCACCCGCACCGGCACAAAAATCCACAACCATTTCGCCGCGCCGGGGTGCCAGCAAAACTCCCAGCAACTGGCTGCCCTCATCCTGCACCTCGATACAGCCTTCCAGATACAACGGGTGCTTCTGCAAGGCCGGTTTGCTCTTGAGACGGATGCCCAGCGGGGCGTAACGGCACGCCTCGGCCACGATCCCCGTGTCACTCAAACGCGCCAGCACCTCTTCACGCGTTGCCTTCATGAGATTGACGCGCACATCGAGCGGCGCCCCTTGATTCAGGCCGCGTGCCATCTCGATCACGGCCGCTTCTGCATGCTGCGCGCTCAAACGCTCCACCAGCCAATCCGGGAAGTCCGTCAGATCGGCGAGCGAGAACTCGGGCTCGGGTCGCGCCTTGAATTCGCCCAGCCAGGTTTTTTCGGTCGAGGAAACCACCTCGGCCAACTGCTTTTGCGCCACCCCGCCAAACCGCAGCAAAGCCGCCAGGATCAGCCAGCGCGGGCTGCGTGCAGGATGCACGAGCTTTTCAAGCTGGCGTTTGCGACGCAGAACCATGTAGCAGGTTTCGGCAATAAAGCCGCGTTCGCGCCCCCCCAGGCCGCGATGCTCACGAAAATAGCCTGACAATACGGCATCCGCTGGCTGGCTGAAGGTCAGCAACTGCCCCAGCACATCCGCCGCATGGCTAATCAGGGTTCCGTTGATCCGGGCATCGGCCGCAGGTTGCGGCGGCGCGGTATGTGCAGACCGGGAAGATTGAGATGTTTGAGAAGGCCGAGAAGAAGATCGCGCAGAAGGCCGCGCAGAACGTGCGTTGGGATTACGGGATTCAGGTGTTTTTTTATTCATCATTTAAGGGGCTGCGTGGGCGCAGTCATGTCATCAAATTCAATCTCATCGGCAAGCTGATCATAGCTTTCTCCCTTGCCGTCGGTATAGCGGATGCGTAGCGGCAAACCACGCAGATCGTAGGCCAGCCAGATATCGATGGTCTGTTCGCCCGCCAGCGTGCGGACATGCAAAGCGCGCTGGCGGCCGCGCTGGCGCAGGGTCAGAGTTTCATCACCCAGAATTTCAAAACGGTAACGCTCCAGCTTGCGTCCCGTCGTCACATACAGGCTGTTGCTGTTCGGCTTCCCTGTCCCGGCCTCGCGCGACCAGACGGGCAACCAATGACCCAACTCATAAAACATGCTCAACACATCCTGGGTTCCTGGCGGCAAGGGCTGCTCACGCAGGACGCCGCCGGACAGCCCCAGCTTCAGCGCAGGCCAGTCAAAACTCGCTGAATCTCCGCGCACCCCTTCCCGCTCCGTGCGAAATTCGTGCGGTCGCAAACCATCGCGGCCGATCTCGCCCTGACTCAACCAAACCACGCGTACCGAGCGAAACAAAGCGATCAGCCCCGTCGTTTCCGTCACGCTGTTCAACACATAGCTTTTATTGTCGTGATTCCAGTGATGCACAGACTGCCCCACGACAAACCCCTGTTCGCCACGGGTCACATTAAACCGCACATGCCCCCGTCGCGGAAGCTGAAAGCGCGGGGATGCCACCGCTGAACGGGCGGCATCGGTATCAGTATCCGCATTCATATCCGTACCGGCGTCGGCTACAGGTGCTGCCGCAGTGGCACGCCCCGGCTCTGCGAACGCCAGCACTTCATCCGCCGCCAGCGACGCGCCGGCTTCAACGGCAGGGTTGAACGATGGTTCCGCTGCCGCATCCACCGTGGATGACTCGGGCGGCAAAGCCAGCACCCCCGCAGGCACGGGAGATGGCGAGGCGACGGCAACCACACGCCGCACCGGCACCGGCTTCAGCGGAGCCTGCGGGACACCCGCGACACGCCTGGCTGCAACGGCTGGCGAGAGTTCGGCCGCAGGTGCGACCAGCCGCGCATCCATGTGCGAGGGGCGGATTTCCTCCTGCGGCAGCCAATCATTCAATGTGGGCACACGCCAGCCCGGTGCGCCCATGGCGACCAGATGCAGCAGCAGGGAAATCAGCAACGCCAGCGTGAGGCGATGCTGGCGCATACGCTTCATGGAATCGAAGAGCGCGTGGCCAGCGACGGTACGCACAATGCATTTGGCACCATCGTCTCGTTCTGCAACAGAACCCGTCCCACATCGGTCAGCGTCAGGCGATCTTCGAGAAACCAACGCACCGCTGCTGGATAAATCAGATGCTCCTGCGCCAGCACGCGGGCGGCCAGTTGATCCGCATCATCCTCCGGAAAAACGGGGACGGCGGCTTGGATCACGATGGGACCACAATCCAGTGCCGGTGTGACGAAATGCACCGTGCAGCCATGCAGCCGCACGCCCGCCGCCAATGCCTGTTCATGCGTATGCATCCCCGGAAAAGCCGGCAGCAGAGAAGGATGAATGTTCAGCAGACGACCTTCATAGTGCCGCACAAAAGGCTCACCCAGTATCCGCATGAAACCGGCCAGCACGACGAGATCCGCTTGATGTGCGTCGATCGCTGCAACCAGTGCCTCATCAAAAGCAGCGCGACTGGGAAACAGCCGATGATCGACCACCGCTATAGCCAAGCCGCGCGATTTTGCATAATCCAGCCCGCCCGCATCAGGGCGGTTACTGATCACCGTAATACGGCCATCGGGAAAGCCCGCTTCAACCAATGAGCGCATGTTGCTGCCGCGCCCGGAAATGAGGATAACGATTGATTTCATTTGACGAAAGACACCGGAAAAAACACCGCCGTTGCCAGGCTTTGCACCACCTTGACGACCGTCCGGCTGGTTTTGTCAGCCACGATGCGCGCCAGCAGATCAAAATGGCCAATGATCTTGCCGAACTCGCGTTCAAAACTCAGGTTGGCGGCCTGGCCAGGCTGTCCAGGCTGCGCTGCCTGTGCTGCCTCATTGGTCAGCAGATACAGACGGCCGTCTGTCATGCGCGCATTCGACAATCGCCAGACGACAATTTCCACATTGCGCGCACTGTTGTAAAGATTTTGCGGATCGAGATCATCCGTCATGTAAAACTCATCCTTGCCATTAAAAGCGTTCTGCATCATGCCCCCCAATCCGGCGATCAGGGCGCGCACGCGATCCCCTGAATAATCCTCACGAAAAGCCAGTTGCACCGCATCGGTTCCATAACGCCCGCCGAACTCATCAAACCGCCATCCGCGCGCCGGATCTGTCGCCACCGCAGCGGCCTCCTTGACCTCCGCCAGCCCCGTTTTCCTGAACTCTGCCGGATTGCGCCGGTACAGCTTTTCAGCCAGCCCGCGCAAACCGGCAAACACCTCCCGATGATACGCATCGGCCACCCGGTCAATATCTGTTTTGACGAACTGGGCAGCAGAAAATCCGCGTTCATTTTCGCTCTGGAGCGGATTTTTTTGTGATGCAGCCGCCGCAGGCAGCGACACACGCGGGGCATTCGAACAAGCCACCAATACCGGGATCAGCAATAAGCCTGAAAACAGGAATGGGCGCGCGCAAAGCATGGCTCATGATAGCGCAAACCTGCACCCCCACGGCATCTCGCTGTAATCGCATCGAGAAATCCACGCACCCCCTTGACCTGCGCTGCCGCTCTTGCAATAATGCGAACCATTCTCATTAACACAAAGGGCGCATATCATGACACGCTTCAAGAAACTGCTCGGCACGACTCTCATCGGTGGCGCGCTGCTGTTGCCGCTTACCGCACAGGCTGTCGAATACCCGATCGGCACTCCGCAGCAGCGCAACGGCATGGAAATCAGCGCGGTGTATCTGCAACCCATCACCATGGAACCGGATGGCATGATGAAGAAGGCCGAGGAGTCGGACATTCACATCGAAGCGGATATCCGTGCGCTGGCCAACAACCCGAACGGCTTCGAGGAAGGCGCGTGGATTCCTTATCTGCTGATCAAGTTTGAAATCAGCAAAATCGGCGGCACCCAGAAGATCAGCGGCGATTTCATGCCCATGGTGGCG
Organism: Sterolibacterium sp.; assembly: GCA_018061005.1. GTDB lineage: Bacteria > Pseudomonadota > Gammaproteobacteria > Burkholderiales > Rhodocyclaceae > Sterolibacterium. Next base: position 59,665 of record JAGOVA010000004.1, on the reverse strand, counting down.
AATGACGGGCCGCATTATGGCGACAACATCAAGCTGTCCGGCCCGGGCAAGTATCGCGTCAAATACACCATCCTGCCGCCGTCTGAAAACCAGCACGCCCACTTTGGCCGCCATACCGACCGTTTGACCGGTGTGCGTCCGTGGTTCAAGCCTTTCGATGTCGAGTATGAATTCACCTACGTCGGCATCGGTAAAAAAGGCGGCTACTGACATGACCTGCCTCACGAACATCGCGCGCCCACGCTTGAAAACACTGGCGCTGGCCTGTGCCCTGCTGGGCATCAGTAGCGGGCAAGCAGCGCTGGCCGCCCCGCTTGCGGCCAAAAAACCCAACCAGACGAATTTGCTGCAGTTACTGGAAAAACTGAATACCCGTCTCGACCATCTTGAAAAACGCAATACTGAACTGGAGCAACGGCTGGCTGAAAAACCCACGCCATCCACGCCATCGCCGCTGGAACAGCGCATCACGACCCTAGAGCAAACCCAGGAACAGATCACCCGTGGGCTGGAAAGCGAGCGCATCAGCGAAAATGAGCCGGATCTCACCGTGCGCCTGAAGGCGGCGGAAAAAGATGTGCTGGACATGAAGCATGCTGCCAAAAAAATCGGCGCATTTGATGGCCTCAGTGTCGGCGCCAGCCTGATCACCGTGGCGCAACGACCGTATGGCCTGCCCGTCGGCAGCATCGACAACCACAGCCAGTTGGGCAACCGCGTCGATATCACCGCCAGTCTGCCATTGGCGCCGCTGGGCGACATCGAACACAAGGTGTTTGCCCACTTCCGCATGGGGCAGAATCCCGGCCTCAATGCGCCGCTGGCCAATCTGGGCGCATTTGCCAATGCGACCAACGCCGTGGGATTTCATACCAGCGGCACGGTGGCTGAAGACTCTTCGCCCACGCTGGGCGAAGCCTGGTATCAGGCAGCGATCCCCCTGCCCTTCGGCGGCTTCAAACCCAATTCACGCGAGACGCTGGAACTGAGCTTCGGCAAGATGGACATCTTCGGTTTCTTCGATCAGAACACCGTCGCAGGTGACGAAGGCCGCCAGTTCCTCAATTCGGTTTTCGTGCATAACCCGCTGCTTGATGCCGGCGGGCAGGTCGGCGTAGATGCCAATGGCTTTCAGCCAGGTGCGGTGGCCTCCTACCTGAACCGCAACGCCCGGATTGAACCCTGGCGGCTGTCGCTGGGCGTATTCGGTACGGGTGAAGGCGCACGCTACCGCAATACCTTCAGTTCTCCGCTGGTCATCGCGCAGGCCGAAACTGTGGCGCATCCGTTTACCGGGCTGACGGGCAATTACCGGTTCTATGTCTGGCGCAGCGGCCACGTCGCTCAGCTGGACGGCAATCAGGCCACGCAAAGCGGCTGGGGGCTTTCTCTCAATCAGCAGGTTTCCGACGAGGTCGCCCTGTTTGCCCGTTATGGCCAGCAGATCAACGGTCAGGTGCGCTTCGACCGGGCACTCGCCATTGGTGCCGAGGTGAATGGCTCGACCTGGGGACGCGGTGCCGACGCGCTGGGGCTGGCCTATGGCCATCTTCGCAGCAGCAAGGATTTCCGCCGGCTCGGTGGCAGTGGTGACCGGGTGGGTGACGGCAGCGGGCTCTTTGCCTACGCGCCCGGAAGTGCCGAGCATTCGGTCGAGCTTTACTATCGTTATCGCATCAGCAAGCAGTTCGAACTGAGCCCCGACCTGCAGATCCTGCGCCATGCCGGTGCCAACCCCGATGCCCAGACCATCAAGATACTGGGGCTGCGCGGTACGATCTCTTATTGATTTATTGATTGATGGCCTGAAACCGAAAGGAAAGTATGCCATGTCGTTACTGAACATCTGCCGTGCCGCTGCATTGACCTTACTACTCGCCCTGCCGCACGCTCACGTCCACGCCCAGGAAATGCCCACCTACCACCTGACCATCAAGGCCGGACGTTTCATTCCGGATACGGTCGAAGTGGCGGCCAACACCAAGTTTCGTCTGCTCATCAAGAATGAAGGCCCGGGCCCCGAGGAATTCGAAAGTCTCGAACTCCGCAAGGAAAAGGTGCTGGCGGCAGGCGCATCGAGCTTCATCATTTTCCAGCCCCTGAAACCCGGCAGCTATCCGTTCTTCGGTGAATTCCATCCGGATACGGCGAAAGGGAACATCGTCGCCAGATAAGCTGTTGATCATGCACTCATGACCGAACACACCGCCCCGCACGACGCTGCACTTTCGTTGCCGCCTGCCTCCTCACCCGCCCGCCTGACTTTCATGCGTGGCGGCCTCGCGCGCCTGGGCGAGGCCATGCTGCGCCATCGGCGGGCGATACAAGCCGTGCAATGGACGGTGGTGTTGTTCTACATGGCACTGGTCATCATTCCGGCCTTCCAGCCCATCCCACCCGAAGGCGCGCATCTGTGGAACAACCTGCGGCTGTTTGCCCAGTTCATGTTCTGGGGTGTCTGGTGGCCAGGGGTCATGCTGGCCACCCTGTTGTTCGGCAGGGTCTGGTGCGGCATATTCTGTCCTGAAGGTACTCTCACCGAATGGGCCAGCAACCACGGCCTGGGACGGCCGGTTCCCCATTGGCTGAAGTGGTCGGGCTGGCCTTTTTTTGCTTTTATTTGCACCACGATTTACGGACAGCTCATCAGTGTTTATGAATATCCGCAGGCGGCGTTACTGATTCTGGGGGGATCCAGCCTGGCTGCATTGGCGATCGGCTTCATCTACGGCCGTGGCAAGCGCATCTGGTGCCGTCACCTGTGCCCGGCTAGCGGTGTGTTTGCCCTGCTGGCGCGCGTGGCGCCGCTGCACTTTCGCGTGGATCGGGCGGCCTGGGATCATCACACGCCCGCTGCAGCCCGCCCCATCCACATCGTCAAGTCACCCGCAGCCCCAGTGAATTGCGCGCCCCTGATCGACATCCGGCGCATGACGGGCGCATCAGAGTGCCATGCCTGTGGCCGTTGCGCGGGGCATCGTGGTGCGGTGGCGCTGGCGGCACGCGCGCCCTGGCAGGAGATTCTGTCCACCCAGACACGCGCCAGTACCAGCGAAGCGTTGACGCTGATCTTCGGTGTACTGGGGGTCGCCTCAGCGGCCTTTCAATGGACAATCAGCCCGTGGTTCGTCCGCATCAAACTCGCCATCGCCGAAAAACTGGTGGAAGGCGAACACTTCTTGCTACTCGGCGACGAAGCACCATGGTGGGTGCTGACGCATTATCCGGAGGCCAACGATGTATTCACCTGGCTCGACGGCCTGCTGGTGACCGGTTATATCGTCGGCATTGGCCTGCTGATCGGCAGCCTGGTCTGGCTGTCGCTCGCACTGGCTGCACGTTGTTTGAAATCCGCCACAACACCCCTGAACTGGCAACGCTTGTCCCTGGCACTGGTGCCGCTGGCTGGCATCAGCATTTTTGTCGGTCTGAGCATGCTCACCAGTAGTCAGCTCAAATCCGAAGGCATCGTGCTCAACAGCCTGCCCGCCCTGCGCGCCGCACTGATCGGCAGCGGCATGCTGGTTTCTGCCGTGCTGGGCGTGCGGCTCATCATGCAAAACGGCAGCGCGTGGCCTCGTCGCCTCGCTGCTGCCGTTTTCTTCCTGCTGTCACTCGCCGTGATGGGCGGTAACTGGTATCAGGTACTGTTTGCCTGGTAAGCCGGTGATCATCAGAAGGCCGGCTTTTCCTGTGCGTCGTTGTAGGCGCTGATTCCGCTGAGAATTTCCTGCTTGGCTTCTTCCACGTCGACCCAGCCAACAACCTTGACGAACTTGCCCGGCTCGAGATCCTTGTAACGCGCAAAGAAGTGTGAAATCTGATCCAGCAGTATCTGCGGCATGTCACGATAACTGACGACATCACGATACATGGGCGTGAGTTTGTCCACCGGCACGGCCAGCACTTTCGCGTCTTCACCGGCTTCATCGGTCATTTTCAGCATGCCGATCGGGCGGCAGCGCACCACTACGCCGGGGGGCAGGGAAAATTGCGAAACCACCAGAATATCCACGGGATCGCCATCGCCTGAAATGGTGTGCGGAATGTAGCCATAGTTACAGGGGTAATACATGGCCGTCGACATGAAACGATCGACGAAAATCGCGCCAGACTCCTTGTCGACCTCGTATTTGATCGGATCAGAGCGCATCGAAATCTCGATGATGACATTGAAATCGTTTGGCAAATCCTTGCCTGACGGCACGCGATCAAGACCCATGGTTTTCTCCTGAAAAAATAGCCTGCCATTATATCGTTGCCGTTGCCATAAATCACCTGAAAATCGGTGACAATCCACGCATCAAGCACGATCAACGCCGACCGGGAGCCACCCATGAACCAGCCCACCTCTTTTTCCACAGACTATGGAAATGGCCTCATCGCTATAGATTCTGGCTATGGCCGCCCTAAACTGGCCGCCATCCATCTGTTGATCGAGCAAGGGCGTGCCGCCTTGATTGATACGGCCAGCCAGCATGCCGTACCCCGCGTGCTGGCGAGCCTGGCGGAATACGGACTGTCTCCCGCACAAGTGGATTTCGTCATACTCACGCACATCCATCTCGATCACGCGGGTGGGGCGGGTGCATTGCTGCGGGAATTGCCGAATGCCCAGTTACTCGTGCACCCGTTGGGGGCAAAACACATCGCCGAACCCGCCCGCCTCGTGGCCGGGACGGTGGCGGTATATGGCGAAGAGAAGTTTCAACAACTGTATGGCGAAATCCTGCCCATCGACGCGCAGCGTATCACCGCTGTCGAACACGAACAGAAATTTGATCTCAATGGCCGGGAACTGCTGATGCTGCATACGCCGGGCCATGCACGGCACCACATCTGCATCCGCGATGGGCTGACCGGACATTTCTTTACCGGCGACACATTCGGCCTTTCCTATCGCGAATGCGATCGCGCGGGTCAGCAGTTCATCTGCCCGACGACCACGCCTGTCCATTTTGATCCCGTCGCCCTGCATCGCTCCATCGACCTGCTGCTGTCCTGGCAACCTGCAGCCCTGTATCTGACGCACTATGGGCAAATCACCGACATTCCCCGCATGGGTGCCGACCTGCATCGTCTGCTCGATGCCGTGGTGAACGCCGCACTGCCGTTGAAGTGTGCTGGCGAACAACGGCACACGGCCTTGAAACGTGCCTTGGGCAAAATCATGACCGATGAAGCCGCGCAGAAAAACTGGGGCTTGCAGGGGGATGCACTATTACGTCTGCTGGAAATGGATCTGGAATTGAACGCGCAAGGACTGGCGGTCTGGCTGGATGGCCAGACAGGCCAAACATGACGATTTACGCCGGTAGCGGCCAGGCACCGGAATAGATTTTGTCCGCCCAGAGCAACGCGGTAATCGTCTTGGCATCGGTGATTTCACCGTCACGCACAGCCAGCAGGGCATCGGCCAGAGACAGTTCCATCACTTCGAGAAACTCGCCCTGATCGCGTTCATGGCCCACAAACGAGAGTCCATGAGCAAGAAAAATTTCGATACGCTCGTTGGAATAGCCGATGCAAGGATGCATGACTCCCAGATGCAGCCAGTGGCGCGCCTTGTAACCGGTTTCTTCACGCAATTCACGGCGCGCTGTATCCAGTGGCGGTTCGCCCTGATCAATCTTGCCTGCGGGAAGCTCCAGAAAAACCTGCCCCAGCGGGTAGCGGAATTGCCGTTCGAATAACAGCTTGCCGTTATCCAGCGGGGCAATGATGACGACCGCACCCGGATGCAGGATATGTTCACGGACGCTCTCTCCGCCATCCGGCAAACGCACCCGGTCGGCGTGTACCGTCAGTAATTTGCCGCGATACACCTCGACACCTGAAAGGCGCGTTTCAAGCAGCGAGGCCTCGGGTGTATCAGGGCTGTCCGGCGTATAGCTCATGAAACCGCGCGGTGTTCAGTCAGGCAATCAAAGCGAGCGCAGCAGGCTGATGGTGCCCAGAAACATGGAAATCTGCGGGAACAGACCGAGCACAAGCACCCCCAGACCATTCACCGACAGCAACAGGCGCATATCGAAACTGGCCTGTATCGGTGTTTTGTCAGCCGGTGCATCAAAGTACATCAGCTTGACGATACGCAGGTAATAGAAGGCACCTATCAGCGAGAACAGGATGGCCACGATCGCCAGCCACAGCTGCCCCGCATCGATGACGGCCAGCAACACCAGAAATTTTGCCCAGAAACCGATGAAAGGCGGAATACCGGCCATCGAGAACATGACGATCGCCATCATCGCAGCGAACCACGGGCTGCGCTGGTTGAGCCCCTTGAAGTCGACAATTTCCTCGGCCTCATGCCCGGCACGCGAAAGCAGCAGCATCATGCCAAAAGCGCCGAGGGTCATGATCACATACGAAATGATGTAATACAGCGATGCACTGTACGAGGCGATGGCACGATTCGGATCGATGTTGCCGCCCACCACACCGGACAGCAAACCCAGCACCATGAAGCCCATGTGGGAAATGGCGGAATAAGCCAGCATGCGCTTGAGATTGGTCTGGGCAATGGCGGCCAGGTTACCGATGGCGATGGATAGCACCGCCATGATCATCAGCATGGCCTGCCAATGTTCAGCCAGATCAAACAAGCCATACACCAGCAGTCGCATGGCCATCGCAAATGCCGCCAGTTTCGGCGCAGAGCCAATGAACAGTGCCACGGCAGTCGGTGCGCCGTGATACACATCCGGTATCCACATATGGAAAGGCACCACACCCAGTTTGAACGCCAGCCCCGCCACGAGGAATACCAGACCAAACAGCAGCACGCTCTTGTTGGCCGCACCTTGATAGATGCTCTGGGCCACGCCACCAATTTCGAGGGTACCCGTTGCACCGTAAATCATCGACATGCCATACAACAGCAAGCCGGAAGCGAGTGCGCCCAGTACAAAATACTTCATCGCCGCTTCTGTGGAACGGGCGGAATCACGATCCAGTGCCACCAGGGCATACAACGAGAGCGACAGCAACTCAAGGCCGAGATACAGGCTGACGAAATGGCTGGCCGAAATCATCACCATCATGCCCAGCGCGCCAAACAGCACCAGCAGGTAATACTCGGTCTTCTCCAGACCACGCACCGCCAGATAACCTCGGTTGTAGACCAGCATGAAGATGAGCGTCAAATCCATCAACAGTTTGAGCAGATTGGCCAGTGAATCGCTGACAAACATGTTACTGAAGGTCATCACCACCTGACCATCGATCAGCATGATGTAGGAGATCAACGCACATCCCACCAATGTGGCCTGCGTCAGCAAGGCAATCAGCCAGCGCTGCGCGGGGGGCAGGATGAGATCGATCAACAGGATCGCACACGCCATCGCCAAGAGAAAAATCTCGGCGGCGGCGGGGTAAAAATCGGGCATGACAAAGTTCATGTTCGGTTCTCTTGGCGCAGCAACGGGTTCAAAGCAGCTTGCTCATCGCCACATGCTTGAGCAGGTGGTCGACCGAGGCGTGCATCACGTCGGTGAAGGGCAGCGGATACAGACCCATGCCAAGAACGCACAGAGCCAGTACCGCAAGAATGAAAAATTCGCGTGCGTTGATGTCGGTCAGTTCCGCCACATGCGCGTTGGCCACGGCACCAAACACCACGCGTTTGTACATCCACAGCGTGTAGGCCGCGCCCAGGATCAGCGTGAAGGCTGCACCAAAGCCAACCCAGAAATTGTATTTGATCGCACCCATGATCACCATGAACTCGCCGACAAAACCCGAGGTGGCGGGCAAACCGGCGTTGGCCATCGAGAACAGCAGGAAGAACGCTGCAAACTTGGGCATGGTATTCACCAGACCGCCGTAATCGGCAATCTGGCGGCTATGCATGCGGTCGTACATGATGCCGATACAGAGAAACATCGCGCCCGAAATGAAGCCGTGGGAGATCATCTGTACCAGTGCGCCTTCCACACCGATCTGGTTGAACAGGAAAAAGCCGAGGGTCACGAAGCCCATATGAGAAACCGAGGAGTAGGCCACCAGTTTCTTCATGTCGCCCTGCACGATCGCGATGAAGCCGATGTAGATCACTGCGGTCAGCGAAAGGGCAATCATCATTCCCGACAGCATGTGGCTGGCATCCGGCATGATCGGCAGCGAGAACCGCAGAAAACCGTAAGCACCGAGCTTCAGCATGATGGCCGCCAGCACCACCGAGCCACCCGTGGGTGCTTCGACGTGGGCATCCGGCAACCAGGTATGCACCGGCCACATCGGCACCTTGACGGCAAAGGCCGCTAGGAAGGCAAAGAACAGCCAGGTCTGTGCCGACAGGCTCAGCGGCAGCATGTGCCAGTCGAGAATATTGAAGCTGCCCGATTGGAGGAACAGATACATCAGCGAGAGCAGCATCAGCAGCGAACCCGCCAGGGTGTAGAGGAAGAACTTGAATGCGGCATACACCCGGCTCGGCCCGCCCCACAAACCGATGATGACGTACATCGGTATCAGTGAGGCTTCAAAGAACACATAGAACAGCACGGCATCCAGCGAACAGAAAATACCGTTCATCAGCCCCGACATGACAAGGAAGGCTGCCATGTATTGCGCCACCTTTTTCTCGATCACCTGCCAGCCGGCCAGTACGACCAGGATGGTGATGAAGCTGTTGAGCAGGAGGAACAACATGGAAATGCCATCCACCCCGAGGAAATAGTGAATGTTGTATTGCGGGATCCACGGTGCCTGTTCGACCAGTTGCATCGCGCTCTTGGCATTATCGAAGTTCGCATAGATCGGCAAGGTGACCAGGAAGCCCGCGATGGCCGCCAGCAGCGCCACCACCCGCGCAAGACCTGCATTGCGATCCGAGCCGGTCGCAAGGACGAACAAGGCTCCCACGATGGGGACCCAGATCGAAAGACTGAGTAGGTTTGAAGCAATCATCTCGGTAGATTCCTGTCGGGCATCCGGACTGTCAGGGTGAGGGTGGGTTCAGCAATTCCCGCATCGGGCTCAGGTTCGGAAAACCCATAGCGTCAGCAGCACGAAGACGCCAAAGATCATCATGAAGGCATATTGATAAATGTGGCCGGTTTGCAGTAGCCGCGAGAGGGCAGAGATCCAACCGACCACGCGCGCCGAGCCATTGACCAGCAGGCCATCGATCAGCAGTTGATCGCCACCCTTCCACAGGCCACGCCCCAGGGCGCGTGCGCCACCGGCAAACACGAACTCGTTGATTTTGTCGAAGTAGTACTTGTTGTCGAGCAGGGTATAGATCGGCTTGCAGCGGTTCATGATGGCTGCCGGAATGTCCGGCCGCTTCAGGTAGAAGAACCAGGACACCACCACGCCGGCCATCGCCAGGATGAAGGGCAGTTGCGACATGCCGTGGATCGCCATCGCGGTTGCGCTGTGGAATTCGTTCTTCATGTGCGCCAGCGCATGATGTTCATGAGCAATAGTGATGGCCTTGCCGAAGAAGTCGCCATACAGCATCGGCTCGATGGCGATATAGCCCACAACGACCGAGGGGATCGCCAGCAATACCAGCGGCAACCAGACCACCCACGGCGATTCGTGCGGCTTGCCGACATGGTCGTCATGATGATGATCGTCATGCGGTGCCTGGTCGTAGCGTTCGTTGCCGTGGAACACCAGGAAATACATGCGGAATGAATAGAAGGCCGTGACGAACACACCCGCCACCACCGCGAAATAGGCGAAACCTGAACCCGGCAGATGCGATAGCGCCACCGCTTCGATGATCGAATCCTTCGAATAAAACCCGGAGAAGAACGGCAGACCAATCAAGGCCAGCGAGCCGATCAGCGAAGTGATCCAGGTAATCTTCATGTGCTTCCACAAGCCGCCCATGTAACGGATGTCCTGATTATGGTGACAACCCATGATGACCGAGCCCGCACCGAGGAACAGCAGTGCCTTGAAGAAGGCATGGGTCATCAGGTGGAACACCGCCACCGAATAGGCCGATGCGCCGAGGGCAACCGTCATGTAACCGAGCTGCGAGAGGGTCGAGTAGGCCACCACACGCTTGATGTCATTCTGGATGATGCCGAGGAAACCCATGAACAACGCGGTAATCGCACCAATCACCATCACGAAGGACAAGGCGGTTTCGGAAAGTTCGAACAGCGGCGACATGCGCGCAACCATGAATATCCCGGCCGTCACCATGGTCGCGGCGTGGATCAGCGCGGAAATCGGTGTCGGGCCTTCCATCGAGTCGGGCAGCCAGACGTGCAGCGGGAACTGCGCCGACTTGCCCATCGCCCCGATAAACAGGCAGATGCAGATCACCGTCATCAGCATCCAGGGTGTGCCGGCAAAGAGTTCAATCGTCTGGCTGGCCAGCGCGTCGCGCTGGGCGAATACCTGGGCGTAGTCCAGCGTGCCTGCGTAAGCGGCAATCAGGCCAATGCCGAGCAGGAAACCGAAGTCGCCCACACGGTTAACCAGGAAAGCCTTGAGGTTGGCGTAAATCGCGGTCGGCCGCGTGTACCAGAAGCCGATCAGCAGATAGGACACCAGACCCACGGCTTCCCAACCGAAGAACAGTTGGAGGAAGTTGTTCGACATCACCAGCATCAGCATCGAGAAGGTGAACAGCGAAATGTAGCTGAAGAAACGCTGATAACCCGGATCATCATGCATGTAGCCTATGGTATAGAGGTGCACCATCAGTGAAACGAAGGTCACCACCAGCATCATCATGGTGGTCAGCGGGTCGATCAGAAAGCCCACTTCCAGCTTGAGCCCGCCGGAAACCAGCCACTGATACACCGAGCCGTTGAAGGTATGTCCTGCCTGCACGTCCTGAAAAATCAGCACGGACACCACAAAAGCAACGGCGACCCCAAGGATGGTGACGACGTGCGCCCCGTTGCGGCCGATGGTTTTGCCGAACAGGCCAGCGAGAACGGCACCCACCAAGGGCGCCAGTGGTACGATCAAATAAAGCGTTTGCATGTCCATGACGCGGGTTTATCCCTTGAGGCTGTCGATATCGTCGACATGGATGGTGGAAAGGTTGCGGAACAGCGCCACCAGGATGGCCAGACCGATCGCGGATTCAGCAGCGGCCACGGCCAGGATGAAGAACACAAACAACTGACCGTTGGCATCCCCCAGATAACTGGAGAAGGCCACAAAATTCATGTTCACCGCCAGCAGCATCAGTTCGATGGCCATCAGCAGCACAATCAGGTTCTTGCGATTGAGAAAGATGCCAACGATGCTGATCGCAAACAGGATCGCACCGAGGATCAGATAGTGTGAAAGCGAAAGCGTACCCATCACCGGTTCCTTGTTCCCTTATTCCTGGCCTGCCGATGCTTCGACAGGCAGATCTTTCTCGGCGACCATCTTGACGAGACGGACTCGTTCGCTGCTCTTCACGCTGACCTGCTGCGGTACGCTCTGCGATTTGCTGTCACCACGACGACGATGGGTAATCAGTACCGCTGCAATGATGGCGACCAGCAACACCACCGAGGCCAACTCGAAGGGGTAGACATAATCAGTAAACAGCAGACGCCCCAGTTCTTTGGTGTTGCTGTAACCCGCACCGGGGTCGTTAGGCGCAGGCAGTGCATCCAGCGAGAAGTAGCGGCCGCCCAGCACAAAAGCCATTTCGAGCACCATCAACACGCCGATCCCCGCACCCAGCGGCAGATAAGTCCAGAAGCCTTCACGCAACCGTTCGATGTCGATGTCCAGCATCATCACCACAAACATGAACAGCACCATGACCGCGCCGACATACACCATGATCAGCACGATGGCGAGGAATTCAGCATGCAGCAGCATCCACAATCCGCTGGCGTTGAAAAAAGCCAGCACCAGAAACAACACGGCATGCACCGGATTGCGCGCAGTGATCACGCGCAGACTGGCAAACACCATGACTGTGGCGAAGAAATAAAAAATTAGACTATTGAAATCCATGATGGTCCGGACGATGTGATGCAACGATAAAGATCAGAGCGCAGTTCATCCCTGCCTGTTCGTGTAATGACACCTGTTCCTTCACTCCTTACCTGTATTGGGCATCCTGCTCGCGATCCTTCGCGATCTGGGTTTCATTTTTGTCACCTACCGCCAGCAGCATCTGCTTGGTGTAGTAGAGATCGCCCCGCGCTTCACCGTGATACTCAAAGGTGCGCGTCTGGACGACCGCGTCAACCGGACAGGCTTCTTCACAATAACCACAGAAGATGCACTTGGTCAGATCAATGTCATACCGCGTGGTACGCCGCGAGCCATCATCCCGCTCGGCGGTTTCAATGGTAATGGCCATTGCCGGACAGGCCGCTTCGCACAGTTTGCAGGCAATGCAGCGTTCTTCGCCATTGGGATAACGACGCAGCGCGTGCAGACCACGGAAGCGGTTGCTCTGCGGGGTCTTTTCTTCCGGATACTGTATCGTGATCTTGGGCGCCCACAGATAACGCCAGGTCACGGCCATCCCCGCACGCAGTTCCGTGAGGAACAGGCTGTTGACGAATTGTTTCAACGCACCCATGACATTACTTCCAGATATTGAACGGCGACAGCATCCAGATGCCAACCACCAGCATCCAGGCCATACACAGCGGCAGAAATACCTTCCAGCCCAGACGCATGATCTGGTCATAGCGATAACGCGGGAAGGTGGCACGATACCAAAGGAAACCGAACAGCAACGCAGCGGTTTTCAGTGCCAGCCAGACAAAGCTGTCGGGCAGGAAACTCACCGGGGAAAGCCAGCCACCGAGGAAGAAAATCGCCGTCATGATCGACACCAGGATCATGTTGGCGTATTCAGCCAGGAAGAACAGGGCAAAGGTCATGCCCGAATACTCGACCATATGACCTGCCACGATTTCTGATTCGCCTTCGACCACATCAAACGGCGCGCGGTTGGTTTCGGCCACGCCTGAAATCAGATAGACGAGGAACATCGGCAACAACGGCAGCCAGTTCCACGACAACAGCTGCACCGGGGTATGAGCCAGCATCCCCTTGCCTTGGGCATGAACAATTTCGGTCAGGTTGAGGCTGCCGGTGACCATCAATACCGTAACCAGCGCGAACCCCATGGCGATTTCATAAGAAATCATCTGCGCGGCCATCCGCATCGCGCCCAGAAACGCATACTTGGAGTTCGAAGCCCAACCGGCAATGACTGCGCCATACACCCCCAGCGAAGAAATCGCCATAATGTAAAGCACGCCCGCGTCGATATTGGCCAGCACATAACCATCAGAGAACGGCACCGCCGCCCAGATTGCCAGCGCAGGCGCAAAGGCCAGAATCGGTCCGACGATGAACAATGCCTTGCTGGACTTCGACGGAATGACCACTTCCTTGAAGATCATCTTGAAGGCATCGGCAAACGGCTGCAGCAAGCCCAGCGGGCCGATACGGTTTGGCCCGATACGAACATGCATGAAGGCGAGGATCTTGCGCTCGGCGTAGGTCATGTAAGCGACACTGATCAGCAACGGCAGCAGCACGCCGAGAATCTTGATGAGCGTCCACACCACTGGCCAGAACGAGCCCAGCATTTCCGGAATCATGTTGAGGGCATCCATCATGCGCGCTCCACGGCAAGTTCACCACTCAAAGCCGTCAGCGTGGCCGTGGTGGCGTGGCTCGCAGCCACGCGCACGCAGCCCGCTGGCACACCGGCATCCAGACGTGCCGTCAATGTTGCCTGGCCTGCGCCCTGTGTCACTTTGACAGCCTGGCCATCGGCCAGCCCCAATTTGCTCAAGGTTGCTGCATTCATGCGCGCCGTCGGCAGCACCGCATCAGGCGTGGCCTGCAGGCTCGGCGCACGACGCGCCAACGCATCGGCAAAGTGGATGGGCACATCAGTGATGCGCTCCAGCCCTTTAGCAGCCGCCGCGAGGTGCAACGCCACCCCTTCGGCCTGATTGTTCAAATGGTTCAGGTGGGTTACAAAACCCTCTGCAACGACCCCGGCGAGCACCTCGGCACGCGCATCCTCGCTGCTGTTCTGCTCGAAGCCCGACAGCTCCAGCAGATTGCCCAGCACCCGCAGCACCTTCCAGGCCGGACGCGTTTCGCCCAGTGCCTTGACTACGGCATTGAAGCTCTGCACGCGACCTTCGGTGTTGACGAAACTGCCTGAAGTTTCGCTAAAGGGCGACACGGGCAACAACACATCGGCATATTCCATCGCTGCCGCTGACTTGAACGGCGACATGACCACCACGGTGGCTGCCTGTTTCAATGCAGCAACGGCCTGCCACGGATTGGCGCAATCCAGTTCCGGCTCGGCATGTAATACCAAATAACCTTTCACCGGATTTGCCAGCATCTGCGCGGCATTCAGGCTACCCGCCCGGGCCACAGCACCCGCCACATATGCGCCGACGCTGTTAGCCGCTTCGCCCAGATAGCCGAAGCGTGCACCGGTCATGCTCGCCAGTTGCTGCGCCAAAGCGTGCAAAACTGCAGCCTGAGCATGTTGCTGGGCAAAGTTGCCGAGGAAAATCCCCGCGCCGCCTGCTCCACCCACACCACCCACGCCTGCCGAAAGCAGACTTTCCGCCATCTTTTTTGCATCGTCGCTCACCACGAGGGCGCTCAATGCCGCATCAACCGCCAGGCCTTTCAGTTCGGCCACCGCCTTGACCACCTGTGCCAACAACTGCGGCAGTTGCGAAGGTGCGGCAATCGCCTGAGCATGCAGTTTGATGAGATTGTTTTCTTCGGCGACATGCAGCAACGACACTTGTGCACCGCGCTTGGCCGACTGGCGCAGGCGCTGCGCCAGCAAGGGATGATCCTTACGCAGGAAACTACCCACGACCAGCACACGATCCAGTGCGGCAAATTCCGCGACCTTCATGCCCAGCCAGGGCGTGCCCTGCTGCTTGCCATCCAGCGAAAAATCAGTCTGCCGCAAACGGACATCAATGCTACCGCCCAGCCCCCGCATCAGTTTCTGCGCCAGATGCAGTTCTTCCAGTGTTGCCTGCGGTGCTGCCAGTGTCCCCAAGGCCGCGCCACCGTGTGTTTTGACGATATCCTTGAAGGCATGCGCGACGTAATCCAGCGCGCGCGCCCAATCCACCTCATGCCACTCACCGCCATGCTTGAGCATGGGACGGGTCAGACGTTCCGGTGAGTTGAGTGCCTCGTAGGAAAAACGATCCTTGTCAGACAGCCAGCATTCGTTGATTTCTTCGTTTTCCAGCGGTACCACGCGCATGACGCGGTCGCTCTTGATCTGAACGATGAGATTAGCACCCAGGCCATCGTGCGGACTAACCGATTTGCGCCGCGCCAGTTCCCAGGTGCGTGCGCCAAAACGGAAAGGCTTGGAAGTCAACGCACCGACCGGACACAGGTCGATGATGTTGCCGGAGAGTTCGGATTTGATCGAGCCTTCGATGAACGGCATGATTTCGGCATGTTCGCCGCGATTGGCCTGCCCCAGCTCCATCTGCCCGCCAACTTCCTGCAGGAAACGCACGCAACGTGTGCAGTGAATGCAGCGCGTCATGTCGGTATTGACCAGCGGACCGAGGTTTTTATTCACCACGACGCGTTTTTCTTCTTCGTAGCGCGAGCCGCCGCAACCATAACCCACCGACAAATCCTGCAGCTGGCATTCACCGCCCTGATCGCAGACCGGACAATCGAGCGGATGATTGATGAGCAGGAATTCCATCACCCCTTTCTGTGCCTTGACGGCCAGATCAGAATGGGTAAACACCTTCATACCCTGGGTAACCGGGGTAGCACAGGCCGGCATGGGTTTGGGTGCCTTTTCAACCTGCACCAGACACATGCGGCAACTGGCCGCAATCGACAGCTTCTTGTGATAACAGAAGTGTGGGATATAAATGTCGAGCTGGTGAGCGGCCTGGATGACGGTGCTGCCTTCGGCAACCTGCACTGTCCTGCCGTCGATTTCGATTTCTAGCATGACGGCCTCACATAAATCTTGCTGCCTTCGCGCTGGACTTCCGGCGCCACCAGGCATTTTTTGTTCGCGATGTGATACTCGAATTCGTGCTTGTAATGCTTGATGAAACCCCGCACCGGCATGGCCGCCGCATCGCCCAGCGCACAGATGGTACGACCCATAATGTTTTCGGTCACACTCATCAGGAGATCCAGGTCTTCCTGGCGACCCTGGCCATGCTCGATACGATGCACGACACGATACAGCCAGCCGGTTCCTTCACGACAGGGCGTACATTGGCCGCAGGATTCCTCGAAGTAAAAATAGGACAGACGCTCCAGCGCCTTGACCATGCAGACCGACTCATCCATGACGATCACCGCGCCCGAGCCGAGCATGGAGCCCGCCTTGGCGATGCAGTCGTAATCCATGGTGCTGTCCATCATGATCTCGGCCGGCAGCACCGGCGCGGAAGATCCGCCCGGAATCACCGCTTTGAGCTTGGCACCATGACGCATGCCGCCGCACATTTCCAGCAGCACCGGGAACGGTGTCCCCAGCGGAATTTCATACACACCCGGGCGATTCACATGACCCGACACCGAAAACAGTTTGGTGCCGCCATTGTTGGGCTTGCCCAGTTCGAGGTACTTCTCGCCGCCATGGACGATGATCCACGGCACAGCCGCGAATGTCTCGGTATTGTTGATAGTGGTCGGCTTGTTGTAAAGGCCACAGCTCGCCGGAAACGGCGGCTTGTAACGCGGCTGACCTTTTTTACCTTCGATGGATTCCAGCAGGCCGGTTTCCTCACCACAGACATAAGCGCCATAGCCATGATGGGCGAACAGCTCGAAACCAAAATCAGAACCGAGAATTTTTTGCCCGAGCAGCCCGGCCGCACGCGCTTCGTCCAGCGCTTCTTCAAAGCGCGTATAAAGATCCCAGACTTCGCCGTGGATATAGTTATAACCACGCGTCGCACCCATGACGTAGGCACCGATGATCATGCCTTCGATCACCGCATGCGGGTTGTAGCGCAGCAGGTCACGATCCTTGAACGTTCCGGGCTCACCTTCGTCGGAGTTGCAGCAGAGAAACTTGTCGCCGACGTAATTCTTCGGCATGAAGCTCCACTTGAGGCCGGTCGGAAAACCCGCACCGCCGCGCCCCCGCAACACGGATTTCTTCAACTCGTCGATGATGGCATCCGGCGTGATTTTCTCGGCGATGATCTTCTTTAGCGCGACATAGCCGCCGCGCTTGATGTAATCGTCAAGATGCCAGGTCTGGTCGCCGGACTTTGAATCGATACCGGCCAGGAGGATGGGCTGGAAACTCATGATGCTTTCAACTCGGCAAGCAGCTTGTCGATTTCAGTTTCGGTCATGAAACTGCACATGCGGCGATTGTTCATCAACAGGACGGGCGCATCACCACAAGCCCCCATGCACTCGCCCTCCTTGAGGGTAAACAAGCCATCCGCCGTGGTTTCATTGAACTCGACACCCAGCTTCTGTTTCAGGTAATCCGCCGCATGCACGCCCCCGGAGAGCGCGCAGGGCAGATTGGTGCACACTGTGAGCTTGAACTTGCCCACCGGGTGCAGTTCATACATGTTGTAAAAGGAGGCCACCTCATGCACTGCCATCGCGGGCATGCCAAGATAGGCAGCGACATCGGCCAATGACTCCTGCGACAACCAGCCGCGCTCACCCTGCACAATTTCCAGTGCGGCCATGACCGCTGACTGCTTCTGATCCGCCGGGTATTTGGCGACCTCGCGGTCGATTTTTCTGTATGCGTCTTCGCTCAGCATGCTATCTATCCACTTCGCCAAACACGATATCCATCGTGCCGATGATGGTCACGGCATCGGCAATCATGTGGCCTTTGGCCATTTCATTCATTGCCGCCAGATGCACGAAACCGGCCGCCCGCAGCTTCACGCGGTAGGGCTTGTTCGCACCGTCAGAAATCAGGTACACCCCCAGTTCGCCTTTGGGATGCTCAATGGCCGAATACACCTCACCCGCCGGCACATGCATGCCTTCACTGAAGAGCTTGAAGTGATGAATCAGCTCTTCCATGCCCGCCTTCATTTTCGCGCGCGGCGGCGGGGCGACCTTGTAATTATCGGTGATAACCGGACCGGGGTTCTTCCGCAGCCACTCGACGCACTGCTTGATGAGACGGGTCGACTCACGCATTTCGGCCATCCGCACCAGATAACGGTCGTAGCTGTCGCCTTCCTTGCCCACCGGGATATCGAAATCCAGGCGGTCATACACTTCATAAGGCTGTTTTTTACGCAGATCCCATTCCACACCCGAACCACGCAACATGGGGCCGGAAAAGCCCAGCTGGATGGCACGCTCGGGCGACACCACCCCCACGCCCACCAGACGCTGTTTCCAGATCCGGTTGTCGGTCAGCAGAGTTTCGTATTCGTCGCAATAACGCGGAAACCGGTTACAGAAATCATCAATGAAATCGAGCAGCGAACCACTACGCGCCTCATTGAGCTTGCGGACATCTTCAGCCGTTTTGAAGCGGTTGACCTCGAAGCGCGGCATCTGATCCGGCAGATCACGATAAACCCCACCCGGCCGATAGTAAGCACCGTGCATCCGCGCGCCAGTGGCGGCTTCCATCATGTCGAAAATATCTTCGCGCTCGCGGAAGGTATACAGCACCATGCCCATCGCGCCTACGTCCAGCGCGTGCGTGCCGATACTCAGCAAGTGGTTATGAATCCGCGTGATTTCGTCGAACATCACACGGATGTACTGCGCCCGCAGCGGCACATCCACGCCCAGCAGTTTCTCGACCGCCAGCACATACGGATGCTCATTGACCAGCACCGGCGTGTAATCCAGGCGATCCATGTAGGGCAGTGCCTGCACCCAGGTTTTTTGCTCGGCAAGCTTTTCGGTGCCGCGATGCAGCAAGCCGATATGCGGATCGGCACGAACGATGACTTCACCGTCCAGTTCCAGCACCAGACGCAGCACGCCGTGCGCGGACGGGTGTTGCGGGCCAAAATTCAGCGTGTAATTGCGGATATCGCTCATGATGTCAGTTCGGCTTGCCGATACCGTAGTTTTCTTCACGGATGATGCGTGGCGTGACTTCGCGCCGCTCGATGCTCACCGGCTGATAGACCACGCGCTGCTGCTTTTCGTCGTAAATCATTTCGACATAGCCGGAGACCGGGAAATCCTTGCGGAACGGATGGCCAATAAAGCCATAGTCGGTCAGGATGCGGCGCAGATCGGTGTGGCCGTTAAACAGGATGCCAAACAGATCGAAAGCCTCGCGCTCGAACCAGTCGGCGTTATTCCAGATAGCGTTAACGGACTCCACGAGCGGATAAGCGTCGTCGTTGGCGAACACCCGCAGACGCAAACGCCAGTTGTGCTTCACCGACATCAGCTGCAACACCACGGCAAACCGCCGCCCCTGCCAGGCTGCTGCCGTGCCTTCGCCATAAGATGAGTAGTCCACCCCGCACAGATCCACAAGCTGCTCGAAGCGCAGATCGGCTGCATCACGCAGCGTGCGCACCACCAGCAGATAATCCTCAGGAGAGACGACGACCGTGAGCTCGCCTTGCGCCTCGACGAGGCTGGCGACACGACCGCCCAAGGCGTTACGCAGATTCTGTTTCAGCTGTTCCAGCTTGGCACTCATGGCATTCAGGGCGTATGAAAATCAGGTACGGGCAATGGTGTTGGTGCGGTGTATCTTGTTCTGCAACTGCAGGATGCCGTAGAGCAGTGCCTCGGGGGTTGGCGGGCAACCCGGCACATACACATCCACTGGCACAATGCGGTCACAACCACGCACCACGGAATAAGAATAATGGTAGTAACCGCCGCCATTGGCGCACGATCCCATCGAGATCACCCAGCGCGGCTCGGACATCTGGTCATACACCTTACGCAGCGCCGGTGCCATCTTGTTACACAGCGTGCCGGCCACGATCATGACATCCGACTGACGCGGACTGGGCCGGAACATGATCCCGAAACGATCCAGATCGTAACGCGCACAACCGGCGTGGATCATTTCGATCGCACAACAGGCCAGACCAAAGGTCATCGGCCACATCGAACCGGTACGCGACCAGTTGATCAGCTTATCAAGCGAGGTGGTAACAAAACCTTCCTGCAGAACGCCTTCAATACCCATGACCCACCCTTACTCCCAATCTAGGGCGCCCTTGGCCCAGGCATAGATATAGCCAACCAGCAATATCCCCAGAAAAACCAGCATTTCGCCAAAACCGAACATTTTGATGGTTTCGTCGCTGGCGATTTCCTTGAAGACCGCCGCCCAAGGAAAGATGAAGGCAATTTCCAGATCAAACAGTATGAAGATGATGGCGATGAGGTAATAGCGCACATCAAACTTGATACGAGCATCCTCAAACGCTGCGAACCCGCACTCGTAAGGCGAGAGCTTTTCAGCGTACGGGCGCTGCGGCCCGGCGATCCAGCCCAGCAAAATGGGTACACAACCCATCACCAGAGCCAGGAGAATGAAAACCAAAACAGGGAGATAATTTTCCAGCATGATCACCGTACTCGCGCTGTCTGTTTATTCTGGTGCCGACGGTGAGACTCGAACTCACACGACTTACGTCACTACCCCCTCAAGATAGCGTGTCTACCAATTTCACCACGTCGGCAATGTCTGCAAAGCACTCGTCAGAATCACACGAAACCGCGCCAAAACCTGCGCCAGAGCGACCCTGATCGAAGCCCGGGATTATACAGTTTCCAATCGGGCTTTCAATGCGCCAGGCAGAAAATTTTGCATTTCAGACACATTCAAAACCATTTATTCAACGTACCCCAAGCTTACTTGGGCACGCTCTGGCCTTTGGCATCCCCAGGAACCGCCGGCGACACCGGAACGGCCGCTGCATCTGCAGGCGTTTTTTGTGTCTTGACGGCATCCAGCACGCTCGAGACCGGCTTGGTGTGGCTGGTTGCCATGGAGCTCAGGCTGAGGCTGGTCACAAAAAACACCGCCGCGAGTACGGCCGTGGTGCGCGACATAAAATTGGCAGACCCCGAAGAGCCGAACAGACTGCCCGAAGAGCCACTGCCAAAAGCAGCGCCCATGTCAGCCCCCTTGCCATGCTGCAGCAAAACGAGACCGATGACCGCCAGCCCCACCAGCAGATGCACCGTCAAGACCAGCGGATACAGAAATCCTTGCATTTGATTCTTCCTTTATTTTAAAAATCAGACGGCGGCACAAATCGCCAGAAAATCAGCAGCCACCAACGCCGCGCCACCAATCAGGCCACCGTCGATATCGGGCATGGCAAACAACTCGCGTGCATTACCCGGCTTAACGCTGCCTCCGTAGAGTATTTGCAGCTTCTGTGCCACGCCCGCATCCTCACGCGCCACGCGGGCACGAATCAGCGCGTGGACATCCTGCGCCTGCTGCGGCGACGCGGTTAGACCTGTGCCAATAGCCCAGACCGGCTCATACGCCACCACCGCTCGCGCCAGCGCGACCACCCCCGAGCGGGCAAGCACCGCATCCAGCTGGCGCGCCACCACTTCCGTGGTGATTCCTGCCTCACGCTCGGCCAAAGATTCGCCCACACACAAAATCGGTGTCAGACCCGCCGCCAGCGCGGCCGCAAAGCGTGCAGCCACGGCTTCATCGCTTTCGCCATACAGCGCACGCCGCTCGGAATGCCCCACCAGCACATAACGGCAACCGAAGTCGAGCAACATGGCTGCCGCAACTTCACCGGTATACGCCCCTTGAGCATGTTCGGATACATTCTGCGCGCCCCAAGCCAGCTTGCTGCCTGCCAGCACCGTCTGCACCTGCGCCAGGTAAGGGAAAGGCACACAAACGGCCACATCGGCACGGCTGCCGCTTAACCCACTCAGAATATCCGCAAGCAACTGCCGATTAACGGCCAGACTGCCGTGCATCTTCCAGTTACCCGCTACCAGCTTGGTACGCATGTATCCTGCTCCAGGAGAAAATTTTTGGAATTATAAAAGCCGCATGCCTCTCGGGTCAAACAAACCCGCCGATTCATTGAGGCTACTTATAATCCCCACCATTGAACTTCATGGCACCGATGATGTACCTGGAACACCACCAACTTGCCGAGCCGCCTTTCTCGATCGCGCCCAACCCGCGCTATCTCTACCTCAGCCAGCGCCACCAAGAGGCACTCGCGCACCTGCTCTACGGCCTGCACAGCGATGGCGGCTTCGTCCTGCTGACCGGAGACATCGGTGCCGGCAAGACGACCCTCTGCCGCTGCCTGCTTGAACAGATTCCAGACCATGTGGATATCGCCTACATTTTTAACCCCAAGCTTTCCGTCATCGAACTGCTGGCCACCCTCTGCAATGAATTTGGCATTGCCTGCCCGGATGACAACACCAGCATCAAGCGATTTATCGACCGCATCAACGCACATCTGCTCAAGGCACATGCCGATGGCCGCAGCAGCGTGCTCATCATCGACGAAGCCCAGAATCTGGCACCGGACGTACTCGAACAACTGCGCCTGCTCACCAATCTGGAAACACATCAGCGCAAACTGCTGCAGATCATCCTGATCGGCCAGCCTGAACTGGCCACACTGCTGGAGCAACCCGGGCTGACCCAGTTAGCTCAACGCATCGTGGCGCGCTATCACCTCGAAGCACTCGACCGGCATGAAATCACTGCCTACATCCAGCACCGCCTCTCCATCTCAGGAACCCGGCAAACACTCATCCCCGCGCACTTATCCGGCCTGCTGTATCGACTGACCGGCGGCGTGCCACGCCTCATCAATGTGCTCTGTGACCGCGCCCTGCTCGGTGCCTATACCCAGAACAAAGCCCAGGTCGATCGCCCCACCCTGCTACGCGCTGCCCGTGAAGTGCTGCCTCCTGCGCGCATGGTAAATATTGCAAACATTGCAAACACACTGCGCCACACCTCATGGACGTGGCAAATACTCATCTCCACGCTCATCTTCATCTTCATTTCGGCCACCCTGCTGGCCGTACTGACCGCAGGAATCTGAACCATGTCATTCATCCTCGATGCCTTGCACAAATCCGAGCAAGCACGCCAGGCCAACGCCCTGCAGGCCAGCCAGCAGACTACCGCTACAGTCATCACGCCCACACCCCAACCTGCCCGCCGGATACGGATACAACTACTGCCTGCAGGCCTGCTCCTGCTCGGCATCGGGTTGCTGCTGATTTGGTGGCTAGCCTGGTCACCCAGTCAAACCATGCCGCCCTCACCTCATTGGGCACAGGTGCAAGCCCCCCAGGTTCTCGCAGCCATTCCCGCGCCTGCATCTGCGCCTGCCACAACCGTCACGCCCAACCCAGCCACCCAGCCGGCCAAACCCACACCCCGCAATGAACGCACCATGCCCGTCCCGCAGACAACATTCACACCATCCGCACCATCCACATCCGCAACCCCACCCACGCATCCCGTCGCACGCCCACCCACACCACGAAACACCTCTCCGACCACACCTACGCCGCAAGCCAGCCTACCTGCCCCCGCCAGCGAAGCCATCGAAACCGCACCCATGCCCATGGATGAACTCCCCGTCCACCTGCTTGCCGAGTTACCCAAAATCACCATCGCCGCGCACTCGTACTCCAAACAAGCCAAAACCAGTTTCATCTTTGCCAACGACCGGATGCTGCATGAAGCAGAAAACCTGTCCCCCGGGCTGCGCCTTGAGCACATCACGCCAGACAGCATGATCTTCAGCTACAAAGGCTATCGCTTCCGGCGCGGCCTGCAACCATAATGGCACCTTACTGACACCCGCCGCCCGCATGACGGCCGCCCTTCACTGAAAACCCTGACATGACCCAAGCCACTTCCTTGCCCGTCCTGAAAAACTTTCTCGACGACCAGCGCGTTCCGGGTGATTTCTGGGGTGGGCTTGCTGCCATGCTGGTGGCCCTGCCTGCGGCGATCGCCTTCGGTGTCACCATCTATGCCGTCATCGGCCCGTCCTACGCCGCCACAGGCGCACTGGCTGGCATGATCGGCGCGGTGGTCATCGGCCTGCTGGCGGCCATCCTGGGGGGAACCGACCGGCTCATCAGCGCACCCTGCGCACCTGCGGTTGCGGTGCTTGTCGCCTTCACATTCACGCTCGTTCAACAACACACCGACCCCAATATCATCATCCTGCTGCTGATGGTTCTGGGCATCCTGACCGGCATCCTGCAAATGCTGTTTGGCTTCATCGGTATTGGACGACTCATCAAATATGCCCCTTACCCGGTCATCAGCGGTTTCCTCAGCGCAGTAGGGCTACTCATCATCGCCAGCCAACTGCCCAAGTTCATCGGCATTTCAAGCGAAGCGCCCTGGCACAAACTTTTATTCGAACCCTGGCTCTGGGACTTACGCAGTGTGGCCATCGGTGCCGTCACCGTCATCGTCGGTGAAATCACCCCACGCCTGACCAACCGCGTACCGGGCACCATCCTCGGCATACTGGCCGGCATCCTCACCTATTTCGGCTTTGCCAGCCAGGATGCCGCCCTGCTCTCACTGGCCAACAATCCGCTGGTCATCGGGCCTTTCGGTACCGTCACTGAAGGTCACGTCAATGCCATCAGCGAACGCTGGCATGAAATTGGCGAACTGCACCTCTCTCAAATCACCCACCTGCTCGGCAATGCCCTGATGCTAGCCGCCCTGCTCTCCATCGACACATTGAAAACCTGCGTGATGATCGACCAGATCACCCACACGCACCACGAACCCAATCGCGAACTGATCGCCCAGGGGGTCGCCAATCTCGCCTCATCGGCCATCGGCGGCATACCGGGTGCCGGGGTCACCAATGCCACACTCATCAACCTGTCCAGCGGCGCAAAAACCCGCGTGTCGGGTGTCATCGCGGGAGGCGTTGCCCTGATCGCCGCCCTGCTTCTGGGCAATTTCCTGGCCTGGCTCCCCGTAGCCGCACTGGCAGGCACCCTGATTGTCAGCGGCCTGCGGATGATCGACCTCGAATCCCTGCGCTTCATCGAGTCGCGCAGCACCATCTTTGACTTCGGCGTGATTCTGGCCGTAGTCGCTGTCGCACTGAATGACGACCTGATCGCCGCCGCCGGGGTTGGCATCGGCATGGCCATCCTGCTGTTTGTGCGCGAACAGATCGGCGGCTCGGTCATCCGTCACAAAATTTACGCCCACCAGACTTCATCCACCTGGCATCGCCCCGAATCCGAGCGTCACATCCTGGCGCAAAAAGGGGATCAAGCGGTCATTTTTGAACTGCAAGGCAGCCTGTTTTTTGGCACCACCCAGAAACTCTACGCCGAAATCAGCCCCGAACTGGCCACGCGCAGCTTTGTCATCCTCGATTTTCGTCATGTGCAATCGCTGGACGTCACCGCAACCCACATGCTGAAAAACATCCGCGACACCCTGCAAGAAAATCATGCCCTGTTACTGTTCAGCGGTCTCGGCGCGACCCGCACCGGTGGCCGCAACCTGCAAGAATTCCTGAACCAGACCGGGGTGATCGGCATGTCCAGCCCCAATCATCAGGCCGTGCGTGAATTCAGCGAACTCAACGATGCCATTGAATGGGTCGAAGATCGCCTGCTGGGGGAACACGAAGAAACCCCCGAACCCGAAACCCTGATGCAACTTCAGGAAATGGACCTGTTCCGCAAACGTCGCGACGAAACCCTCAAGGATCTCGAAAGCCGGATGTCACTGCGCCACTTTGCGGCCGATGAAACCATCTATGTTTGTGGCGAAGAAAGCCGCGAGGTTTATTGGATACGGCGTGGCACAGTGCGTATTTTTGCCCCGCTGGGGGCAGGACGCACGCGCCATGTCGCCAGCTTTGGCCGCGGAGAGTTCTTCGGCAGCCTGGCGTTTCTCGACAACACCGCCCACTCCAACGATGCCATTGCCCTCACCGACACCGATGTTTACGCGCTCTCGCGCGAACAGTTCTACGCCGTCGCGGAGGAACACAAAAAGCTGGCCTTCAATCTCGTCACCGCAATGGCGCGTGCGCTGGCCTTGAGGCTACGCCACGCAGAAAGCGAACTGACCCTGCTGCGGGAATATTGAGACGCGGAAACGACCAGGCCGCCCACAGGCGGCCTGGTCGTTTCCATCGTTCAAGTGTGCCAGGCAGTCAGCCTGCATCCTCTACCGCACACCCGGCTTGCCTCACCTCACGCCGTTTTTTGTTTGCGTCGACGCGCAATCCCGGCAATCAAACCCAAACCCGCCACCATCATCGCGTAAGTTTCCGGCTCCGGTACGGGCGGAGTCACTGGAGTCACCGAGGTCACATTCAATCCAGCCAGACGGAATTCGGAAGCTGTTTTGATCAGACCAGGTTTACCACTGGGTGCTGCCTTGAGAAGAAAGGACGTCCCGGCCAGATCCACCGCAGCGGTGTAATTGTTGATTTCCAGACAGCCAAAACAATTATTCTTGAGCGTCAGTGCAGCGGCAGAACCACCCAGCACCTCAAAACTGGCACGATCGTCACCACCAAACCCGAACAGGCTCAGCGAGTTCACCGTCACCTGCCGGTTGAACGTCAGCTGCAGAACGTCCTGGCCATTATCGGCACTGAGATAGTTGTCGATATCGATGCTACCGTCCCGCCCATTGTCGAAATAGTTGCCCCGCGACCCCTGGCTGACCGACGTCACGCCCAGGCCGTACTGCAAGGGTGAATTCACGGTGCTGTAATACACCACGCGATCCAGCGGCTTACTCAGATCGCCCTTTTTGTACGCCATGGCACTGATGGAGAGTTCCAGGCCACTGCCCAGATTCACGGTCAGCGGGTCAAAATAACGATACACATCGGCCTTGCCAAGCACGGTCGGCAACGCTGCGCTGGTGATATTGACGCTGGCCGGGGCACGAAAATCCACCGACACCGGAGTTGCCGGTACAGCCAGCACCGGCGTGGCCGCCAGCAGCAGGGCAGGGATCGTCAATGTGCGTGCCTGACGGCGCAGGCTCTGGAGCAAAGTAGTCATGATAAAAACGCCGCGAAACCGCGCGTCAAAAATATATCGGAAGTTAGTATTTTCCTTGAACAAGGCACTCCCCTCCAATAGCCCGTTTGAGCTAACGCACAAGGGGAAGCCTGCTCCCCCATCGGCCTGCCGCACTCAACAAAAAACAGAGCAACGAGCAATGAACAATGAGCAACGATCCGCGATCAGGACGCGCCCACGGCTTCACGCACGGCCAGCGCAATGGATTCCGCGCAACGTTTCACTTCCTCGCCATCCTCACCCTCGACCATCACCCTCAACAACGGTTCGGTGCCAGAAGGCCGCAGCAACACCCGACCACGCCCATGCAAAGTCGCTTCCGCCGCCTGCAGCGCCACTTCGATGCCTGGATCACTCTTCCAGTCAAAGCCCTGCGCCATCCGTACATTGATCAGCCGTTGCGGATACATCACCAGATCGGCACAGGCGGCCGCCAGCGTCACCCCTTGCCGCCGCAAGGCAGCAAGCACCTGCAGCGCGGCCACGATGCCATCGCCCGTGGTGTGTTTGTCTAGGCTGATGATGTGACCGGAGTTTTCCCCCCCCAGTGTCCAGCCGCGCTCATGCAGGGTTTCCAGCACATAACGGTCGCCCACCTGGGCACGGGCAAAACCAATCCCATGATACGCCAGGGCATGTTCAAAGCCCAGATTGCTCATCAACGTACCCACCACCCCCTCACCCGCATTGAACGAGCGGCTACGGGCAATGACATACAGCAACTGGTCGCCGTCATACAGTTTGCCGCTGGCATCCGCCATCAACAAACGATCGGCATCTCCATCCAGTGCAATCCCCAGGTCGGCGTGATGTTCCAGCACCGCCCGACGCAGGCTGTCGCCTGCCGTGGCACCCACACCATCATTGATGTTGAGGCCATTCGGTGACACGCCCACCGCGACCACCTCGGCACCCAGTTCATGAAACACGTTCGGCGCGACCTGATAGGCCGCCCCATGCGCGCAATCCAAGGAAATCTTGAGCCCCCGCAGATCGAACTCGTTGGGAAAGGTGCTCTTGCAGAATTCGATGTAACGCCCCTGGGCATCGGTGATGCGGCGCGCACGCCCGAGTCGCGACGACTCCATGCAGCCCATCGGCTGATCCAGACGCGCTTCGATTGCTGTTTCCAGCGCGTCCGGCAACTTGGTGCCATCCCTTGAAAAGAACTTGATCCCGTTGTCGTGATACGGATTATGCGAAGCAGAAATCACCACGCCTGCCTGCAAGCGCAAAGCGCGCGTGAGATACGCCACCGCCGGCGTCGGCAACGGGCCGCATAACATGACATCGACGCCGGCTGCGGCAAAGCCCGCCTCCAGCGCGCCTTCCAGCAAATAACCAGAAACCCGGGTGTCCTTGCCGATCAGCACCGTGGGGCGTTCGCCTTCATGGAAATGACCGCGCTGCACCTCATCCATGACCAGCACCGTGCCTGCTGCATAGCCCAGACGCATGACAAAATCGGGCGTGATCGGCAATTGTCCAACCCGCCCGCGCACCCCGTCGGTGCCGAAATATTTACGACTCACAGGTCGCTCCTTTCATGGCTTCAAAAACACACATGGCATCGCGCATCGCCGCCACCTCATGCACCCGCACGATGGCCGCACCACGCTGCAAGGCCAGCAAGCCCGCCGCCAGACTGGCCGCGCCGCGCTCCTGCGGCGGACGACCGGTAAGCTGCCCCAGCATGGATTTACGCGACAAGCCCGCCAGCAGCGGCAAGCCATCGCCGCAAAACGAATCAAAATGCTGCAGCAACAGCAGATTATGCGCGAGCGTCTTGCCAAAACCAAAGCCTGGGTCCAGCACGATGCGCTCCTTTGCAATGCCGAACTGGTGGGCAACACGAACGCGGGCAGCAAGAAAATCGCGCACCTCACGCACCACATCCACATATTGCGGTGCCTGCTGCATGGTGCGTGGCTCGCCCTGCATGTGCATCAAACAAACCGCGCAATCGCTCGCCGCCACAACCGCCAGCGCGCCAGGTATCTGCAAGGCCGCGATGTCATTGATCATGTCCGCACCTGCGGCCAGGGCTTCACGCATCACCTGCGGCTTCAGCGTATCAATCGAAAGCGGCACGCCACAATCGCGCAAGCCTTCCAGCACCGGCAGCACCCGCGCCAGTTCTTCATCCAGCGGCACAGGCTCAGCACCTGGCCGCGAAGATTCGCCGCCGATATCGAGGATGTGCGCCCCTTCCGCCACGAGACGGTGTCCCTGTTCGATGGCACGTTGCACATTGCCCGCCAGACCATCGCCGGAAAAGGAGTCCATCGTCAGATTGACGATCCCCATGATGCGGGGTTGCGTCAGGCTCAACGTAAAGCGGCCACATTGCAGGATTGCGGGGGTCATGGCATTCCACCCATTGAAAAGGCCGCGCTCATGGCGCGGCCTGGTACGTTCAGGTGAGCGTTCAGGTGATTCTTCAGGCCGGTGCAGTGGCCGAAGGTGCCGCCCCCGGCGTACTGTCGCTGGAACGTGGCGGCGGCGGCGTCGACGGCTTGGGCGGGCGTGGCGCATGTCCCACCATGATGTCGTTGATCTGCTCGGCATCCAGCGTTTCCCAGTCCAGCAGTGCCTTGGCCATGATCTCCATCTTGTCGCGGTTATCTTCGATCAGCTTGCGCGCCACGGCGTATTGCTGATCAATAATCGATCGAATCTCGGCATCGACCTTCTGCATGGTGGCTTCGGAGACATTCTTGTGCGTCGTTACCGAGCGACCAAGAAACACCTCACCTTCATTCTCGCCATACACCATCGGCCCCAGCGCATCCGACATCCCCCATTGGGTGACCATGCGACGGGCAATATCAGTGGCCCGTTCAAAATCGTTGGAAGCTCCGGTCGTCATCTGCTTCATGAAAATTTCTTCGGCAATGCGCCCGCCAAACAGCACGGCGATGGTCTGCAGCAAACGCTCCTTGTCCTGGCTGTAGCGGTCTTCTTCCGGCAGCTGCATGGTCACACCCAGCGCGCGACCGCGCGGAATGATAGTGACCTTATGCACCGGGTCGGTTTTGTCCTGCAACTGGGCAACGATGACATGGCCGGACTCATGGTAGGCCGTGTTCATGCGCTCTTCCTCGGGCATGACCATCGCCTTGCGCGCCGCGCCCATGATGATCTTGTCCTTGGCGTTTTCGAAATCCTCCATATCCACCACACGCTTGTTCATTCGTGCGGCAAACAGGGCAGATTCATTCACCAGATTGGCCAGATCGGCACCGGAAAATCCCGGTGTGCCACGGGCGATGATGTCGGCCTTGACATCCGGCGCAATCGGCACTTTCCGCATGTGCACCATGAGGATCTGCTCGCGACCCCGAATATCCGGCAGCGGCACGACCACCTGGCGGTCGAAACGACCGGGACGCAACAAGGCCGGATCCAGCACATCAGGACGATTGGTGGCGGCAATGACGATCACCCCCGCCGTGCCTTCAAAGCCATCCATCTCGACCAGCAACTGATTCAAGGTCTGCTCGCGCTCATCGTTACCACCGCCCACGCCGGCACCGCGCTGGCGACCCACTGCGTCGATTTCGTCGATGAAGATGATGCACGGTGCATTTTTCTTGGCATTCTCGAACATGTCGCGCACCCGCGCCGCCCCCACGCCCACGAACATCTCCACGAAATCAGAACCGGAAATCGAAAAGAACGGCACTTTGGCCTCACCCGCAATCGCCTTGGCCAGCAAGGTTTTACCCGTCCCCGGGCTACCCACCATCAACACACCGCGCGGGATACGCCCCCCGAGTTTCTGGAACTTGGACGGGTCCCGCAGGAAATCCACCAGTTCGGCCACATCTTCCTTGGCCTCGTCGCAACCAGCCACATCGGCAAAGGTGATCTGATTGGCTGAATCATCCAGCAAGCGCGCCCGGCTCTTGCCGAACGAAAACGCACCGCCCTTGCCGCCCCCCTGCATCTGGCGCATGAAGAACACCCAGACCCCGATCAGCAGCAGCATGGGGAACCAGGAGACGAACAGGTTCATCAGGAAGGATTGCTCTTCCTCAGCCTTGGCCACCACCTTGACGTTGTATTTGAGCAGATCGCTGACCATCCACAGATCGGGCGGCGCATAGCTGGTGATTTTCTTGCCATCGGCGGTGGTTGCATCGAGCGTGCGCCCCTGGATCACCACCTTGGCAATCCGCCCTTGTTTCACCTCATCGAGGAATTGCGAATAGTCGATGACCGACTGCGGTGTCTGACGCGCGCCGAACTGATTGAATACAGTCATCAGCACAATGCCGACCACCAGCCAGACTGCCAAACTCTTAAACATGTTATTCAAGTGACTGCTCCTTGCACCGTCCGGCCTGCTGGCCGGAACACAGGAAAAACCAAACGCAGATTGTAGAGCGGTTCCGCCTTTGCAGGCAAACCGGAAGGAGGCGAAAACTTTGACGACCCTGACAACCTCAACAACCCCGACGACTTCAAGCGCGCTTGCGCCGCCCGAGCAAAAAATTCTCCGCACTGCGATCGCGCGAAGCGTCCGGCTTACGCACCAGGATGACCTCAAACACCTCGCGCATCGCCTCACGCAGTTCCATGTAACCGCTTCCCTGAAACACCTTGACCAGCATGTCACCGCCCGGTTTGAGGTGAGCACGGGAAAACTCCAGCGTGAGCTCCGCCAGATGCATCACCCGCGCCTGATCGACCAACTGCACACCGGACATATTGGGGGCCATATCGGATAAAACAAGGTCGACCGCACGTCCTTCCAGCCCGGCCTCAAATTGCTGCAGGACATCCTCCTCACGAAAATCACCCTGGATGAAACTGACCCCTGTCAGCGGCTCCATCGGCAGGATGTCCAGCGCGAACAACCGGCCTGACGGCTGGATACGCTGAACCACGACCTGCGACCAGCTTCCGGGCGCTGCGCCCAGATCGGCAACGACCATGCCCGGCCTCAGCAGATGATCCTTTTCGTCAATTTCCATCAACTTGAACGCTGCGCGCGAACGCCAGCCTTCTGCCTTGGCACGCTGAACATAAGGATCGTTCACATGCTCATGCATCCAGGCCTTGTTGGTTTTATGTTTTTTCACGAGAAAACAGGAAGAGTGAATTAAAATAACAGGATGAACCTACATGACACTCCAGAAACCGCGCCCCACCCTGATGCGGTTGAGCTCACCCCGGCACGCCGCAGCGAATTGCGCGCCGCCGCCCACGGACTCAACCCGGTCGTCAGCATCAGCCAGAAAGGCCTCTCGCCTACGGTGCTCGATGAAATCGAGCGTTGCCTGAAAGCTCACGAACTCATCAAGATCCGTGTTTTTGAAGCTGATCGCGAAGCGCGTGATGCGCTGCTGGCCGAAATCTGCGCCACGCTGGGCGCGGCTCCCGTACAACACATCGGCAAGCTGCTGGTGATCTGGCGTGAAAAGCCCGCTACCGAAACCTCGGATACCCCGGATACCGCTGCAACGGCGCGCCCGCGGCGCAACCCGCCCCGTTTGACCAAAAAAGCGGCGGCGGCCAAAACCGACAAGGCCGCACGCGCACGTCCGCTGGAAAAAGGCAAACCGCGTCGCCCGACCCGAACCCGCTGAGCTGCAAATCGCCAGACCACATTTGCTTGAGCACCACACGAAAACGCCTTTATCGTCATGACAAAGGCGTTTTCTGGCAGGCATTCCACCCATCAGGCATTATTGACCCGGCACAGTAATGTATGAACTCCCGTTCGCCCTGAGCCTGTCGAAGGGCTTGGTATGAAGGGCTTCGACAAGATCAGCCCGAACGGAACTTCAAACTTCATTAGGCCGGATCAATAGAATCGAAATAATCGAAATCAGACGTAACGAACGTCGATGACTTCGTACTCACGCACACCGCCGGGAGTATGAACCTCGGCCACATCCCCCGCATATTTGCCGATCAGCGCACGCGCCACCGGTGAATTCACGGAAACCTTGCCTGCCTTGATATCAGCCTCGTCGTCACCGACGATCTGATAAATCACCGTCTTGCCTTCTTCAAGTGCTTCCAGCTCGACCGTGGCCGCAAACACCACCCGCCCGTCCGCATCCAGCAGTCGGGGATCGATGATCTGGGCATTGCCCAGCTTGCCCTCAACCTCCTTGATGCGCCCCTCGATGAAACCTTGACGCTCTTTGGCCGCGTCGTATTCGGCATTTTCCGAAAGGTCGCCGTGCGAGCGTGCCTCGGCAATCGCCGCAATGACATTGGGGCGATCCACGGTTTTCAGCCGGTGCAATTCGGCACGCAGCAACTCGGCACCGTGGATGGTAATGGGGAAGGAAGTGCTCATGTCAGGCTCGTTTCATTTGCTTCAGTTCGGCATGCAGTCCTTGCAGCGCGTAGGTTTCAAGATCGGCCAGATGACGCATGCCGGCACAGGCCGCGCGCGCACCTTCGATGGTGGTAAACAGGGTGACGCGAGCAGCCAGCGCGCTGACGCGGATGGAACGCGAATCGGTAATCGCACTGCGCTTTTCCTCGACGCTATTCACGATCAGGCTGATTTCATTGTTCTTGATCATATCCACGATGTGCGGGCGACCTTCAGCCACCTTATGCACGAGGGTCACCGGGATGCCGGCTTCGCTGATCACCGCACCCGTGCCGCGCGTAGCCACCAGGGTAAAGCCCAGTTCATGCAGCTCGCGCGCCACCTCCACCGCCTTCTGCCGGTCGGCGGGTTTGACGCTCACGAACGCGCGCCCCCCCGCAGGCAGTTTGGTGCCTGCCGCCAACTGGCTCTTGACAAACGCTTCGCCAAAGCTGCGACCCACGCCCATCACTTCCCCCGTCGACTTCATTTCCGGGCCAAGAATGGTATCGACCCCGGGGAACTTGGCAAACGGGAATACGGCTTCCTTGACTGAGTAATACGGCGGAATCACCTCAGCCGTCACACCCTGCTCGGCCAGTGTACGCCCGGCCATGCAACGCGCCGCGATTTTGGCCAGCGGCAGGCTGGTGGCCTTGGACACAAAAGGCACGGTGCGCGATGCGCGCGGATTTACTTCCAGCACATACACCACCGCATCTGCGCCTTGACCCTGAATGGCAAACTGCACGTTCATCAGCCCCACCACATTCAGGCCACGCGCCATCATCGCCGTCTGCCGACGCAGCTCGTCCTGAATCTCCTTCGACAGCGAATACGGCGGCAGCGAACAGGCGGAGTCCCCCGAATGCACGCCTGCCTGCTCGATGTGCTCCATGATGCCGCCGATGATCACATCCTTGCCGTCAGACAGTGCATCGACATCGACTTCAGTGGCATCATTGAGGAAGCGATCGAGCAGCACCGGCGAATCGAAGGAAACTTTCACCGCCTCGCGCATGTAGCGTTCGAGATCCTTCTGCTCATGGACGATTTCCATGGCGCGCCCGCCCAGCACATAGCTGGGCCGCACCACCAGCGGATAGCCGATCTCGGCGGCCAGCACCAGCGCGTCTTCCGGCGTGCGCGCCGTGCGGTTGGGCGGCTGCTTGAGGCCGAGTTCCTGCAACAATTTCTGAAAACGCTCGCGGTCTTCGGCGGCATCGATCATGTCCGGCGTGGTACCGATGATGGGCACGCCATTGGCTTCCAGTTCACGCGCACGCTTGAGCGGTGTCTGCCCACCAAACTGAACGATCACCCCGGCGGGCTGTTCGACGTGCACGATTTCCAGCACATCTTCCAGCGTCACCGGCTCGAAATAGAGGCGATCAGAAGTGTCGTAATCGGTCGACACGGTTTCCGGATTGCAATTGACCATGATGGTCTCGTAACCATCCTCGCGCATCGCCAGCGCGGCATGCACGCAGCAATAATCGAACTCGATCCCCTGGCCGATGCGGTTGGGGCCACCGCCCAGCACCATGATTTTCTTGCGGGAGGAAGGCTGTGCCTCGCATTCGTCCTCGTAAGTCGAGTACAGATACGCGGTGGCCGTGGAAAACTCGGCAGCACAGGTATCCACCCGTTTGTACACCGGGCGCACGCCCAAGCCCTGACGATGCTGACGTACCTCGGTTTCACTGCTGTCCAGCAATTTGGCCAGACGACGATCGGAAAAACCCTTGCGCTTCAGCGCGCGCACGACGTTCGTATCCATCGCGGCCAGCGCCTGCCCCTGCAACGACTGCTCGATGCGGATGATGTCTTCGATCTGCACCAGAAACCACGGATCAATTTTGGTCAGCTGAAAAACTTCATCCAGGCTCATGCCGCTACGGAAGGCCTGCCCGACATACCAGATACGCTGCGGCCCCGGATCGGCCAGTTCGTGCTCGATCTCCTCGCGCTCCGCCTCGACTTCATCCAGCCCATACACACTAACCTCAAGGCCACGCAGTGCCTTCTGGAACGACTCCTGAAAGGTGCGGCCAATGGCCATGACTTCGCCGACCGACTTCATCTGCGTGGTCAGCCGATCATCGGCCGTCGGAAATTTCTCGAAGGCAAAGCGCGGAATCTTGGTGACCACGTAGTCAATCGATGGCTCGAACGAAGCCGGGGTGGCGCCGCCGGTAATGTCATTCTTCAATTCGTCGAGCGTGAAGCCCACGGCCAGCTTGGCGGCGATCTTGGCAATCGGGAAACCCGTGGCCTTGGAAGCCAGCGCCGAAGAGCGCGACACACGCGGATTCATTTCAATCACGATCATCCGGCCATCGTCCGGATTGATGGCGAACTGGACGTTGGAACCGCCCGTATCCACCCCAATCTCGCGCAGCACCGCAATGCTGGCATTGCGCATGATCTGGTATTCCTTGTCGGTCAGCGTCTGCGCGGGCGCGACAGTGATCGAATCGCCGGTATGCACGCCCATCGGATCGAGATTTTCGATCGAACAGACGATGATGCAGTTGTCCTGATGGTCGCGCACCACTTCC
Organism: Sterolibacterium sp.; assembly: GCA_018061005.1. Classification (GTDB taxonomy): domain Bacteria; phylum Pseudomonadota; class Gammaproteobacteria; order Burkholderiales; family Rhodocyclaceae; genus Sterolibacterium. Next base: position 23,779 of record JAGOVA010000004.1, on the reverse strand, counting down.
ATCTCGAACTCTTTCCAGCCAAGCAGTGATTCTTCAATCAGCAACTCGTTGGTCGGCGAAGCCTCCAGGCCGCGCTTGCAGATTTCGACGAATTCTTCCTGGTTGTAGGCAATCCCGCCGCCACTGCCGCCCATGGTGAACGACGGACGGATAATGGTCGGATAACCGATCATCGCCTGCACCTGAAAGGCTTCTTCCATCGAATGCGCCACACCCGAACGCGCCGAGCCCAGGCCGATGCGCGTCATCGCCTGCTTGAATTTCTCGCGGTCTTCGGCCATGTCGATCGCCTCGCGCGAAGCACCGATCATCTCGACGCCGTACTTCTGCAACACGCCATGCCGCGCCAGATCGAGCGCGCAGTTGAGTGCCGTCTGCCCACCCATGGTCGGCAGCAGCGCATCGGGGCGCTCTTTGGCGATGATGTGCTCAACCACCTGCCAGGTAATCGGCTCGATGTAAGTGACATCGGCGAGCCCCGGATCGGTCATGATCGTCGCTGGATTGGAATTCACCAGGATGACCTTGTAACCCTCATCACGCAGTGCCTTGCACGCCTGCGCGCCGGAGTAGTCGAACTCGCAGGCCTGACCAATGATGATCGGGCCGGCGCCGATGATGAGGATGCTCTTGATGTCGGTACGTTTTGGCATTTTCTTGAGGCCGGAGAGTAAGGTGAAGCGTGAAGCGCGCGAAGAAAGAAAGGGAGAAAGAGAACGCGGAAAAACCGTCTGCTACCGTCCTCAGTGCCGCGATTCAGTGCTGTGCTTTTCCAGCATTCCGATGAAACGATCAAACAGGTAGGCCACGTCATTCGGGCCCGGGCTGGCCTCCGGATGCCCCTGAAAACTGAACGCAGGCACATCCGTCCGCGCCATGCCCTGCAAGCTGCCATCAAACAACGAAACATGCGTCACCCGCAGATTGGCCGGCAACGTGGCCGCATCTGCAGCAAAGCCGTGATTCTGGCTGGTAATCAACACCTGACCACTGTCAAGATCCTTGACCGGATGATTCGCGCCGTGATGGCCGAATTTCATTTTGATTGTCTTGGCACCCGAAGCCAGTGCCAGCAGTTGATGCCCCAGACAAATACCGAAGGTCGGAATACCCCGCGCAAGAAACTCGCGGATGGCCGCAATCGCGTAATTGCAAGGCTCCGGATCGCCCGGGCCATTCGACAGGAAAATGCCATCCGGATTGAGTGCGAGCACTTCCGCCGCCGGTGTCTGTGCCGGCACAACCGTCAGGCGACAGCCCCGGCTGGTCAGCATCCGCAGGATGTTGCGCTTGGTGCCGAAATCGTAAGCCACCACATGAAACTTCGGCTGATCCTGATTCACATAGCCCTTGCCCAGCACCCACTCGCCCTCAGACCACGGATAGGCGGTGGATGTGCTGACCACCCTGGCCAGATCCATGCCGGCCAGCCCGGGAAACGCACGTGCCTGGGCAATCGCGGCCGCTTCATCAACCTCGCCCGCCATCAGACAACCCGACTGCGCGCCCTTTTCACGCAGAATGCGCGTCAGCTTGCGGGTATCGATATCGGCAATGGCCACAATATTCTGCTCGCGCAGATAAGCATCAAGCGACTGCTCGTGCCGCCAGTTTGAAACCCGCAGCGGCAGATCGCGGATCACCAGGCCGGCGGCGTAGACCTGATTGGCCACACCGCCTTCGGCATCCTCGCTGTTGATACCGACATTACCGATATGCGGATAGGTCAGGGTGACAATCTGGCGCGAATAGGAAGGATCGGTGAGAATTTCCTGGTAGCCGGTCATCGCCGTGTTGAACACTACTTCGCCGACCGTGCTCCCCGGGGCTCCGATGCTACGCCCGCGGAATACCGTCCCGTCGGCTAATGCAAGTATGGCGGGCGGAAACTGGCTCACGATGGGGCTCCTGGCTTATGTGGCGATAATTTGGTCTGGGCGGTATTTGATGTGCAAAGCGGGGTAGGCCTTGGCCCACCCCGCTGAAATCAAACCTTGAGATTGTACCGCAAGCCTGCCTTTTCAGGCAAGGAAAAGACCACAGAAAAAAGCCACTTCAGCCAGATTCAACGGCTTAACGCAGCCCCAGCACGTCCTGCATATCGAACAATCCCGACTTTTTATCGCGCATAAAGCGCGCCGCCCGCAGCGAACCGCTGGCATAGGGCATACGGCTGGCCGATTTGTGGGTGATTTCGATCCGTTCGCCCGTCCCGGCAAACAACACCGTGTGATCACCGACGATATCGCCGCCGCGCACCGTCGCAAAACCAATCTGCGTGGCCGGACGCTCACCGGTATGGCCTTCGCGACCATACACAGCACACGCCGCCAGGTCGCGATCCAGCGCCGCCGCCACCACCTCTCCCATACGGAGTGCGGTTCCCGAAGGCGCATCCACCTTGTGACGATGATGCGCTTCGATCACCTCGATGTCATAACCCTCATTAAGGATACGCGCCGCCACATCGAGCAGACGGAATACGGCATTCACCCCCACCGCCATGTTGGGCGCAAAAACCACGGGGATATCGCGCGCGGCATCTTGTATCGCCTGCTTGCCCGCCGCATCAAAACCCGTCGTGCCGATCACCAGATGCACGCCCAGACGGCGGCAGATTTCAAGGTGCTGCAGCGTGCCCTCCGGCCGGGTGAAGTCAATCAGGCAATCCGCCTGCTTCAAAGACGTTTCAAGATCGTCCGTTACCTTCACACCACAAGGCGTGCCGACCAGCTCCCCGGCATCCCTGCCCAGCCACGGGCTGCCGGAACGCTCCAGAGCAACCGCCAGCACGACATCATCAGCCTGCGCGACGGCTTCAATCAGGGTGCGCCCCATACGACCGGAAGCACCGGCGATGGCAATACGAATCTTGCTCATGATGAATCCAGAAATCTGAAAAAAGAGTGAGAGGTTACGGGTGGCTGCTTACTGTTTTGCGGGCAAAGTCATGCCGGATTCAACCTTCATGCCGGTTTTTTCCACCGGTTCGATCTCGACCACCCCTTGGGTAATCGCGGTTTCCTTGCCCATCACGTCCCCGGCGATCCGCGACAATTTGTCGTCGGAAAAGAAAATCGTGATCCGTCGCTGCTGCGCCTCACCATGTCCAGGCTGGAAACGATAGACATAATCCCACCGCTCGGCATGGAAGGGATCGGCCACCAGTGGCGTGCCGAGAATGAAACGCACCTGATCCCGACTTTGCCCGGTCTTGAGCTGCGTCACCATTTCCTGCGTGACATAGTTCCCCTGGCGCACATCGATGCGATACGGGGTCAGAAGCGACGAGATCTCGGGGGTACTGGAACAGGCCGTCAACACGACCAGCAGGGGCAAGGCAAAGATGGAACGATTCATGGCTCAGGTCACGGACAGGATATTCAACGCAAGCCGAAAACTATATCATAAGCCGCTTGTCGACACGCTGATACGCACCCCATGAACCACAGCAAAGACCTGAAAAACACAGGACTAAAAGTCACCGCACCCCGGCTCAAGATCCTCGACCTGTTCCGCAAACACGATGCCGACAAGAGCCGACACATGACCGCTGAAGATGTCTATCGTCATCTGCTGGCCGAAAACATGGACATCGGCCTGGCCACGGTGTATCGCGTCCTGACCCAATTCGAACAGGTCGGCCTGCTGCAACGACATTATTTCGAATCCGGCAAAGCGGTTTTTGAACTGAATGAAGGCCATCATCACGACCACCTCGTCTGCCTGCAGTGCGGCAAGGTCGAAGAATTTCACGACGCAGAAATCGAACGCCGCCAGAACGACATCGCCCACGAACGCGGCTTCGAAATCAACGCCCACGCACTGTATCTCTATGCCAACTGTCTGAAGAAAGACTGCCCGGATCGCAAGAGCTGACCACAACCCCACGCCACCAAAACCAGACACGCCTTCATCTTGACAAAACAAGCGGCAAGCAAGGATAATTCCGCCTCTTGTCAGCTCGGCTGGCACCTGCATCCGCAGGCGATGGTGATGTAGCTCAGTCGGTTAGAGCATCGGATTCATAATCCGGGGGTCGGTGGTTCAAGTCCACTCATCACCACCAGACACAGGCTCCTGAGGCATGGCTTCAGGAGCCTTTTACTTTTCAGCACGCAAAAACGATCATGATCGACGGGTGCATGACATCCATACGGGTCATTCCAGCCGGTTTTCTACCAAGACACCTTCATGGCGCGGCGTGACAAACATTATCTGAGCCGGGCTTTAGGCATCAGCATCGGGCTGCATCTGGCCGTGCTGTCCTTGCAGTTTGGCATCTCCGGCAAGGGCTGGCCGGCGCTGGGCTGGAACTGGGGTGAGCGCGAGGCCAGTGTGCCCAATGTGCACAGTGTGACTGTGCCCGCCCGACAGGTCGAATTGCGTGTCGGCGCGGTAGACATCGCGGTGACCCCCAGCACCCCTCTGCCGCTTGAATTACCGGCTTCCCGCACGACGGCGGCAATATTGACGCCGACACTCACGCCCGCAACGCTCATCGTCACACTGCGCCCGCCGCCGCCGCAGTCCAGGCCGACGCCGCTGGCTCGTCGAATCCATCAAAAAACCCGGGGCAAAAAGGGGGCGTCGATGCTGAGTGTGGCACAGCCACCGACCCAAAAGACCTGGTTCGTCGCCCCGCCCGCCACCGGTGAACTCCCTGGAAAGCCGGACAAGGAAGAAGAACTGCCCCCTCCGCCCCCCCCGCCTGTACCCCCCCCGCAGAAAGCCAAAGCCGCAGAAACGCCTCCGCAGGTAGCGGATGCCGCAGCAGCAGCCTCCGTGCTGGCGCAGACCGCCGCCGAAACTCAAAACCGCCGGCACGAACAAGCACAAGCGCAACAAGCCTTGCGCGCCCGCGAACGCGCTGAGGAAGCACAACGCCAACGGGCTGAACAGGCCGAAGCCGAGCGCATTGCCGCGCGCGCGCTGCAACATCAACAGGAAGAAGAGGCCCGTGCTCAAGCGCAAACCCAAGCACAGGCCACAGCGGTTCGCCGCCAGGCCGAACAGGAGGCGCTGGCTGCACGGGATGCACGGGCGCAAAAGGCCGCCGAGGAAGCCGCACGGGCAGAAGCCGCCGCCTTGCGCCAGCGCGCTGAAGCCACGGCGCAGGCCGCGCGAGCGCGCGAACAGGTGCGACAGGAACAGGAGCGTCTGCGGCTGGCCGCTGCCGCCGAGGCCGAGGCCACGGCGCGTGCTGCAGAAGAAAAGCGCGCTCAGGCTGCGGCCGCGCGCATGATTGAGGAACAACGGCGTGCGGCGCAGCGTCTGGCCGAATTGCAGCAAGCCGCGGCACAAGTCGCCGCTGCCGCCGAAGCCCGGGCACGCGCCGAGGCACTGGCTCAAGCCCAGGCCGAAGCCGCCGCACAAGCAGCCCAGGCCGCACGCGAAGAAGCCGCACGCCGGGAGCAGGCCCGGCAGCAGGCACTGGCAGCGGAACGGGCAGCGGAGCAGGCGCGCATGGCCAGCGCAGCAGCAGCCGCGGCCAACCTCGCCAACCAAGCCGCTGCTGCCGCCACCCCGGCACGCCCGGGTGCCGCCATGGCCAGCCAGGCGCTGGCCATGGCGCGGCGCGGCATGAGCGACCTGCCGATCAACCCGCCCATGAACCTGGAAAGACCCGCCGAACCGGCACGGCGCACGAGCTTCCTTGGGCGCAATCCGAGCGAAATCCAGCTTTCCTTCTACGGCGACAGCTGGGATGAAAAAATCCGCCGCATTGGCCACATCAACTACCCGCGCATCCCGCGTGATGCGGCTTACAGCGCGGTTGTGGTGGCCGTCCGCATTCGCAGCGATGGCAGCCTGGAAAGTGTCAACATTGTGAACAGCAGCGGCCACCGCGAACTCGACCAGGCCACCCGCCGCATCATCGAGATGTGCGCCCCGTTTGCCGCCTTTCCGCCTGATTTACGCCGCAGTTTTGATGTCGTCGAAATCCGCCGCACCTTGAGTTTTCCGGATCGACCGCCGCTCCTCATCAGCCCATAAGTAATTTTACGCAGATCAAGCATTGGTGCGCGTTTTTGCGATAGTACATACTAACATACCCCGAACCTCGCCAGGCAAAAAGCCCCCGTAGTCCGTCTGGATGATGAACCCACGCAAGCCCCCATGCTAGAGTCCATGCGTTAACCCTGAGCTTTTTGCAGTCTTTTTGCATTCCCCCCTAAATTCATAACCGAGGAGCAAGTAATGAGCGAACTGGACGGCAAGGTTGCCATCATCACCGGCGGTGGCGCAGGCCTGGGCCGCGAGCACGCCCTGTGTCTGGCGAAGATGGGTGCCCGCGTGGTGATCAACGATCTGGGCGGCTCGCCCGCAGGTGAAGAACCGGCACGCAAGACGGTTGAAGACATCAAGGCTGCAGGTGGCCAGGCGGTCGCCCATTTCGGCGATTGCGCCGACTGGGGCAAGACCGAGGAACTCTTCAAGACCGCCATCAACACCTTTGGCGATCTCAACATTCTGGTGAATAACGCCGGTTTCTGCCGCGATGCCATGCTGTTCAACATGAACGAGCAGGATTTCGATGCCGTGGTGCGTGTGCACCTCAAGGGTCACTTCTGCAACATGCGTCACGCCGCCAAATACTGGCGCGACAAGGCCAAAGCCGACAACGCCCCGGTGTATGGCCGCCTGATCAGCACCTCATCGGAAGCCTTCCTGTTCGGCTCCGTCGGCCAGCCCAACTACGCTGCAGCCAAGGCCGGCATCGTCGCCATGACCATGGGCGCGGCGCAGGCCCTGTTCAAGTCGGGTGTGACCGCCAACGTCATCTGCCCGCGCGCGCGCACCGCGATGACCTCCACCGGCCCGATCGCCGCGATGTTTGAAAAGCCCGAAGCAGGCTTCGATTACTTCGCGCCCGAGCACATCAGCCCGCTGGTCGGCTATCTGGCCAGCCCGCGTGCCGCCCAAGTTTCCGGCGAAGTGTTCGTCGTCTGGGGCAAGCAGATTTCCGTCGTCCAGCGCCCGACGGTCGGCCCCAACTTCGACAGCGCGGACGCGTGGAGCGTCGATGGCGTGGCGCAACATCTGGGCGATTACTTCGCCAAGCGCACCCCGATCAGGGACGGTTTCGCCGTCCCGGCCATGTAAACCGGAGTTTGATGATGCAAAAATTTCAATACGACGACATCGCCGCACTGCAAAGTCTGGTGGGCGAAACCTGGGGTGAATTCAGCAATGAGTTTCACGTCACCCAAGAGATCATCAATCAGTTTGCCGAACTCACCGGCGACAAGTATTTCCTCCACGTGGATACGGAAGCGGCAAAAAATGGCCCGTTTGGCACCACCATTGCCCACGGCTTCCTGACGCTCGCATTGATGCCGCAAATGAAGGTGCCGGATACCTTTGAAATCGAAGGTTTCAAGTTCATGATGAACTACGGCTCGAACAAACTGCGCTTTGTCGGCGCAGTGCCTTCCGGCAGCAAGATTCACATGCGTTCGCGGGTGGTCAAGGCCGAAGCCGGTGCCAAAGGCGGCATGGAGCTGACGCGGGAGTTCGCGATTCATGTCATGGGGCAAGAAAAGCCCGCATTGCTCTATGAAATGATCATCAAGTATCTGTAAATCCATCGCGCATCGACGCCGGGGCTTTGTCAACATTGCCTCGTCGTGCGAGCACTGCCTTCGGCTCGCTTTCGCGCCCCGGCGTCGATGCGCGACGAATTGCTCAACACTCAATTTGTATGAATCCATAAAGGAAAACACCATGCGTGAAGCCGTCATCGTTGATGCCATCCGTTCCCCGATCGCCCGTGGCAAACCCGTGGTGGGCGAGCTGTCCGGCGTCCATCCCGTCATCCTGCTCGCCAAGCTGCTCGACAGCCTGGTGACGCGCAATGGTTTGAAGCACGCGGATGTCGAACAGGTCATCGCCGGTTGCGTCACGCAAGCCGGTGAGCAATCGAACAATCTCGCCCGCAACGCCTGGCTGTGGATGAACAAAGGCTTCTCGACCGGTGCCACCACTGTTGACTCGCAGTGCGGCTCGGCGCAACAGGCCAACGCCATGATTTCCGCCATGATCCAGGGCGGCTCGCTGGATGTCGGTATCGCCTGCGGTGTTGAATCGATGAGCCGCGTCGGCCTCGGCACCAACGTCATGAGCGGCCCCGGCTACTTCCACCCGGATGGCTGGCCGTATGACATGACGCGCGAACAATTCACCAGCGTCGAACGCATGGTCAAGAAGCGCGGCCTGAAGCGCGAAGACATCGACCGCTTCTCCTTCGAGTCGCAGCGCCGCGCCGCAGCCGCCTGGGAAGCCGGCCACTTCAACCGCGAAATTCTGCCGATCGAAGCACCCATCCTCGGTGCCGATGGCGAACCGACGGGACAAACCCGCATGGTCACCCGCGACCAGGGCCCGCGTGCCACCACGCTCGAAGGCCTCGCTGCGCTCAAGTCGATTCAGCCCGAAGGCACCACCACCGCCGGTAACGCCTCGCAAATCTCCGATGGTGCTGCCGCCATCCTCTGGATGAGCAAGGAAAAGGCGCAGGCGCTGGGTCTCAAGCCGCGCGCGCGCATCATCTCCGATGTGTGTGTGGGCACTGACCCATACTACCTGCTCGACGGCCCGGTGGATGCCACCGAGCTGATCCTGAAGAAATCGAAGATGTCGATGAAGGATTTCGACATCATCGAAATCAACGAAGCCTTCGCCACCGTCGTCCTCTCGTGGGCGCAGGTCTACAACCCCGACATGAGCAAGGTGAACGTGAACGGCGGCGCGATTGCGCTGGGCCACCCGGTCGGCTCGACCGGCACGCGCCTGATCGTCACCGCGCTGCATGAACTCGAGCGCACCGGCAAGCAGACCGCCTTCATCACCATGTGCTGCGGCGCGGCGGTGGGCACCGGCACCATCATCGAGCGTCTGTAACCCGCACCAGGCCACGCCCGAACCAGAACGGCGGATCAGTCGCAAGGCTGACCCGCCGTTTTTTCATGCACCGTGCAGCACCAGCCACCCCCAGGAACACCCCATGACTATCGAAATCGCCACACTGGCCGGCGGCTGCTTCTGGTGCCTGGAAGCCGTATTTGTACGCCTGCGCGGCGTGGATGCCGTGACCTCCGGCTACTGCGGCGGCCACACCGAACAGCCGACTTACGCGGCTGTCTGCGCGGAAGAAACCGGCCACGCCGAAGCTGTACAAATCCGTTTTGACCCTGCCGTCATCCGCTATGCCGAGCTGCTCGAAGTGTTTTTTGCGATCCACGATCCGACCACGCCCTACCAGCAAGGCAACGACATCGGCAGCCAATATCGATCCGCAATCTTCACCCACACCCCCGCGCAGGAACAGATCGCCCACGCCACCCTTGCCACCCTTGAGGCCAGCCATCACTTCCCCGCCAGACTGGTCACCACAGTGCAGCCGATGCAACCGATGCACACTTTTTATCCCGCTGAAAACGAACATCAGGACTACTACCAACGTCACCCTGATCATGGCTACTGTCAGGTAGTCATCGCCCCCAAGCTGGAAAAACTCGCGCACCGCTTTGCCGACCGGCTGAAATCGCCCGACTGAAAGACGCCCTCATGACCCGCCATGCCGTCATCGACTTCGAAACCACGGGGCTTTCCCCGGCACAGGGCGATCGCCCCACTGAAATCGCGATCGTCCTCATCGCCGAAGGCCAGATCGTCGACCGCTATCAGAGCCTGATGAACCCCGGCCTGTCCATTCCTCGCGAAATCCAGGCGCTGACCGGCATCACCAACGAGATGGTGCGCCAGGCACCGAAGGTTGAATCGGTCATGAAAGAAGCCGTGAAATTCGTCGGCACGCAGCCGATTGCCGCACATAACGCCGCCTTTGACTGCAAATTCTGGGATGCCGAGTTATCCCGCATCAACGGAAAACGCCAGCAGCCCTTCGTCTGCTCCATGCTGCTGGCACGACGGCTGTTTCCGCAAGCACCCAATCACAAACTGGGCACGCTCGTCCAGACTCTTGGCCTGCCCGCCACCGGCCGTTACCATCGCGCACTGGCCGATGCAGAAGCCACCGCCTATCTGCTGATGCACATCCAGCAGGAACTGCAACGCCGGTTCCTCTTTCCGCTGTCTACGATCAATCACGAACTGCTGCTTGCCCTGCAAAAAGCCCACCGCAGCCAGCTCGATGCCTGCGTGCGTCGCCTTCAGGACAAGAATGTCCCCGCCTGAGTCAGCACTTTCGCCGCTCATGCGTTGCTTATAATCCAGACACCCTCATCTCACCCCGCCTCCCCTGCGCCCATGTCCCTGCCCAGCCGTCCCTTGCTCTGGGGTTTTCTGCTGATCCTCGTCGCCGCCCTCGGGCTGCAGGCCTCGCGCATGGCCGCGCCCCTCGACCAGCAACTACTCGATCAGCAGTTCCGCTGGCTGCGTGCCACGCAGCCGCAGCCGCTGGCGAATGATGTCGTCATCGTCGGCATTGACGAAAAAACTTATCTCGGGCTGAAGGAACCCTATGCCCTGTGGCATCCGCATCTGGGGCAACTGCTGGCAGGGCTGGCGCAGGCACGCCCCGCCGTGGTCGGCTTCGACGTGGTGCTGCCCGTGCGTGCTTATGACTTCCTGATTCCCCATTACGATCTGAGCCTGCTGCGCGGCATTCAAACCCTGCGCGCAACCACCCCGCTGGTGCTCGGGCAATCCATCGACCAGCGCGGCGAAGTACGCCCCATCTTCCCGCCTTACATTGCCCTGGCGGGAGGCGAGTCGGCACTGGCCTCGGTCGCCACCTGCCTGGATGACGACGGAGTAGCGCGCCGCTACACGCGAGATCTGTGTCATCCCGACACCGCCGTCACCCCGCTGTCGGCGCGCATGGCTGAAAAACTTGGCATCCCGGCGGAGCGCATCCGCCGCACTGGTTACATCGATTACAGCCTGGGTGACGCACTGACCTATCTGCCGCTGATCGACGTCCTCTCCTGGATCCAGCAGGGCGATACTGAAAAACTCCGCCACCATTTCGCCGGCAAGGCCGTGCTGCTCGGCGCGGTGCTGCCTTTTGAAGACCGCCATCGCCTACCCGTCGCCCTCTCCGGCTGGGAGCCGGAGCGATTGCAGCAACCGGGGGTACTGATCCACGCCCAGTCGCTCCGCAGCCTGCGCCAGCACGGCATGATCCAGCCGCTATCGACCAGCGGGGTGCTCCTGCTCGCCGCACTGGGCGCGTTGCTCTGGTGGCATCCGGGCAACCGTTATAAGGTCGCCCTGTATCTGGCCACCCTGCTGGCACTGCCGCTGCTAGGGGTCTGGCTGCTCACCACGGGTACCTTCCTGCCTGCAGCCAGCCTGATGCTCTGCGTCAGCATCGGCTTTCTGTCGCGTCTGGCCTACGAATCCCTGCGCAGTTACCGTGAAAAAAAACAGTTGCGCTCGGCCTTCTCGGGCTATGTCAGCCCGCCCGTGCTCAAGGAAATCCTCAGCGGCCGCATCAAGCCGGAACTGGGCGGCGAACGCATTCATGCCGCAGTACTGTTTGCCGACATCCGCAATTTCACCACCCGCTCCGAGTCGCTCTCGCCTGAAAAAACCATCGACCTGCTTAACGCCTATTTTGCCGAAATGACCACCGCCATCCAGAATCACGGCGGCATGATCGACAAATTTATCGGTGACGGCATCATGGCCTCCTTCGGCGCACCGCAGCCTCTGGAAAACGCCAGCCGCAGTGCCTTTGATGCCGCAGGCGACATGCTCGCCCGACTGGATCAACTGAATATCGAACTGGTGCAACGTGGCCACACCGCGGTCGCCATCGGCATCGGCATTCATACCGGCGAGGTGCTGGCCGGCCATGTCGGCTCCATCGAACGGCACGAATACACGCTGATCGGCGATGTCGTCAATGTCGCCTCGCGCCTCGAAGGGCTGACCAAGGATGTCGATTATCCGCTGGTCTGTTCCGCCATCACGGTGGCCGCCAGCGGCTGTCTGGAACAGTTCCACGATCTGGGCGCACAGGCCATCAAAGGACACAGCAACATCCATGTTTATGGCTGGCAACCTGCGCCCGCCCGGACGGACGTGCCCCCCCCAATTTTTGAAAGGATACAACCATGAAAATCCTGCACACTGCCTTCATCCACGCGCTGAGCATCGGCCTTCTGACCAGTTTGACCAGCCTGCCCGCTCAGGCCAGCGAACCCATCGCCATGACCACCGACGTTCAGGGCAAGGCCTGGATTGTGGTCGGCGACCAGCAAACCCCGCTCGGTGTCATGGCCTATCTGCCCAGTGGCGCGAAGCTGCGCCTCGACAAAGGGGCGCGTGTGGCCGTCACCTATTTTGCCCAGCCGCGCGAATACACACTGAATGGCCCGCTGCAAGCCAGCGTCGAAGCGAATCAGCCGCGCAGTGAAAGTGGCGGCAACAGCAATATCATCCGCCGCAGCCTCGACCCTGCACAAAACACCGCCACCCAGCAATACAGCGCACGGCAACGCGACCATCAGGCACTGGCGACCTTCGAAATGAAAGCGCTAGGCACCCTGCAACTGCGCCAGCCCGCAGACACCAAACTCATCGACCGCCCCGCAGCCTTTACCTGGCAGGCACTGGCCAGTGCCAAACGCTACACCTTCACCCTGCGCGATGCCGAGGGCGTGACGCTGTATCAAGGGGAAAGCACGACCCCGCAGATGCTGCTACCCGCCCGCATCAAACTGACTGCAGGGCAGAATTATCGCTGGACGGTGGAAGCCGTCGACCCGGGCGGCGAGCGTCAATCCGCCAGCACCGAATTCTCATTGCTCGACAGCACAACCCGCAAATCGCTCGAACAGCGCAAACCCGGTGCGAACGCCAGTTTTTCCGATCGCCTGATCTACGCCACCATGCTGGACAACGCCGGTGCCACACAAGAGGCCAACGTCTACTGGAAGACCCTGGCCAAAGAACGCCCGCAGGATGAAACGCTGCAACAACTGGGTGCGCGCTGAGTTTCAAGTTTCAAGTTTTAATTTCTATTGATCTGGCACGCTGATGGATAAACCGTTCGCCCTGAGCTTGTCGAAGGGCTACAACAGGCTCAGGGCGAACGGAACTTCAAACTTAATCCGGCCTGATCAATAAGCCATTTTCCGGCTCACTCTCCCGGATTACTTTCATGCCACGCCAGAAAACCGCCATCGATTACCTCGAAAAAATCCTCAACGCCCGTGTCTATGACGTGGCGATAGAAACTCCGCTGGAGCTGGCGCCCAATCTGTCTGCGCGGCAGGGCAACCGCATCCTGCTCAAGCGCGAGGATATGCAGCCGGTGTTTTCATTCAAGCTGCGCGGGGCTTACAACAAGATGGTGCGGCTCACGCCCGCGCAGCGCAAAAAAGGGGTCATCACCGCCTCGGCGGGCAATCACGCACAAGGTGTCACGCTCTCGGCGCAAAAACTCGGCTACCGCGCGGTGGTGGTCATGCCATTCACCACCCCGCAGATCAAGATCGATGCCGTCCAACGACGCGGCGGCGAAGTGGTGCTGGCGGGCGAATCCTTCAAGGAAGCCTATACCCACGCGCTGCAACTCGAAAAGAAACATGGCTACACGCTGGTGCATCCGTATGACGACCCGGATGTCATTGCCGGACAAGGGACCATCGGTATGGAAATCCTGCGCCAGCATCCCGAGCCGATCGATGCCGTATTCTGCCCGGTCGGCGGCGGCGGGCTGATTGCCGGGGTGGCCAGCTACATCAAACGGCTGCGCCCGGAAACAAAAATAATCGGGGTGGAAACCATCGATGCCGATGCGATGACGCAGTCCTTGCGCTTGGGGCGACGCATCACGCTGGAGAATGTCGGCCTGTTTGCCGATGGCACCGCCGTCAAGCAGGTGGGCAGCGAAACCTTCCGCCTGTGCCGCGAGCTGGTCGATGACATGGTGCAAGTCGACACCGACGCGCTGTGTGCGGCAATCAAGGAGGTTTTCGAGGATACCCGCTCCATCCTCGAACCGGCCGGGGCACTGTCGATTGCCGGTGCCAAGGCTTACGCGCGCCAGCATCGGCTCAAGAATCAAACCTTTGTCGCCGTCGCTTCCGGTGCCAACATGAATTTCGACCGGCTGGGCTTTGTCAGCGAACGCGCGCAGGTGGGCGAACATCGCGAGGCGATCCTGGCCGTGACCATCCCGGAAAAACCCGGCAGTTTCCGTAAGTTTTGCACGCTGATCGGCGCGCGCAACATCACCGAATTCAACTACCGCTACGCCTGTCCGGCAGAAGCACAAGTGTTCGTCGGCGTGCAGGTCGCCAATCGCGACGAAACCACGCGACTGGTGGCCTCACTGAAAAAACAGGGGCTGGCCACGCTCGACCTTTCCGATGACGAAATGGCCAAGCTGCATATCCGCCACATGGTCGGCGGCCACGCGCCGCAAGTGAAGAACGAGCTGCTCTACCGTTTCGAATTTCCCGAACGTCCCGGCGCGCTGATGCGGTTTCTCGAAAGCATGAGTGCGGGCTGGAACATCTCGTTATTCCACTACCGCAACCACGGCGCCGATTACGCACGCGTGCTGGTCGGCATGCAGGCGCCTGCGGGTGAAATGCAGCACTTCCGCCGCTTCCTGAAAAGTCTGGGCTACCGTTACTGGGACGAAAGCCAGAACCCGGCGTACCGGCTGTTTCTCGGCTAATCCGCGCGCCAGAAACAACAACGGCTTGCCTGGGCAAGCCGTTGTTTTGCGGACATCGGTCGTTTAAATCAAATCACGCCCTGCGCCAACATCGCTTCCGCCACCTTGACGAAACCGGCGACGTTCGCGCCATTCACATAGCTCACCGTGCCATCGGCACGACGACCATGCTGCAAACAAGCTTCATGGATGCTGGTCATGATGCCATGCAGACGCTGATCCACCTCTTCGCGCGGCCAGGACATCCGCAGCGCATTCTGGCTCATTTCCAGACCTGAAGTCGCTACACCCCCGGCGTTACTGGCCTTACCCGGTGCGTAGAGCACGTTGCTGCCTTCAAAGACCTTCACCGCATCCAGCGTCGACGGCATGTTGGCACCTTCGGCCACACACAGCACGCCATTTTTGACCAGCAGCGCGGCATCCTTGCCGTCCAACTCGTTCTGCGTGGCGCAGGGCAGCGCCACATCAACCGGAACATGCCACGGCGTGACCCCCGGCTGAAAATTCACCTTGGTACGCTGGGCATAATCATTGACGCGACCATAGAGGTGATTCTTGACTTCCATCAGCTCGGCCAGCTTCTCGGTCGTGAAGCCATCCTCGTCAACAATCGTGCCGCTCGAATCAGACACCGTGATGACCTTGGCACCCAACGCCATCGCCTTTTCAACCGCATATTGTGCGACGTTGCCGGAACCCGACACGCTCACACGCAAACCGTCAAAACTGCGTCCCTTCTGCTTGAGCATTTCTTCAGCAAAATACACCGTGCCGTAACCGGTCGCTTCCGGGCGGATCAGCGAGCCGCCATACGGCAGCCCACGCCGATATCACCCGCCGGCACGTCGATATCCGAACCGACATGACGGAACAGTTCCATCACAAAAGCCTGGCAGAAGCGCATCACTTCACCGGGGCTCTTGCCCTTCGGGTCGAAGTCGGAGCCGCCCTTGCCACCACCCATCGGCAGGGTCGTCAGGGCATTCTTGAAAGTCTGCTCGAACGCGAGGAACTTGAGGATGAACATATTGACCGACGGATGAAAACGCAGGCCACCCTTGTAGGGGCCAATCGCCGATCTGTGTTGAATACGATAGCCACGATTGACCTGCACATCGCCATGGTCATTAACCCACGACACGCGGAAGGTGATGACGCGCTCCGGCTCGACCAGGCGATCGAGCAAGCCGTGCTCGGCATAACGGGGATGTGCCTTGATGAAGGGTCACAAGCTCTCCATGACTTCAGTCACGGCCTGCAAAAACTCGGGTTGCCCAAGGTTACGTTCAGCAACATACGACAGAAAGCTTTCCAGCGAAGAATATTTCATGAAATGCCCCATTTTTGTGCGCGCTACGTGCCGCCACGCCCCACCATTCCATCCGACAAGATATTAACAATAGAGTAAAATGCTCGCCGCTCTGCAAAACCCGAGCGACCTGACCACAAGGAAAAATGATGCACAGCGAGCAAATCCCCGCCACCCTGATCCCCGGCGACGGCATCGGCCCGGAAATCACCGAAGCCACACTGGCCGTGCTGGAGGTGCTGGAAGCACCCTTCGTCTGGGATCGCCAGGTCGCCGGCGCGGAAGGCGTCAAGACCTGCAACGACCCGTTGCCGCCAGCCTGCATCGAGAGCATCCGCAAAAACAAACTGGCACTCAAGGGGCCGCTGGAAACCCCGGTCGGTGGCGGCTATCGCTCGTCCAACGTGCGTCTGCGCGAGGAGTTCAAGCTCTATGCCAATCTGCGCCCGGCCAAGACCATCATTCCCGGCGGCCGCTTCGACAAGATCGACCTGGTGCTGGTGCGCGAGAACAACGAAGGCCTCTACATGGGCTACGAGCACTTCATTCCCATCGATGGCGACCCCCATGCGGTCGGCATGTCGACGGGCGTGAACACGCGCCAGGGCTGCCAGCGCATCTGCCGCTTCGCCTTCGACTATGCGATCACGCAGGGTCGCCGCAAGGTGACGGTGGTGCACAAGGCCAACATCATGAAGGCGCTGACCGGCATCTTCCTCGAAACGGCGCGCGACATCTACGCCAAGGAATACCAGGGCAGGTTCGAGTTCGAGGAAATCATCGTCGACGCCTGCGCCATGAAGCTGGTGATGAACCCGTGGCAATTCGACGTGCTGGTGACGACCAACCTGTTCGGCGACATTCTCTCCGATGAAATCGCCGGCCTGGTCGGCGGCCTCGGCATGGCGCCGGGTGCCAACATCGGCGAGCATGCGGCGATCTTCGAAGCAGTCCACGGTTCGGCGCCCGACATCGCCGGCAAGGGCATCGCCAACCCCATCGCCCTGCTGCTGGCCGCAGCGATGATGCTCGATCACGTCGGCCTCGACGACAAAGCCAAGCGCCTGCGCCAGGCCATCGACGAGACACTGAATATCGACAAGGTGCGTACCGGCGACCTGGGCGGCACAGCCAACACCCGCGAATTCACTGCGGCTCTGCTCCACCGGATCGCCGCCTCCCGATAAGCACCAAACGCTCCAATCGGGCAAACTGCACGCGCTCGCGGCGTTCCACAGCGTTTCGCCGGGTTCCCGTATTGCTATCACTTCCAGCACACGTTAAAAACGCCCGGCTGACTTGCCGACGGCGGTTTCGCGGCGGCGTCCACATGAAAGCGGGGGGGGGAGGCGCGCCCCTGCAACGAACTTGACGAATGGAGGATATCCATATGAAAAATGATGGAAGTTTCAAATTGCGCGCACTGGCTCTGGCCTGCGCCTTGCTCGGCACCCAGGCCAGTTGGGCCAATGAGGGAAGCGACTTTTCCTTTTCCGGCTTCGGCACGCTGAGCGCAGTACATAGCGACGATCGCGACTCCGATTATCGCGGCAGCATCGTCCACCCCAACGGCGCGGGCAAAAGCCAGGCCATATCAACAGGGGTCGATTCGAAGTTCGGCGTGCAGATCGCGAAAAACTTTGGCAACGGACTCAGCGGAATCGTTCAGGCCGTCGCCGATCACCGCGCCGACAACACCTACGCCCCGCTGCTCGAATGGGCCAATCTAAAATATGACATCGGCAGCAATGCCTATGTGCGCGGCGGTCGCGTAGTGGCGCCGGTGTTCATGATTTCCGATTACCGCAACGTCGGCTACGCCCAAACGCCGATCCGGCAGCCTTACGATGTTTACGCGCTCAACCCAATCACCCATCTGGATGGCCTGGATGCCGGCGCCCGGTTCAACGTCGGTGACGGCGTTCTGTCGACCAGCCTGGCCATCGGCGAATCAAAAGACCTGTCGAACCGCTACATCGTTCGCGGCAAGACGCGGATGATCAATCTGAGCTACGAACAGGGTGCTTCGATGTTCCGCGCAATGATCAACCGCAGCACTTTCGATTTCATCCCCTACGACACCATCGTGGCCGGCACGACGGCGCGCATTGACGCCTACAAGAAATCCGCAGCGTTGCTCGCCGGCATCCCGGCCGCCGGCTATCCGACCGCCAACCTGCAATTTGAAGACGCCAAGGCAAAGTTTTGGGCACTCGGCTACACCTACGACCCGGGAACCTGGCTGCTGCAGGCCGAATACGCCAGCCGCAAGCTGCCCTCGCTAGTCATTCAGGATGCAGTGGCCTGGTATGTGCTGGGCGGCTACCGCGTCGGCAAGTTCACCCCATTTGCCTCCTACAGCCGAGTTGACTCGCGCGAGCCCGCTGCCAAGCCCGCAGCGGTTGCCGCCTCATCGGCTCTGGCCACACCGGTCATGGTGGTCAACCTGACTGACGCTATCAGCAAGCCGCTGATCGATCAAAACACGATATCCCTCGGCGTGCGCTACGACCTGATGCGGAGTGTTGCCCTCAAGGCGCAGTTTGACCACATCAGCAAACCGGGCAGCTTGTCGGCTCCGAGCAACGGCCACTTCACCAATGTCGCGACAGGATCGAGCTGGCAGACCAACAAACAGAGCGTCAACATTCTGTCGGCCTCGATCGACTTCGTGTTCTGAACCAGGAAAGGCTCCGTGTTATGAAAAAAATCCACACCATGCTACTGACGCTCGCACTAATGAGCGCCGCAATGCCTACCCTGGCGCAGTCGGTGGCTGTCATCGTCAATCCGAAAAACGCTGGCCTGTCGGCGGAAGCAATTTCCAACGTATTTCTCGGCAAATCAGTCGAACTAACCGGGGTTGATCTGCCCGACGGCAGTGCCACGCGTGACACGTTCTATCACAAGGTCACCGGCAAAGATGGCGCGCAACTGAAAGCCTACTGGGCCAAGCTGGTATTCACCGGCAAGGCGCAGCCGCTGAAGGAATTGGCCTCCGATGCCGAAGTCAAGAAATTCGTCGCGAGCAACCCCAATGCCATCGGCTACATTGAAAAGTCGTCTGTCGATAGCAGCGTCAAGGTGATTCTGTCGCCCTGATCGCCGCCTGTGCTTCGTGGCTTTTTGAATGGCCATCGAACCTTGCGTTCGATGGCCATTTTCTTGCCCCCCCCCAAACGGTTCGGTTTCGCCGCCAGAAAATTCGCCGCAAGGCCAATGTCATACATCAACTCTGAAAAATTCTGCTATCTTGGCTGACTGAACAGACATCAACAGGATGCAACCTCACAAAGACGCTCTGGAGAATACGATGAAACCCATGGATTTGGCGCACAAGACCCTTGCCGTCTTGCTGATGGCCACGACACTAGGCGCATGCAATGGCACATCCAGCAGCAATGGCTTGCCGCCCCCCTCATCGGCCGATCCAACGGCACCATCGGCACCATCGGCCAGTACCATCCCCCTGCTCGAAATCCCCTCTCCGAGCGGGCTGGGGATGGTTTCCGTCAGTTCGACGATGTTCCCCTTGGCCACCGTCGGTTACAGCGCTGCCGAGTACTTCATGTCGGGCAACGCCATCAGTTATGTCGCCAACGGCCCGCTCAACGAAGATGGCCTCTGGAATGTGCAAGCCGCGTCCGGCAGCGCGGCCTACAAAACCCGCATCGTCGTCTATCGCCCGAAGAATCCGGCCAAATTCAATGGCACGGTGATTGTCGAATGGCTCAACGTCAGCGGTGGCCTGGATGCCGCGCCCGGCTGGATCAACGCCCACACCGAATTCACCCGCCAGGGCTATGCCTGGGTCGGCGTATCCGCACAGAAAGAAGGCATCGATGGCGGCGGACCAATCAGCATGGTCAATCTCCCGTTGAAAAGCTTCGATCGCGTCCGCTACGGCTCACTGCTCCACCCCGGCAACCGCTACTCCTACGATATTTTCTCGCAAGCCGCCCAGGCACTGCTGCATCCACGAAGCATCAACCCGCTGGAGGGGCTGAACATCAAAAAGCTGATCGCCAGCGGCGAGTCTCAGTCGGCCATGCACATGGTCACCTATGTTAACGGCATCGCCCCGCTGACCCGTCTGTTTGATGGCTATTTCATTCACAGCCGCACCTTCGGTAATGCCCCGCTGTCGACCGACAGCCTCGATATGAACGGGTCAAAGGATGCCGTGATGCGGGTGCGAACTGACATCGCCCCGGTTCTCACGGCACAAACCGAAAGCGACCTGTTCCTGCTCAACTTCTACCCGAGCCGCCAGGATGACAGCACCAACTTCCGTCTTTGGGAAATGGCCGGCACCTCGCATGTCGACATTTACACACTCACCGGGCTGTTCGACATCAATGGCAGCGATCCCAAAAATGCCGATGTGGTTGAAAACAGCCAGCCGATGCCGGGCATCGTGAATTGCGCCAAACCGGTCAACTCCGGACCACAGCACTTCATCATCAGTGCTGCCTATGCCGCGCTCAACCGCTGGATCACCACAGGTATCCCGCCCGCCTACGCACCGCGCCTGATGATCAATGCGGCAGGCACAGGTTTTGTCACCGACATCCATGGCAACACCCAGGGCGGGATCCGCACCCCTCATGTCGATGTCCCCACGGCCACCCTGTCTGCCTACGGGCAACCGGGCAGCATGCAGGAAATCGGCAATAGCGCGCAAAGCTTCTGTTTCCTGTTCGGCACCACGACTTTGTTCGACACCAGCAAACTGAAAACGCTCTACCCCACGCACGCCAGCTATGTGAATGCAGTCAGCAGTTCGGCGGATGCGGCAAGCGCCCAGGGATTCCTGCTCCCGGCCGATGTCTCCCTGATCAAAAAAGCCGCGCAGGACTCCACCACGGGGCTATGAATGAGGCGTGAAGCATGCGTGAGTGCGCTCCCACCGTACTCACGCATGCGGCGCATCCACCTGGGCACAGGAGTCGTCCCACAACCCTGTTTTGCCGACGAGATCTTTGCTGTTGGTGCAGTTAAACAGAATGCAGAATGTCACCCTCGCGCGGACGGTTGACCATGTGCCGACCGGCCTCCCGAGCTTATGAGCATTGGCGCGGATTGCTGCGGCTCAAGCACCTAACAGGCGGCGAGCAAGCACGGTTTGCATGTCACGGCGTCCGTCCGCAACCAGATAAATGATGACCTGGCTACCTGTGACACGGTAGATCGCGCGGTAAGGCTTGCAGAAGGTCTGGCGGTATTCTTTGATCCCAAGGCCGACCAGTTCCTTCGGATAGCTACCGCGTTCCGGGAATTTCGACAGACTCTTCAGTCCATCACCGCATCCAACACAGGGTCGGCGTTGGCCACGCAGTCGAATTCGGCGATGTAGTCGTGGATGGCCTCCAGGTCCTGCTCCGCCCCCTTGGTGAGCAGGACTTCAAACTTGGCAGATGTGCCAACCATCAGACTGAGGCTCGCTTGGCGCGGAGGCGGGCAACGATGTCAGCCACAGGCTTAGACCTTGCCAGCGTCCACATCCTGATTGCCCAGCGCGAGGATCTTTAGCAAGGCCAGTGTTTCTTGCGTCTCTTCGAACGAAGCGACGTCCTGCAGGACAGCCTTGGCTTCGCCGTTTTGGGTGATGACCATCGGTTCACGCTGCCCCGCGAGGTGCGCCAAAACCTCGGCGGCGTTGGCCTTGAGGTAGCTGATCGGCTTGACTTGTGATGAGTAACGCATGACTGCACTCCAGTCTCAAGAAAGACTGAAGGTGGTCTTTTTATGGTCTCATTACAAGATGCCTGAATTGGATGCGTCAGTGCAATCAGCCTGCTCAGTACGATGAAGTCTTGAGGTTGTCGATGGAATAAAACGCCGGTTTGCCATATTCGGCATCCGGTGCATCGACGATCACGCCCTGCGGCTTGGCCTGGGTCAGGTCATACACCGTATATGTCCCCGCACTCAGATCGTGATAAAACGCCGAGAACTGGTTGAACAGATTGGGGCCGGGCTGATAGAGGTTATTGATCCAGTTGAACTTCCACAACCGTCCTTGGGCATCGTAAGTATCGGCCATGGTAAACAGCCAGCTGTCTTCATCAATATAAAACACCCTTTGCGGGTAAAGATGCCGGTAGCCTTCCTTGAGCCGCGCTTCGAGCTGCCAGACCCGGTGCAGTTCCCAGCGCACCAGATCCGGGTTTTCATGATTGGCCGTGAGCAGCCGCGCATAACGGTTTTCGCCCACCGCGCGGTTTTCCAGACGATAGTTATCGTAAGGAATATAAATCTCGCGCTTGCCGATGATTTTCCAGTCGTAACGCTCGCCTGAACCATTGAACATGCGCGCATCATCGATGGTTATGGTATTCGCGGAAGAGGCCAGCGGCATGTCGAAACCAAACCCTGGTGCCTGACGCACACGACGTGTGGAGGCAATGTATTGCCAGGCCAGGCGCGCCTCCTTGTCCATCGAGAACTTGTCGATCACCCGCGTCATCACCCCCTTGTCGCGCTCGGGCAGCAACGTCACGCCGCGCGCCAGCGTCGAGATGCCTTCATGTTTTTTGCCACGCAGTTGCGGGTCATTGGCACGCGTCAGCGTCCACACCAGCTGCGCGCCCCAGGTGATGCCGCCATTTGGGTACACCACCGCCAGATCGGTGTCCCGGTGTTCGACATACACCAGCGCAGGCTGCACGGCATTCCAGAGCAGCTCCAGCCCAGATTTCGGGAAAGGGAACGGGCTCGCGCCCATGCGCCCATTGATCACCGACTTGCCATCGCTGGCCAGCTCCGCCTCGGCGGCATTCTGGGCGATCACCCGGCACACCGATTCGTCATAGCGGAAATCGCGATGCGCAGGGTACACCGCCATGCGGAAGCTGCCGGGGTATTTGCGGAACATCGCCTTCTGCCCCTCGCCGAGCTTGTCGGCGTACTGCATGAAATTCTGTGCGGTAATGATGAACAGCGGCTTTTCATCCGCATACGGATCGCTGGGCAAGCGGTTGGCCTCCGCCGCCGTCATGCCGGGCGCAGCACCCAGCCATTTGCCGGTGTATTCCGCCACACCGCCCGGCGTGCCGGATTTCTCCGCCCCCATGCAGGTCAGTTGCTTGCCCAGACGCGCCATCTCTTCCGGCGTGGCGCGGGCACTGGCCAAGCCCGGCAACAGCCCCAGCACCGTCGACGCAAGCGCAACCCACGCGAACGGCCAACGCGAGCGGATAGTCGTCTTCATGCGGCCGCCAATGCCTGGCTGAGATCCGCCAGCAGATCGTCGATATGTTCGATGCCGATCGACAGACGCACAGTGTCTTCAGTCACGCCCGCCTTGGCCATTTCTTCACTGGAAAGCTGACGATGCGTGGTGCTGGCCGGGTGACAGGCCAGCGTCTTGCAATCGCCGATATTGACCAGCCGCGTGATGAGCTTCAGTGCGTCCTGGAAGCGCGCCCCACCCGCCATGCCGCCCTGCACACCAAAAGTAATCAGCCCGGAAGGACGGCCATCAAGATACTTTTTCGCCAGCGCATGATCACGCTGCCCGGGCAGACCAGCGTAATTCACCCATTTGACCTTCGGGTGCTTCTGCAGGAACTGGGCGATTTTCAAGGCGTTATCGCAAATCCGTTCCATCCGCAGCGGCAAGGTCTCGATGCCCTGCAAAATCAGGAAAGCATTGAACGGTGAAATCGCCGCCCCCATATTGCGTAAGGGCACGACACGCGCGCGACCGATGTAGGCGGCCGCGCCGAGTGCCTCGGTATACACCACGCCATGATAGGAAGGGTCCGGCTCATTGAGGCGGCGGAATTTCTGCTTGTGCTGCG
>JAGOVA010000033.1 GCA_018061005.1 Sterolibacterium sp. | reverse complement strand
GCGCACCCTCGATGAAGATGACCTTGCCATCCACGTGGGTGACACCACGACCTTCGTGATCCAGTGATTCTATGGTTGCGATTGTTGTCATAGATATGATGCGGGCGGTGAGCTCAATTAAAGGGGCTGAAATCCGGCTTGCGCTTGTCGAAGAACGCGGCAAAAGCTTCTTTCGCTTCCGGCGAGACCAGTCGTTCCTTGAACAGACGCATTTCACTTTGCATGGTCTGCGCCACCAGAGCTTGCTGCGCGCCCTTGAGCATCTGCTTGGTCAGCTTGACCGAAGCCGTCGGCAAAGCCGCGAGCTTCTTCGCCTGCGCCCACGCATGCTCCAACACCTGCTCGTCGGGCAGTACGGCATTGACCAGCCCCATTTCACACGCTTTCTCGGCATTGAACGGCTCACACAACAACAGCATCTCAGCCGCACGCACATGACCGGCCAGCATCGGCAACAACACACTGGAAGCCGCCTCAGGACACAAACCCAGGCTGACAAAAGGCAACTGGAAACGCGCGCTTTGCCCGGCATACACCAGATCGCAGTGCAGCAGCAGCGTCGTGCCGACCCCCACCGCCACGCCATTGACAGCGGCAATGAAAGGCTTTTTCAGGGTACTGAATACATTGAGAAAGCGGAACACCGGCGGTGGCGGGTCTTCCGACAACGGTGGATTAGCGAGAAAGTCACCCAGATCATTCCCCGCAGTAAACATGCCCGGCGCGCCAGACTGGCCGTGAATCAGGATCACCCGCACGGCAGGGTCACGCTCTGCAGCTTCGAGCGCGTCGGCCATGGCGGTGTACATCGCCGTAGTCAGCGCGTTTTTCTTGTCGGGACGACAGATTTCCAGGCGAAACACACCGTCTTTGCACTCGGTTACGATCAGGTCATTCATGAAAGGTCATCCTGTGTATGAAAATTTAAATGTGATTTCAGCAATTCAATCGACTGCTCGCTCGTGACGCAGCGCGTCAGCCCAGCAATTCGGGGTTTCGTACAGGCGCACCCGTTCGAGCCGCAAATGATTGCCATAGCAATCCTGATAAACGGCATCCAGTCGTGCAAAGGCGATCATCGCCAGATTTTCTGCGGTCGGCACCACATCGAACAGCACCGTTTTGTGATCCGGCAGGCTGGCCAGAAAATCAACCACGGGGGTATCACTACGACACGCCAGAAATGCGTGATCCCATTCCGCCACCAGCGACTGCATGGCCAGCGACTTGACCTCCGAGAAATCCATCACCATGCCATTCTCTGACTGCCCGCGTGCCTCGATGATGTGGCCACTCAAAGTAATCTCGATGACATAACGATGGCCATGCAGGTGACGACACTGGCTACGGTGATCCGGAATACGGTGGCCGGCATCGAACTCAAGGCGGCGGGTAATCTGCATGGGGGGCTTTCACAGACAGGTCGGCTGGCACAGAAACCCAGGTCAGCACATGGGAATCCGCCGATTATAATGCGAGCCACCCTCTTGCCGCGCGCGCCGCCATGAAACAGCCCGACCCACCTCACGGCCAGGAAACCCTGCTCAACAGCACCGATCACCGCCGTGACAGCGCGAACATGACTTACGTCTACCCTGTCATCTCACGACGGGCCGGCGGAGTTTCCGTGGGCATCAACCTGAACCCCAACAACGCCTGTAACTGGCGCTGCATCTACTGCCAGGTACCTGATCTCACGCGCGGCACAGCACCTGCCATCGATTTGATTCAACTGGAAGCAGAACTACGCCGCCTGCTGCACGACCTTGTACACGGCGACTTCATGAGCCGACGCGTGCCCGTGGAAGCACGGCGCATCGTAGACATCGCTTTTTCTGGAAATGGTGAGCCCACCAGCGCACGCGAGTTCGCCGAGGCGGTACGCATCGCCCAATGCTTGCGCGATGAATTTCAGCCCACAGCGCACTTGCGCCTCATCACCAATGGCAGCCTGATCGAGCGCACCACGGTACAAACAGGGCTCGCCCGGCTCGCGGCCGCCAACGGAGAAGTCTGGTTCAAACTGGATGCAGGAACACAAAGCGGCATTCAACGCATCAATGGCGTAGACCTCGATCCTGCCAGCATCAGCCGCCGTTTGCGAATCTGCGCCGCGCTATGCAACACCTGGGTGCAAACCTGCTGTTTCAGTCTGGACGGCCTGGCCCCCAGCGAAACAGAAATTGCCGCATGGCTGCATCTGCTCAAACAAAGCCAGCCCGCGCAGAAAAACCATGAATCCGGCAAGCTGATCGGCGTCCATCTCTACGGACTGGCACGCCCCTCACTGCAGACCGAAACACCACGCCTCGGGCGGTTGCCCGCAGACTGGCTGGAAGCACTGGCGCAACGCGTCCGGCAACTGGGGCTGGACGCTCACGTCAGCCCCTGACGCCACAAAACTTACTTCTTCGGCTTGGCCGCCACCGCAGCGCGCGCCAGCTTCTTCAGCGACTTGTACTGCTCCGGCTCATTCGCCTTCAGGTATTCCGCGACTTCGACATCCTCGCGTTTAATCTTGCCGATATCGATATTTTCGACATGCACCAAACGCAGCAACTGCTGCACCGGACGCGGCATGTTACGGCCGCTTTCGTAACGCGAACCACCACTCTGCGTCACCCCGATTTTCGACCAGAACTGCTGCTGGTTGACACCCATCTTGCGACGGAGTTCACGTGCATCAATTTTCTCAAGCGTTTTCATGGCAATGTCCTCTCAAAAATACAGCGGTCTAAATACAGTGTTCTATCTGTTATTACCTAAGTAATAGAAATTGCACTATATACAATATTTTTCCAACATACAAGGACTATGTTGATGGCCTAACGAAATTTAACCAAAGCGATAGCGCACCGATCTCAGACCACCCCACCGCAAGCCACGCACCCCATCGCCCTACCCTGAAGGCCCGTCATCGATATCAGTTATAATTCCTCTTTTTTGTCAAACAGGCTGAACAGAAAATGGCCCTGATAGTTCAAAAATACGGTGGCACCTCGGTCGGCACACCCGAGCGCATCCAGAATGTCGCCCGGCGCGTCGCCAAATGGAAATCCGAAGGCCACCAACTGGTCATCGTGGTTTCGGCCATGAGCGGTGAAACCAACCGCCTGATCGACCTGGCCAAAGCCGTCCAGACCCCACCCGACCCGCGCGAACTCGATGTCATCGTTTCGACCGGCGAACAGGTCACCATCGGCCTGCTCGCCATGGCGCTCAAGTCACAAGGCATCAAAGCCAAAAGCTACACCGGCAGCCAGGTCAAAATCCTCACCGACAACACCTACACCAAGGCGCGCATTCTCGACATCGATGAAGCCGCCATCCGCGCCGATCTCGACAATGACACCGTCGTCATCGTCGCCGGTTTCCAGGGAGTGGACGCCGACGGTGCCATCACCACCCTGGGGCGCGGTGGCTCAGACACCACCGGCGTCGCACTGGCTGCGGCACTCAAGGCCGATGAATGCCAGATCTATACCGATGTAGACGGCGTCTACACCACCGACCCACGCATCGTCCCGGAAGCGCGCCGTCTCAACACCATCACCTTCGAAGAAATGCTGGAGATGGCGAGCTTAGGCTCCAAAGTACTGCAAATCCGCTCCGTCGAATTTGCCGGCAAATACAAAGTCAAGCTGCGCGTACTCTCCAGCCTGGAAGAACTGGGCAAAGAAGGCCCGGGGACGCTGATTACTTTCGAGGAAAACAACACCATGGAACAACCCATCATCTCCGGCATTGCCTTCAACCGCGACGAAGCCAAGCTCACCGTCCTCGGCGTACCCGATCGCCCCGGTATCGCCCACCACATTCTGGGCGCGATCGCTGACGCCAACATCGATGTCGACATGATTGTCCAGAACGTCGGCCATGACGGCGCAACTGACTTCTCATTCACCGTCAATCGCGCTGAATACAACAAAGCACTCGCCATCCTCGAAAAGGTCAAGGACAGCATCGGCGCGCGCGCCATCAGCGGCGACAACAAGATCTGCAAAGTATCCGCTGTCGGTGTCGGCATGCGCTCGCACCCCGGCGTTGCCAGCAAGATGTTCCGCGCGCTGGCTGAAGAAGGCATCAACCTGCAGATGATCTCCACCTCGGAAATCAAGATTTCTGTCGTTCTCGACGAAAAGTACCTCGAGCTCGCCGTGCGCGTCCTGCACCAGACCTTCAATCTCGACCAAGCCACGACTTCCGTTTGACCCGCGCGATGTAACCGGTTATCATCGCGCCTCTTTTGCACCCGGAGACGTGGCCGAGAGGTCGAAGGCACTCCCCTGCTAAGGGAGCATGCGGGCAAAACCTGCATCAAGGGTTCGAATCCCTTCGTCTCCGCCAGTAATGGCACTGAAACCCGCACTGCCACAGGCTTTGCGGGTTTTTAGTTTCCGACTACCCACATTTCTACCCACCCCCCTAAATATTCGCGGGTCCATCCCTCCTGCCGCTCAGCCAGGGCACTTGCACCAGAGTTCGACCGTTTTGAAGCAACGCAGGAGCGGTTTCAGCAGGAATGGTTGGAAATAGTCAAATCAGCAGCATCTGAACAACCCGTTCGCCGCTCTGTGGGGTTTTTCGTTGCCACCTACACGAAAACCCGCGCAGCCCAAGGCTGTGCGGGTTTTCGTGCACATTAACGACCCTGCTTCCGCTGTAAAGCGGCACCACCTGAACAGCCGTCGCTGCCACCAAGTGGCCGTTCTGCTTATTCCTTGATTGCCTCGATGCTGACGTCGATACGCACTTCGTCACCCACGTTGGGTGCGTACTTGCCGGCGTTGAACTCTGTGCGTTTGATGATGACGTAAGCATTCGCGCCGATTGCATCCTTTTTCATCATTGGATGGGGTTTTGCCTGGAACGAGGTGACATTCAGGGTAACCGGCCGGCTCACGCCCTTGATGGTCAGATTCCCCTCGATCTGCGTGGGCTTGTCGCCTTCAAAAAGCACCTTCGTCGATTTGAAGGTGGCAACGGGATACTTGCCCGTATCGAGAAAATCCTCTCCTTGAATATGTTCATTAAACGTGGCCGAACCGGTATCAACCGACTTGGCGTCAATCGTGATATCAACCGAGCCGATTTTGGCGGCCTTGTCGAAAACCACCTTGCCCGTGGTTTTGTTGAAGCGTGACAATTGCGTCGAATAGCCGAAGTGGCTATATGAAAAACGTGGATAAGTGTGCGAACCATCAATGACAAAGGTTTCAGGTACAGCGAAAGTAGCCGTGCTGGTCAGCGTGGCAAAGGCGAGCAGGGAGCACTGGGCGAATTGATGGAATTGTGGGAATTTATTTTTCATGGTGTGATCTCCGGTTAACGTGATTATCTGGCGATGGATGTGATGCGGAGGCGGATATGTGTATCGTTGGCAACAATGTCGAATTTAGCCCAGGCACCTTCGCCGATGTTGAAATCACCGCGACGAATGGTGAAGCTGCCATCGAACACGCCGTCACTCCCCTGCCGGGTCAGCGTGACGGGCACGAGGATCTCCCGGGTTTGCCCCTTGATCGTCAGCCGCCCCGCCACCTCATAACGGTTGCCGCCCAGTGCCTTGAGGCTACTGGAAACAAAGCTCGCCCGTGGAAATGCCGATGTGTTGAACCAGGGTTTGCTGGCGACCTCCTGATCGGCCTCGCCCGAACCCAGATCCACACTAGCCAGTTCGACCTCAAAGGCCGCCCGCGCAGCAGCGGGCCTGGCGGAATCGAAGCTCAATTGCGCGTTGAACTTTTTAAATTGCCCCTCCATTTTGACGCCCATCTGCTGATAGGAAAAATGCAGCGTGCTCTTGCCCGCCTGAATCTGGTTGTACTCCACAGCATGTGCCGGGGTAGCCCATGAACCCAGGCTGGCCACCAGCAGGAACGCACTCAATACAGACTTCATGAAAATCTCTCCTTGAAAAATGAGCTGCGGGTCGGTGTTTATCGCGGGAATTGCGGCCACATCCGGACGAGAACATCATCCCTGTCCATAAAGTGATGTTTGAGCGCGGCGAGCACATGCCCGATCACGATGACCGTCAGCAGCATGTTCAAAGCCCAGTGCATCGTTTGCAGCAAGTCACCGATTTCCTTATTCTTTGCCAGCAGATCCGGCAGTGGCAGGATGCCGAACAAAACAGTCTGAAAGCCCTTGGCCGAACTCATCAGCCAGCCAGACAGCGGAATGACAAACATCAACAGATACAACAAATGATGACCGGCATGCGCCAACCATTGCGCCCGTCGCGACATTTGCCCCGGCAAGGTCGGCGGCCGATGGCTGATTCGCCAGAGCAGGCGCGCCACCGCCAGCAGCAAGAGGCAAACCCCCGCCCACTTGTGCCATGAATAAAGCTTCAGCTTGTCGGGGGACAGTGGCAACTCGTGCATATAAATGCCCAGCGTAAAAAGACCGATGATCGCGATCGCCATCAGCCAGTGAAATGCAATGGCCGTGCCGGTGTAACGCGTGGTTACCATGGGTTCCTCCTTTGTTTTCCTGCTTTGGGCTGATATGGCAAGAGGGTAGTGGTGGTATCGTGAGCCCGTTCAAAGGTGACACCGGCATGGACTGAACTTTAGGACAGCCGGTTGCCTTTACGATCCAGTGACTTTGATGTCATCATTCAAAAATACTGAACGGACGCATGGGTCTATGGATGAAGAACGAATCAACCGCTTCTGCCCGAGGGATCCTGACCCCGGATTCCCTTGAAATGCTGCAGTGCATTGCTGAAAACGGCAGCTTTGCCGCAGCGGCACGCGCCCGGGACATGGTGCCCAGTGCGCTGACCTACCGGGTACGACAAATCGAGGATGCACTCGATGTCCTTTTGTTTGACCGCAGTGCCCGACAGGCGCGCCTGACTGCGGCAGGCTCGGAGCTGATCCGCGAAGGACAGCGTTTATTGACCGAGATCGATGCCGTTGCCCATCGTGTCCGGCGCGTCGCCAGCGGATGGGAAGCGCAATTCACCATTGCCGTGGATAGCATCATCAACCCCGCCACGGTACTGGATTTGTGTGAGGAATTCTTCGCGCTGGCACCGCCGACGCGCCTGCGCATCCGTGCTGAAACACTCTCCGGCACACTGGATGCACTGACCTGCGGACTTGCGGATCTCTCGCTGGGGGTGGTGACCGAGATCGGCGCCCCGAGCGGGTTACAGTTGAAACCGCTGGGTAGCCCGCACTTTGTTTTTGCCGTCGCCCCGCATCACCCCTTGGCGAAAGCTGCCGAACCCCTCAGCGATCAAGACATCGGCGCACATCGCATTGTTGCTGCCGCCGACTCCATACAACGCGGTAGCGGCATGAGCGTCGGGCTTATTTCCGGGCAGGATGTGTTTACCGTGAGCAGCCTGCAGAGCAAACTCGAAGCGCAACTACGCGGCATCGGCTGCGGGTTTCTGCCCGCATGGCTGGCGCAGCCTTACATCGAACGCGGACAACTGATCGTCAAACAAGTGGAACGCGCCGAGCATCAGGTGCATGCCAGCTATGCCTGGCGCAAGATGCACCAGACCCCCAGTGCCTCACGCGGCCGCGCCCTGCAATGGTGGCTGGACAAACTGGAGTCGCCACACACCCGGCAAGCACTGATGTACATGTGTCAAAGCAACGGCCACGGGTAGAATCGCGCATCGCATCGAAACACACGCAACCCATGCACCCCATGTACACCACGTTATCCAGAAGATCATGCGCCCTGCTGTCGATGCCCCTGTAGACGTTCTCATCGTCGGCGGTGGCCTGGCCGGGCTGGCACTGGCGGTGGCACTCCGGCAAAGCCGCCTGTCGATTGCCCTGGTTGAAGGACGCGTGCCCCACCTGCAGCCCTGCACCAACGAGCGCTGGGATGCCCGCGTCTACGCCATCAGCCCGTCCAACGCCCGCTTTCTCGAGGCGATCGGCATCTGGCAGCATCTTGATCCACCGCATGAGCCCACCCGCATCACCCCCATCGAACGCATGCAGGTTTTCGGTGATACCGATGGACGGATTGAATTCTCGGCTTATGACAGCCACGTCAGTGAACTGGGCTGGATCGTCGAGTCTTCGCTGCTGCAACGCGAACTCTGGGAAACCGCACGCCGCCAGGGCAATCTCACCCTGCTCTGCCCGGCACGCCCGCAAATGCTTGAAATACTCGATTCCCCCACTCAGGGCGCAGAACTGCAACTAGACGATGGCCGCACCCTGAAAGCACGGCTGGTCGTTGCCGCCGACGGTGCCGATTCCTGGACGCGACAGGCCGCAGGGATCGACGTGCAGTTCCAGCCTTATGAACAAATGGGCGTGGTGGCCAACTTCAGCTGCCACCAACCGCATCACGGCACGGCGACTCAATGGTTTCGGCGGGATGGCGTACTGGCCTGGCTACCCTTGCCGGGAAACCGGATCTCCATGGTCTGGTCCACAGCAGAACGTCATGCCCGCGAATTGCTGACACTGCCGCCTGAATTACTTTGCCAGCGCGTGGCCGCCGCAGGTCAATCGCAACTCGGTGAGCTGAGCCTGCTGACACCGCCCGCCGCCTTCCCATTACGCCTGATGCGCGCCCCCAAACTGGTGGCTCCCCGCCTGGCACTGATCGGCGATGCCGCGCACACCATCCACCCCCTGTCAGGTCATGGCATCAATCTGGGCTTCAAGGATGCCCAGTCGCTGGCCACCACGCTAATTGAAGCACCGAACCACATCGACTGTGGTGACCTGCGGCTCCTGCGTGCGTATGAGCGGTCGCGCAGTGAGGAAATCATCGCGTTACAATCCGCCACGCACGCCTTGCAACGACTGTTTCAACCCGATGCCGCACCGCTCGCCTGGCTGCGAAACACCGGATTGAACCTGACCAACGCATTGCCGGTCATAAAACAAGGTCTGGTACGCTACGCGCTGGGCTGAACGCCCCCTTTGTCTTCTCAATGTCACCGCTCACCTCTCACCTTCCTGCATACGGAGTCACCATGTCCCTGTTGAAAAAAGCCCTGTTCGGCACCCTCACCGCCACGCTCTTTGCCAGCACCCTGGCAACCGCCGCTGATGCGGATATCCGTAAATCTGCTGCGGGCATGTTCGCCCCCGGATTCAAGATTGATGAAATCAGCAAATCCGCCATCCCGGGAATCTTTGAAGTGCGCGTCGGTTCCGACATGTTTTATTCGGACGACAAGGGCAGCTACTTCATCATGGGCGGCAACATCATCGACACCAAATCGAAACGCAACCTGACGGAAGAGCGCCGCACCAAACTTTCGGCCATCAAGTTTTCCGAACTGCCTCTCAATCAGGCCATCAAAACAGTGCGCGGTAACGGCAAGCGCGTCTTCGCCACCTTTGAAGACCCGAACTGTGGCTACTGCAAGAAGCTGGCGCATGAAATTGCCGGCATGACCGACTACACGATGTACACCTTCCTGTACCCCATCCTCAGCCCGGATTCAACCGAAAAATCCAAAAACATCTGGTGTGCAACCGATCGCGCCCAGGCCTGGACGAGCTACATGACCACCAACACTGCGCCGCCTTCCGCCAACTGCGACACCCCCATCGACAAGAACCTCGCCCTGGGGCAGCGGATCAATGTGCGCGGCACACCGGCCATCTTCCTCGCCAATGGCGACCGCCTGCCCGGTTTTGTACCTGCCGAACAGCTGAGCCAGATGCTCGACAAGGCCATGCCCCCCACCAAATAAGCCGCCAGCCGCAACGAAACAGGCCCGACCAACGTGACATTGGCCGGGCCTGTTTCATGGGCGCGATTCGCGCGGGGCATCCGCAAAAAAGCCCGAAACCCCGAAGCTACGCACACCTGCGGTAATTTGAACCGCTTACTTCTTCACCGGCTCGCCCAGATAATCATTGGTCACCTGTGCGGCAATATAGCCCGGGCCGCCGAGAATCATGCCGCCGGGGTACATCGAAGCCCCGCCAAGGAACAAACCATCGATCGGCGTTTCGCTGCAGGAGCACAGGTCATTCGGCCGCAGATAGCCCAGCTGCAGCGTTGAATACGCGCCGTGTTTGTAGGAACCCCGGTGCATGGTGGTGAGCTTTTCCTCGATGTCGATCGGTGAAACGGTGCGCTGCTGCACCACTTTATCGACGCTCGCGTATTGCTGGATAAGCTCAAGACAGCCCGCCGCAAAGGCCGGGGTGCGTGCGCGCCAGTCCGGGTCGTAGGCGACAATGGCTTCGGCGCGGATGACGCTGTGGCCGGGAGGCGCCATGGTTTTGTCGAAGGTCGAGGGTTGCGCGATGTGCAGCCATTCCGGGCCCTTCGTCGTTTTGCTGTCGACGCGGTCGAGATGATCGAGCAGCTCATCTTCGGTCTCCAGGCCGATGAACACCGTCATCGCTTCATTCACCCGTGGGTCTTGTGCCGTATAAGTGACGCCGCCATCGACCCCCAGATGCAGGCCAAACAATGAACGCTCTTCCCAACGCCAGTTGTCCACCGCCTGATGCAGGGCGAACGGCACATCGTCTTTCGGCAGCAACTGCTTGAAGGTCTGCATCGGGTTGAGTGTGGAAACCACCGCATCCGCCTTGAACTGACGGCCATCCTGCAACTCCACGCCGCTCACGCGGTTGTCCTCGACGAGGATGCGGGTAACTTCGTTCTCGTCGATCACCGTGCCGCCGTTTTTAACGAACACACGATAGATCGCCGACGACAGACGATGCGAGCCGCCCTTGACGAATGCGGCATCCATCATCCGACCCAGGTACAGCGGATACAAAAAGCCCAACGGATCGGCCAGATGGATGCCCCACATCGCCGGGAAGCTCAGCAAGGCCATGCGTACCCGTGGATGGGTAAAGCCGTAATGGTCGATGACTTCGAGGCAGCTCATCTCGGAGATTTCAGCCAGCTTCGCACCGACTTCGGTATCACCGAATTCGGCAAGCTGGTCGAGCGCCGGCTTGGGCAGCTCATAGGTCATGGGAATCAGGTAGTCATCCAGCATCGGCTGGAATTCAGCCCACATCGCCAGATAAGCTTCAGCGTCGGCCTTGCTGTACTGGGCGATCGACGCGGCAGTTTCCTGCGGGTCGCGCGTGAAGATCAGCGAGCTGCCGTCCTTAAACGGGAAGGCGGCGACGACGTGCGGGTAGATGTAGCGCACGCCGAAGTTGGCGAGGTCAAGATCCTTCCACGCCGGCATCTTCTCGGCCATCAGGTGATAAATGGCATGCAGGTTGAAGCGGAAGCCGAAGTACTCGTCGGTATTCAGCCCGCCACCGGTTTCATGGCGACGCTCGAACAGCACCACCTTGTGGCCGGTTTTCGCCAGATAGGCACCAGCGAGCAGGCCGTTGGGGCCGCCACCGATCACGATGGCGTCAAATTTGTTTTGTTCTGTGCTCATACTTTATCCCTCAGACTTTCCACTTGTCTGCCACACCCGCATTCAGCGGGATATTGCCCAGATTGCCCATGAACCACTCAAAGGGCTGACTGATCCACCACGGCTGGTTGCGGCAGCCCAGGTCTTCCGCCAACTCGACCGCCGCGATGTAGCCGGAGGCCAAATGGGTCGCGCCAAAAGGATGAATGGAATTGGACAGATACAGCCCGGGAATGAACGTACGCGACGCGCCATTCACGCAAACCCCCGGTAGCGGACGGTTTTCACCCGCCTGCTCGGGGATCGCCGAGCCACCGATCATGTTGCCGCGCACCGCCGAAGGATTCGAGTTTTCCTGATCCATCGGCGTATTGATGTGACGTTCGATGATCAGATCCTTGAAGCCGGGTGCCATTTTTTCGTACAGGTCGTCCATGGTGTCGGCCAGTGCCTCACCAAACCCTTCGCGCCAGCTGCCCCAGCCGTTGAGCGTCTTGTTGCCCCAACGACGGGGGCTAGGCGGCACGGTGATCCAGGATGACACCACATGATGATCCTTCGGTGCTTGCGAAGGATCGGCCAGCGTCGGGTTGAACCAGCCGCCCATGGTCTGCGTGGGCATGATGCCGGACATCACCTGCGCCTGTGCATTGCGCACATCGTCGATGGATTCTGGGCCGAAATAGCCCACCCAGCAACGCTGGATGGCCGGGTCATATTCCGCCGACTTGAACACCGGCGCATCCTTCATCGCGTAATAAATACCCAGCAGTTGCGGATCGTCGTAATTGAAATACTTGATGCGCCGCATCCAGTCCGGGCCGATCACTTCTTCGCCCAGCAGCTTGGTGAAGGTCGGCGTGAGCGTGAGGTTGGAAACGATATTCTTCGCACGGATTTCCTCGCCGGGCATCACCGCATCGTCCGACAGTTTGATGCCGACGGCACGACCGTTTTCCACAATGATCTTGGCGACCGGACAGGTCGTCCAGATTTCGCCGCCATGTTTCACAAAACAGCGCACCAGCGCGTGATTCAGCGCATGCGAGCCGCCCTTGGCCGTATGCACCGCCATCGGATTCATGCCGCACAGACCCAGCACCGTGGGGGCGACGCGCCGGTTGAGCGGCCACTGGCCGGTATATTCGCCCAGCGTACCAGGCACCAGCCGCACTTTTTCAGATTCATAAACCAGCTCAAGCAGCTCAAAGCCGCTCATCCGCATCACATCATCGCCATCGATCGGCAAGCCGAGGTGCTTGCACAGGCCGTCGTTCAATTTGGCGATGCGCTCGGCCAACGCCATGGTCGGCCGCGAATACTGCATCTGACCGTTGATTTCCAGGGCATCCTGCATGTGCATCATGCCGAATTCCATGATGCGCCCGAGCAAAGCGGCATCTTTCTCGGAATGCCGCGCCACACTCGCCATGGTAATGCTCGGGTCGAGTGCCTGCACGGTATTCGTGCCATCGGCATGGGGCATGGCAAAAATCACGTCCGTGCCCATCAGTTCCAGGTTGAACTTCTCCAGCTCCAGATCGGCCATCGGCGGGCTCATCGCCGGCACCAGCCAGGTCGCGTGGGTGTTAAAGAGAAAGCCGGGGCGACCCAGTTCGATGGTGTCGCAATGCGCGCCACACTGCCCGCGCGCTTCGAACACGCCCACCGACAGCCCGGCTTTCTGCAAATAACAAGCGGTGGTCAGGCCATTGATGCCGCCGCCGATGATGATGACATCGTAACTTTTCATGAAAACTCCAAACAGCCTGTCTCAACAGACCTTCATCAGGTTAGTGGTCGCACTCACGGAGAAGCAGATAATGTGCGGGGGTTGTAAAATCAGGCAGCTGCCTCGATTTCACGCTCGATGTCCTCGGCGGAATCCACCTCCACCGCGACCAGCCCGTTGCGCGTGCGACGCATGGTTTTGGTCGGCGCATCGAACGGACGAATGGCGTTTTGCACGCGCTCCGTCACGGTTTTCTGGACTTCCTCCCGTGACACCAGGCCTTCGGCCTGATGCTGGGCGCGATCCTTGCCCCAATGATGATGTTTGAAACGGTTCAGCAAGGCACGGAACACGGCCTTGAGCGTCTGCGGATGAAACGCCAGCTTGAAAACCGCCAGATAATCATCTTCGCAGAAGCGGATCGAAAAATCCCAAGTGACCGGGTCGCGGATAATGCCCACCACCACCAGTTCATTCCCCTCGACTACGACTTCATATTCACGAAAATCCATCACCATTTCACGGCGGCCCAAACCTTTGGATCTCAGTCTCATGATGTTTACTCCTGAATAGTTTTTGATAATTTCTGAAAATGTGTCACTTCCCGCCGACTGACGCATGCCCGAACGGAACATGCAGAAGCGTGCAGAGCGCACAGAACGTGCTTGCTTACATCGTACACCCAACCTTGTGTACATTGTAAGCAAGGAATGCGGATTGTCAAGAAAAATTCTTTCCCCGTGCTCTTGAAATAGGCTGCCCCGCCCCGATTCTTGGCACTCACCGCAAGAGAGTGCTAACATTCTTGTCCGGTTTGATTGATTTCACGGCGGCTCAAGGTAGCCGCTATTTATTTACCCCCCTTCACCAACCCTTACCACCAGGAGAAACCCCATGAAAATCCGTCCCTTGCATGACCGTGTGATCGTCAAGCGTCTGGAAGAAGAGCGCAAGACGGCCTCCGGCATCGTCATCCCTGACACCGCCACTGAAAAGCCCGATCAAGGCGAAATCATCGCCGTCGGTACCGGCAAGCTGCTCGACGATGGCAAGATTCGCGCCCTCGAAGTCAAGGTCGGCGACCGCGTGCTGTTCGGCAAGTATTCCGGCCAGACCGTGAAGGTCGACGGCCAGGAACTGCTGGTCATGCGTGAAGAAGACATCATGGGCGTAGTGGTTGCTTAATTGATCCCATGCACCCCCCGCGCACCTCACGTTGCGCCCACTGCATTCACGGCATTCATTGCTGCATCTGAATATTCAAGGAGAAATCTAGTATGGCTAAGGAAGTTAAATTTGGCGACTCCGGTCGCGCCCGTATGGTGGCTGGTGTCAATATCCTCGCGGATGCCGTCAAGGTCACCCTCGGCCCGAAGGGTCGCAATGTGGTGCTGGAGCGCTCTTTCGGCGCGCCGACCGTCACCAAGGACGGCGTTTCCGTCGCCAAGGAAATCGAACTGAAGGACAAGTTCGAAAACATGGGCGCACAAATGGTCAAGGAAGTCGCTTCCAAGACCTCCGATGTCGCCGGTGACGGCACCACCACCGCGACCGTGCTGGCACAGGCGATCGTTCGCGAAGGCATGAAGTTCGTCGCTGCAGGCATGAACCCGATGGATCTGAAGCGCGGCATCGACAAGGCCGTCATCGCCACCATCGAAGAGCTGAAGAAGCTTTCCAAGCCCTGCTCGACCTCCAAGGAAATCGCTCAGGTCGGCTCGATCTCGGCCAACTCCGATGCCAACATCGGTGAAATCATCGCCAACGCGATGGACAAGGTCGGCAAGGAAGGCGTGATCACCGTCGAAGACGGCAAGACCCTGCAGAACGAACTCGACGTGGTTGAAGGCATGCAGTTCGACCGCGGCTATCTGTCGCCCTACTTCATCAACAATCCGGAAAAGCAGATCGCCATTCTGGAGAACCCGTTCATCCTGCTGTTCGACAAGAAAATCAGCAACATCCGCGATCTGCTGCCGGTACTGGAGCAAGTCGCCAAGGCCGGTCGTCCGCTGTTGATCATCGCTGAAGATGTTGAAGGCGAAGCCCTGGCCACCCTGGTGGTCAACAACATCCGTGGCATCCTCAAGACCTGCGCCGTCAAGGCACCGGGCTTTGGCGACCGCCGCAAGGCCATGCTCGAAGACATCGCCATCCTGACCAACGGTGTGGTGATTGCTGAAGAAGTCGGCCTGAGCCTCGAAAAGGCTGAACTGAAGGATCTCGGCCAGGCCAAGCGTATCGAAATCGGTAAGGAAAACACCATCCTCATCGACGGTGCCGGTATTGCCGACAACATCCAGGCGCGCGTCAAGCAGATCCGCAAGCAGATCGAAGAAGCCACCAGCGATTACGACAAGGAAAAGCTGCAAGAACGCGTCGCCAAGCTGGCCGGCGGTGTGGCGCTGATCAAGGTCGGTGCAGCTACCGAAGTCGAAATGAAGGAAAAGAAGGCGCGTGTCGAAGATGCACTGCACGCCACCCGCGCTGCGGTGGAAGAAGGTATCGTGGCCGGCGGCGGTGTGGCTCTGCTGCGCGCCCGCGCAACCATCGGCTCCCTCAAGGGCGACAACCCCGATCAGGACGCTGGCATCAAGATCGTCCTGCGCGCGCTGGAACAGCCGATGCGTGAAATCGTCGCCAACGCCGGTGACGAGCCTTCCGTGGTCGTCAACAAGGTCAGCGAAGGCAAGGGTAACTTCGGCTACAACGCGGCCACCGGCGAGTACGGCGACATGGTGGCAATGGGCGTGCTGGACCCGACCAAGGTGACCCGCACCGCACTGCAAAACGCGGCTTCCGTCGCCAGCCTGATGCTGACCACCGACTGCATGGTGGCCGAACTGGTGGAAGACAAGCCCGGTATGCCGGATATGGGTGGCATGGGCGGTATGGGTGGCATGGGCGGTATGGGCGGCATGGGCATGTAATTGCCCCGGCAGCCCTATAGCCTCCCCGTGCAGCCTGTGTGCTGCAACCCTGAAAAAGGCTCTGCTCCGGCAGGGCCTTTTTCTTTTCCGGCCAAGCCCGTGACAACCCGCTATAATGCGTCCCGCTTCAGGTGCTGCTGCTGATTTCTTCAGTCGCAGATAAACGGGAAAGCGGTGCGTCTTGTATTTCTGGTATCTCTTGTATACAAACCATTCCGCTGCTGCCCCCGCAACGGTAAGCGAGTGTGGGCGTGCCACGATGCCACTGGATCAACATGATCCGGGAAGGCGGCGCGTCAAGACTTGCGAGCCCGGAGACCGGCCTGAGCGACAAGCGCAAGTGCCACGGGGAGTGGGAGTGGGCGCCAGCAGCCGCTTCAGGCTTGCAGCACGGCTACATTTTCCCTGGCATTTTCATTCATCATGACCGGCATGCGGGGACGCTGCCGGAAGGGAAAAACCATGAAAACCCGTCTCAAGCCTCTGGCAGCCCTGCTGCCGTTCATCTTCATCACGCCACTTCACGCCCAGCAGGTGCTCGACCCCGTCGTCGTCACTGCCACCCGCATGGAAAGTCGTGTTTCTGAAACCCTCGCCGACCTCACCGTCATCGACCGGGCAGAAATCGAACGCAGTAGCGCTGACACCATCGTCGAACTGCTGGCACGCCAGCCGGGCCTGCAAGCCGCCACCAATGGTGGGCCGGGCACGACCGGCAGCTTTTATCTGCGCGGCGCACGTCCCGACCAGACCAAAGTCCTGGTCGATGGGCTGGTCATCAACTCGATCGACCTGACCGGCTCGCCGCTCTATCATCTGCCGCTGGCTCATATCGAACGCATTGAAATCCTGCGCGGCCCGGCCTCCACGCTGTATGGCGCGGATGCCATCGGTGGCGTTATCCAGATTTTCACCCGCCAGGCCAGCCCGGGGCTGAAAGCCGATGGCTTCATCGGTTACGGCACGAAAAACACGCTCAAGACCAACGCCGGGATTGCCGGCGGCGACGCGCAATGGCGTTTCCGCCTCGATGCCAGCCATGAATCGACCGATGGCATTTCGGCACAGAAAAACGCGACCCGCCAGGACGCCGATCAAGACGGCTATCGCAACACCGGCTACTCGGCTTCAGCGGCTTTCCTGCCCGTTCAGGGGCATGAAACCGGCCTGATTTACCGCCAGAACGAAGGGCGCAATCACTACGACAGCGGTAATGTACCGGCCAACGGTACTACCGACGATTACCTCGACTTCCGCACCCGGCAATGGCAGCTTTACACGCGCAACCACCTCACTGAAAGCTGGAGCAGCAAGCTGCAATACGGCCAGACGCTCGACTGGCAAAAGAACGTCGCCTCTTGGGCACCCACCGGCAGCGTGCTGGAAACCAAGAACGAGCAACTGAGCTGGCAGAACGATCTCTCGCTACCACTGGGCAAGGCGGTACTGGGCGCCGAGCAGTTGAAGCAAACGGCCGGCCCGACGGGGAGTTTTACCGGCACCGATACGGCCACCCAGCGCGCTCTCTTCGCCGGCTGGAACGCCAGCAGCGGCGCGCATCGCTGGCAAATCAGCGGGCGTAACGACGATCATTCACAGTTTGACGGCAAGCACACCTACGCGCTGGCCTATGGCTATCAGCTCTCTCCCCAATGGCGCGTGCATGCCAGCCACGGTACGGCTTTCAAGGCACCGTCGCTGTACCAGCTGTATGACCAATGGACCGGCAACGCCCAGCTGAAGGCCGAAAGCAGCCGGAATAACGAAGCGACGTTGATCTGGGCGCAGACCGGGCATCGTGTTTCGGCCACCTACTACCGCAATCGCGTGAGCGACATGATCGACTGGTCATCGAGCACCTTCACCTTCATGAATGTGTCGCGCGCGCGCCTCGAAGGGCTGACGCTGGATTACAGCGGCCGCATCGACGACTGGCAACTGACGGCCACCTATGATGCTTTGAAGGCACTCAATGAAACGACCGGCTTCCGCCTCGGTCGCCGCGCCAAGAACCGCCTGCAACTGAGCCTCACCCGTCAATGGGGCGCACTGGAAGGCGGCCTCGAAGCCAGCACGGCGGGCCCGCGTTACGACAGCAACCGCGAAACCGGCCGCATGGGAGGCTACAGTCTGCTCAACCTGACCACCCGCTATGCTTTCAGCAAAAATCTGGCCGTGGAAGGGCGCATCAACAATCTGCTCGACAAGCAGTACGAATTGACCCAGGGTTACAACACGCAGGGGATCAATGCCTTCATCGGTCTGCGTTACACGCCATGACCCGATGAACAAATGACCAGATGATCAGATGATCAGATAACCAGCTAACCAGCTAACCAGCTAACCAGCTAACCCTTCGCTGGCCGCGCTGGCCGCCCTCCCGGTTTCATGGGGCGGCCAGTGTTCGAAGCCCATGCCGCAAAAACTTATCCTGCTACTGCTACTGCTGGCCTCATGGTCTGCCCAAGCTGCCCAGCCTGCCCAGCGCATCCTGTCGCTCGACATGTGCACCGACTGGATGCTGGCGCGCCATGCCGACCGCTCACAGGTGCTGGCACTCTCGCCCCTGCATCGGCAATTTCCCGTCGCCTGGCTGGACAACAGCTGGCCTGTGCATGACGGCACGCTGGAGCGCATCGTCGAATTACGTCCTGACCGGATTATTGCCGGGCAATACACCGCACAACAGCTACGCGCACGACTGAAAACCCTGGGTTTCCAGGTCGACATCCTGATGCTGCCCCGCACCCTGGCCGATGTCGTCGAGTACGAACAACACTTTCTGCGCCTGATCGGCAAACCCGTCACGCTGGCCAGCCGGCCACCACCACCTTCCCCATCCCCAGCCAACGGCACGCAAAAACACCTACGCCTGCTGCTGCTGGGAGCCAACGCCATCGGCACCGGGCACCATACTTTTGAAGACGGCATCCTGGAGCGCGCAGGCTGGATCAATTATCTGCACGGCGAAGGCTATCTGCGCCTCGATCTGGAAGCCATCGTCACGGATCCCCCCGATGCCATTCTCTGGGCGGCTCCCGGCAATCAGGCACTGGCCAACCGTTTTGCCGAACACCCGGTGCTAAAACAACGCGTGCCGCCCGAACACTGGCTAACCACCGACTACTGGCGCTGGCAATGTCCGGGGCCGTGGACCTGGGAACTGGTCGAACAATTGCAAGGGTGGCGGCCATGATGATCGTGCTATCCCTGCTCGCCCTACTCCTCGTCGCCTTCGTTTCGCTGGCGACCGGCTCGGCACCCGTTTCTGTTTTGGGCGGCCTGCTCGACTGGCTGCAGGGGCTGCACACCCCTGCCGCGCTGGTGATCGGTGAAATCCGTCTGCCGCGCACCCTGCTCTCGCTCACCGTGGGGGCCGCTCTCGGCTTGAGCGGTGCTGCTTTGCAAGGGCTGCTGCGAAATCCACTGGCCGAGCCCAGCCTGACCGGTGCCAGCCAGGGTGCTGCGCTGGGTGCGGCCAGCGTGTTCTACTTCGGCCTGTTTCCCGCCATGGGCGATGCCGCCCCCGCGCTGGCCGGGCTGATCGGCGCCGGGCTGGCCTTGCTGCTGATGCTCAGTCTGGCCGGCTCGGCGCATGCGTCGATGGTCATCATGGCCGGGCTGGCCATTTCCACCCTGACCGGTGCGCTGCTCGCCACCGTGCTGAACTTCGCCCCCAACCCGTTTGCCATGCAGGAACTGGTCTTCTGGCTGCTCGGTTCAGTGGCCGATCGCGGGTTGAACCACCTGGCCATCCTGCTACCCGCCCTATTCATCGGCGGGTTGCTGATCTGGCAGCAACGCCGCTTACTGGTCGCCCTCAGCCTGGGTGAGCAGGTCGCGCAAAGCATGGGGTTGGCCTTCGCGCAGGGCAGTCGTCAGGTTGTTCTGGGTGCGGCCTTGCTGGTCGGCTCATCCGTCGCCATTGCAGGCAACATCGGCTTCGTCGGCTTGCTGGTGCCGCATCTGGTACGCCCGCTGGTAGGGCATCGTCCCGATCGCATTCTGCTGCCGTCCGCCCTGCTGGGCGCGGCTTTGGTGTGCCTGTCCGACATCGTTGTACGTTGCTTACCGCCCCAACACGAAATCAAGCTGGGCGTGCTGACCTCCCTGCTCGGCACGCCGCTCTTCATCTGGCTGATCTGGAAGGATAGACGGCGATGGCTCTGATCGAAGCACGCCACCTGAGCTTGCCACCGCGCCTGAGCGACCTCAGTTTCACCCTGGAAGCGGGCAAGATCCTGGGCATCATCGGCCCGAATGGCTCCGGCAAATCCACGCTGCTGCACAGCCTCGCGGGCTTGCTGCCGTATCAGGGACAAAGCCTGTTCAAAGGACAGGAAATTTCGACCCTGCCCGCAGCCCAGCGTGCCCGTGGCATCGGCCTGCTGCCGCAAGCCTGCGACAGCGCCTGGTCATTAAGTGTCGAAGATGTCGTCAGCCTCGGCCGTCTGCCCTGGAATGACCGTGATGCGACCGCCATACAAGCCGCCATGCAGCAAACCGGCGTGCTGGATTTCCGGCAACGCAAGATCAAC
Organism: Sterolibacterium sp.; assembly: GCA_018061005.1. Taxonomy (GTDB): domain Bacteria; phylum Pseudomonadota; class Gammaproteobacteria; order Burkholderiales; family Rhodocyclaceae; genus Sterolibacterium. Next base: position 10,296 of record JAGOVA010000033.1, on the reverse strand, counting down.
CAGCTTTCCGGCGGCGAACAGGCACGCGTCTGGCTGGCGCGCGTGCTGGCCGGCTGCCCGCAACTGCTGATTGCCGACGAGCCGATCGCCAGCCTTGACCTGCATTACCAGCGCAGCATCATGGACAGCCTGCGTCAGTACGCCGACCGGGGCAACGCGGTCATCCTCGCCATTCACGACTTCAGCCTGGCCGCGCGTTACTGCGACACCTTATGCCTGCTGCAGGAAGGTCGCTGCTATTGCCATGGCCGCCCGAGCGAAGTGCTGACGGAACACGCCCTCAGCCAGGTTTTCCGGATTCCCGTGCACGTCGATCTCTCCGGCCATCCGCCGATCATCGCCGCCAAATAAGGAGCCTCGCCCATGAAACCTGGCCGCAACCGGGATGAACTCTGCTATCCCTTCATTTACGAAACCTCATCGCTCTGTGATTTCGAGGTCATCACCGACGAGCTTTGCGCGCATATCGGCGCGGCCTGGTCGTTGCTACCGGAGGCGATGCCAGACATTGCCGCCGATCTGGATCGCCTGCAACCCCTGGCCTTTCATGTGAATGGCTCGATTCGCGGCCGATTGGCCATTGAAGAACAGGACATCGAATGGCTGCAAGCGCGTTTACAGCATTACCGCGAAGAAGTCGCTGATCGCCTGAATCATTTCGTATTGCCGCGCGGTGTACAGCCCATCCCGCACCTGCATCTGGCGCGCTCCGCTGCCAAAAAAGCGGTGCGCGCCCTGGTGCGTGTCGAGCAGGAAGGCAAGGATGTGCCAATGATCGTGGCGCGGATGTGCAACCTGATGTGCAATTTCCTGTTCACCCTAACCCTGGTCATCAACCAGCGACGCGGCTACGCCGAGCCGACTTTCGTCAGCAAGAGTTACGGGCAGATCTCCATGTCACAAGCTTCATCTCCACATCGATGACCCCCATAAAAAAACGCGGCTCAGGCCGCGTTTTTTTATTGCATCTCCCGATACCGAAGCGTCATCGACACCTCGGCACAGGCTAAAACCACTTACTTGTTCGGCCAGCAAACCGGGCCGTTCGCCGTGTATCCCGTGGTACAGGGCACATAACAGAGGCTGGCATCGTTTTCCTTGCCTGCCGGGCAGGCATGCACCGGCTTGCCGACACCGCGTCCATAAGACAGGGCGTTATCCGTCCAGCAAACCGGACCGACGCCGTGGTAACCCGTATTGCACTTCGGATAGCACAGACCCGCATCCAGTTCCTCGTTAGCACCGCACACCTGCCCAGGCACCGTCCCTACGCCACGGCCATACGAAGCCGACTCATCCAGCCAGCAGACGGGACCCACGCCGTGATAACCGGTATTGCACTTCGGATAGCACAGGCCGGCATCCATCTCCTTGCCACTCGGGCAAGCATAGGGAATCAGGTTCGGGATGGTTCCTGCACCGCGCCCATACGAGCCCGGCTTGTCGTTCCAGCAAACAGGGCCAACCGCGTGATAGCCGGTATTGCACTTCGGATAGCACAGCCCGGCATCCATCTCCAGATTGCTGGCACAGGCCGAGCCCGGCACTGCCCCCACACCACGGCCGTAGGAAGCATCCCGTGCCCAGCAGACCGGACCCACGCCGTCATAACCTTCCTTGCACGGCTCGTAGCACAGTCCGGCATCGTACTGTTCGTTGAGCGCGCAGGTCAGCGGCGTACCCACACCACGACCGTAGGAAATCTTCGGCGCAGACAACACGGCATTGTCACAAGTGTTGCTCGTTTTGACGAAGGTTCCCGCGATCCCCAGGTGACCTCCTGCATCGCCCATGGCCAGCGCCTTGTCGAAGTTCATCGACAGACACATCAGTGAAGGCAGCTTCACGCTGGTGAGCGGTGCGGACATCTGCTCCAGCACAAAACCGACACCCAGTTGAACAAAGCGATTGATTTCATCGTTCAATGCCTCGTTCGTCTCCGGACTGTTGCCGATGGAAATCCCCAGCATCTTGATACTGGGCACGGCAGAGACGGTGATATCCAGGACATTACCCGCGCCGATCGACAGCTTGGCGCCGGCAATGACACTCAGGCGAGCACGGTAAATCTTCGCCCATTTGCCATTGATTTTCTTCTCGCCCGCGATGGTCAGGCCATGCAGATAAATGTTGGTATTCGGATTGTCCCCAATCCGGGTCACGCCCATCTGCGGAGCCGTGGACATTTCGATCAGCGTGCGGGTATCGCCATCCACACCAATGCTGTCATCATGCGGCAGACCAAACTGGTTGATCTTTTCACCCGTCGCTGTTTTGGTCACTGTATTGACCTGCAGCAGGCCGACCGAATGCGCCGATGCCAGAATCTGGTTGATGAAGTTGGTGTTGATGTCCAGCGAGAAGTCACCCGTCGCGACGGCCGGTGCAGGCAGCGCATCCGGCGTATACAGCGCGCCCAGCGGCTGGGGAACCAGCGGATCGATGGATTTAGCCACCGGCGCCGCCGAACCTGACATGGCGATCACCAAGGTGCCATTGCTGGTGGTCAGTTGCTCCGGCTTGATGGAAGCCGACAGCTCACGACCATACAGCGGGATGTTGTAGCTGTCGAGCATCACCTGCGAAACGATACCGGCCACCGCCTGGTTCAGCGTGCGGCTGATCATGTCGGAGAAGGTGCCGCTGATGAAATCCACCAGCGCCGAGGTAATGGGCGAAATGATCGAATCAAAAATGGCCGGTGCGCCGTCCAGGGTCAGGGCGCCGATCGCAAACTGCAGCTTCGACATGTTGACCGTGGGCTTGCCGCCGATCACACCCATGTTCATGTTGCCCGAAAAGGTAATCGGACCGGCGTTGGCACCAATCTTGATGACCGTCGGCGGCAACAGGCCATTGTGCAGCCGCAGCGTGAGCGCAATGTGTACCATGGTGAGCTTGCCATTCAGCGCGCTGTCACCGTTGTTACCCAACTGCATCCCCACACTTTCAGCCGACATCGACATGGCATCGATAAAGCCATCCGCACCATAGGTTTCACCCGACGGACCTTTCCAGGTCGTGTCGTAGATCTTGCTGCCGCCGATCATCGAGTTCAGGTCAAGACCATTGAGGATATTGACCACACTCGACAGAGCAAAATCAAGACCGCTCTGGTTGAGCCGCATTCCGAGGATCGGATTGTTGTTCGTCCCCAGACGCGCATATTTGGTCTGGCTGACCTTGTCGAGTTTGTCGACCAGGTCAAAAGTATAGATATCCGCCTGCGGCACCTGGCTGGTGAATTTTCCATCCGCACCCACGCTGGTGCTGACACCATTCACAAACATGGACTTGATCCCCACGGAATCAAGCAGCAGGCCGTTGATCACGTTGGGATTCTGACCGCTGGCACTCAGCACAATCACGCCGGGACCGGCCGTGTCGTAGAGGAAATCCACCTTGGGGCCGGTCGGCGCGTCAATCTGTAGGGTATTCCTGCCTTCCACGAGATAACGAGCCAGATCACTGCCCTGGGCAATGGCTTCCTTGTCGCCAAAAACGAAGAAGGACTCGACCACAATCCCGTTCAGGCTGATCTTTGGCAATTCAGTCGGCTTGGTTTCATAACTGATCTTGTAACTCGGCGGCGGGCTGGTGAAGATACTGCCATCCGCCGGATCGACGATAGTGTACGGCGACTTACAAGCCGCCAACCCGAAGAGCACCAGGAAGAACAGAAATAATCGTAATAATCGTAAGGGAAGGGTTTTCATGAAGGGAAGGCCTTTCTCATTAAAAAACGCAGTGGTCATCAAACCGGGTTTGCAGGTCGTATTAGCGTGCCGACGTGCCTGGATGTGCATGGAAAAAACCAGGGTAAACCTACCCCACCCTATACATGGTAAACATTCATCAAGCCCATGCAACCAAAAATTTTACAGTCAGCAGCCTGCCCGCCCTGTGCCATGTCGCTCAATACACAAATAACAGATTGTTTTTATTGGCTTAAATCACCAGAAACCATCCCATCAGCGAGTTAACTAACACGCATGAAAGCGTGATTTACCTCACGATAAAAAATGGGAGTTTTGGTCGTTTATCGGAAAAACTGCCTTAACCGCAGCCCATTCACAAAGAACGCTGGCGTTGCAACTCGATGAGTTTGGCATATTTTGCAAAGCTGTTGCCACAGCCGATCAGGATATGCACCAATCCGGGCAGGCCATCAAGAAAGCCACGCCGAAAGATATAAAAGCGGATAAAACGCAGCATGGGTGAAAGCAGCAGATGCCCCGCATGTGCCCGCTTGCCACGCTCGGCCGCCGCCTGTGCGGCCAGCGTGGTGTAACGATTCTGCTTGGTCAGATAGGTTTCCAGCGTTTCCGCCGAATCATGCAGCAAATCCCCGTTCAAGGTCGCTGGCGGCACATCGGTCAGCACCTTTTCATGGACAACATCGTCCGACCAACGTGCGTGGCGACGGTCGAAAAGCCGCAAGCTCATGTCAGGATAACCTTCGCCATGCCGCAGATAACGCCCCAGAAAACGGTTACAACGTGCAAACCGGTAGACCGTATGCGCGGGATCGCGCAGCGCCGCCAGCAGGCTGACTCGCAGGTGCTCACTCACCCGCTCATCGGCATCCACACACAACACCCAGTCGTGACACGCCTGCTCAACGGCAAACTGTTTCTGGCGGCCAAACCCGCGCCAGTCACAATGAACCACCCGTGCGCCGCGCTGACGGGCAATGCTGAGCGTTTCATCCGTACTGCCCGAATCCACCACGACGATCTCATCGCAAAAAGCCAGGCTGTCGAGACAAGCCGCCAGCTGGGTCGCAGCATTCAGGGTAATCAGGGTGGCCGAAAGACCAGGCCTAGGCGTGACATCAGTCATGGCGAGCCGACTTATAATCGGGTTGTGCAAACCTCCAATTTTAGGCGTAAAGCCCCCCTCCCGGTGCCTGCGGATACAGATTCAACGCTGCATACGCCATCCGCCCCACTGACCCCCCGCGCAATCCTGCTCGTCAAGACCTCCTCGCTGGGCGACGTCATCCATAACCTACCCGTGGCCAGTGACCTGCATCATCACTTTCCGGAAGCCCGGATTGACTGGCTGGTGGAAGAAAGTTTTGCCGACATTCCCCGCCTGCATCCAGCGGTAAGCCGCGTGATTCCCGTGGCCATCCGGCGCTGGCGCAAATCGCTGCTGAACGCTGCCACCTGGCAGGAAATCCGCGCAGCCCGCCTGAGTTTGCGACAGGAATCTTACGATCTCGTCCTCGACACGCAAGGGCTCATCAAAAGTGCCGCGCTCGTCAGCCAGAGCCGCCTCACCCCCCAGGGGCGTCGCTGCGGTTACGCAGCCGAAGCCGCACGCGAACCCCTGGCCGCCCGTTTTTACGACGCCACCTACGGCATCCCGAAAAACGTTCATGCCGTCGAGCGTAATCGCTGGCTGGCCGCCGCCGCCTGCGACTACCCACCCGATCTACCGCTCGACTACGGGCTGGCCGGGCTGCCCTCCCCCCCCAATCACCCACACCATCCCTACGCCCTCCTCCTGACCGCCACCAGCCGTGACGACAAGCTCTGGCCCGAGGAACATTGGCAGCGTCTGATTGCCGCACTCGGCGCACAAGGGCTGCATTGCCTGCTACCCGCCGGCTCGCCCGACGAACGTGCACGCGCACAACGCCTGGCCGCCTCAGCACCGGGTCAGACCGCGCAACTCCTGCCCCCCCAGACCCTCACTGAACTAGCCGGGTTATGCGCGACGGCTGAACTAGTCGTCGGCGTAGACACCGGCCTGACGCACCTGGCCGTCGCGATGGGGCGACCGACTTTGGCCTTGTTCTGCGCCTCGAACCCGGGGCTGACGGGCGTTTATGCAGGCGACCCACCGATCAGCCGCGTCATCAACCTCGGCAGCCACGGTGCGCCACCTCCGGTCGATGATGCGATTGCCAGCGCACTCGTCCTGCTCAGCTGAAACACTCCTGCCATGGCACGCCTGCTCTACACCCTGCTACTGCTTTGCATCGCGCCCTTCGTGCCGGTCTACCTGCTCTGGCGCGCGCGCCGCCAACCCGACTATCTGCGCCACTGGGCAGAGCGCGGTGGCTGCTATGCGCGCACGCTGCGCCCGCCGGAAAACACCAAAACCTTCTGGCTGCACGCGGTTTCCGTCGGCGAAACACGCGCCACCCAGCCCCTCGTGCAACACATCCGCCAACGCTGGCCAGAACATCACATCCTGATCACCCACATGACCCCCACCGGTCGCCAGACCTCGCTCGAGCTGTATGGCGATGCCGATGCCCGGATCACCCGCGTTTATCTGCCTTACGACTTCCCCTGGGCCATGCGCCGCTTCCTCCGCCATTTTCGCCCCCGCCTGGGGATCCTCATGGAAACCGAACTGTGGCCGAACCTCATTGCCGAATGTCATGCCCAGCGCATCCCGCTGATTCTGGCCAATGCCCGCCTGTCAGAAAAATCGGCGCGCAACTATGCCCGCTTCCCGCAACTCACGCGTGAAACGCTGAGCCACCTGGCCGCCATCCTGGCGCAAACAGCTGAGGATGCCGAACGGCTCACCCAACTGGGCGCCACCGCGCGCACACTGCATATCGTCGGCAACGTGAAGTTCGACATCACCCCCCCCGCCGAAATGCTCAGCCGTGGCCAGACATGGCGCCACACCTGGCGCACCTGGTCAGGCAAACAGCGCGTCCTCCTCGCGGCATCCACCCGCGAAGGCGAAGAAGCCTTGATCCTCGATGCCTACCAAAATCACCTGACCCCTGATTTCCTGCTGGTCATCGTCCCCCGCCACCCGCAACGCTTTGCCGAAGTGACCGCACTGTCCACCGCGCGCGGCCTGCACACCACACAGCGCAGCGTAAGCCTCGACATTTCGAGCAAAACGCAGGTGCTGATCGGTGACAGCATGGGGGAGTTATTTGCCTATTACGCCGCTGCCGACATCGCCTTCATCGGCGGCAGCCTGCTCGACTACGGCTGCCAGAATCTGATTGAAGCCTGCGCCGTGGGCGTGCCTGTACTGATCGGTCCCTCCACCTACAACTTCGCCGAAGCCGCCCGCGCCGCACTGGCGTGTGGTGCGGCACAGCAGATCGACAACGCCGATGCGCTTTTCAGGCGGGCTGCCGCCTCATTGACCACATCATTAACCGCCCCACATGAACCCGCCGCCTCAGCCGGTGCCGTCTTTGCAGCAGCTCATCGGGGTGCCAGTGCGCGCACATTCACGCAGATCGCCGCGTTCATCGATGACTAACCCGCTCCGGCGATGCCACCCACCAGCCCGGCCGCCACCAGTGGCGGAATTTCATCGGCGGGAATCGGGCGGCTATACAGATAGCCCTGCATCACCACACAGCCATTGCCGACCAGAAAATCGGCCTGTTCTTTCGTTTCCACGCCCTCGGCAACCACCTGCAAACCGAGTGAATGCGCCAGCGCGATGACAGCGGCGGTAATCGTCGCATCGGTTTTGTTATCCGGCACATGCATGACGAATGAACGATCCACCTTGAGTTCGTCAATGGGAAAACGACTCAGATAACTGAGCGAGGAATAGCCCGTACCAAAATCATCCACGCTGATCTTGATGCCCATTTCCTTGAGGCACTTCAGCGTGTGCATGGCATTTGCCACATTGCTCATCAGCACGCTTTCAGTCATCTCCAGCTCAAGGCAGCCCGGCTCGATGCCCGTGCGCCGGAGTACACCATCCAGCTTGGCGGCAAACTCCTTGAGTTCAAACTGCACCCCTGACACATTGACGGCCACCGGCAACGGCGGCATCCCCGCAGCCTGCCACGCCTGGCTCTGACGACACGCCTCTTCGATCACCCATTCACCGATGGGAATGATGAGCCCGGATTCTTCAGCCAGCGGAATGAAATCGAAGGGCGGCACAATGCCGATATCCGGATGACACCAGCGCACCAGCGCCTCCATGCCCACCACCTGCCCGGTGGCCACATTGAATTTCGGCTGGTAATACAGCCGCAACTCATTACGTTCGATGGCTCGGCGCAGGCTGTTTTCCAGTGCCAGCTTCTTGAACACCTCGACATTCAGCGACTTCGAGAAGAATTCATACTGATTGAAGCCCTGCTCGCGCGCATGATGCATGGCGAACTCGCCATTCTGGATAAAGCTATCGACATCGTAACCATCGCCGGGATACACGCAAATGCCGATGCTCAAGGTCAGAAAGACCTCCTGCCCCTCAATCATGTACGGCGTCTGCGTGCTGCCGATGATGCGGCTGGCAATCTTGACCATATCGCGGGAATCCTTGATATGGTTGGTCAGCACCGTGAATTCGTTACCGCCCAAGCGGGAGATCGTGGCATCTGAATAGCTGACTTCAGTCGAAATTGCGATGAAATCGGACTCCCGCACCGCGCGCTCCAGCCGCTCGGTAAACTGGCGCAGGATGAGATCACCCACATCAGGGCCGTAGCTTTCGTTGATGCGGTTGAATTTGTCGATACTGACAAACAGGGCGGCCAGTTTCGAGCCATAGCGATCGCAATACGAAACCCCCTGCGTTAGGATTTCCTTGAACGTCGTCCGGTTCGCCAGGCCGGTCAGGCCATCATAGTGCGACAACAGCCGCACCTGATCCTCGATGCGGCGAAACTCGGTGATATCCTGCACCAGCCCGGCAATCTGGATAATGACATGATCATCGTCATACACCGGCGCACCCTGTGCATGGATCACATGTTCCGAGCCATCCGCATGCACACTGCGAAAATCCATATTGAACAACGTGCCGTTTTTCAGGCACAGCCGCGCTGCCTTCCGCAGCTTGCCGACATCCTCGGAATGCACCCCCCGAAACAGCGTGTCGATACGCTCGTGCTGGCCTTGCGTGCTCAAGCCCAGCACGCGCGCCCCTTCATCAGAGCAACGCAAATGATCGGTCGCCACCTCCCATTCCCAATGCCCCAGGCGAGCCAGTCGCTGGGCGTTGCGCAAGGTTTCCTCGCTCCGCACCAACTGGTTCATGGTTTCGGTGGAACGCAGCATGTAACGAATCCGGTAGGCCAGTGTCGGCCAATGAATCGGTTTGGAAATGAAATCTGTTGCCCCCAGATCGAAGGCGCGATGGGTGGATTCGACATCCTCGGTGGCCGTCAGCATCGCCACCGGCAGGCGTTCCATCTTGCTCATCGCACGGATTTCCTGCAGGCAGGCAAAGCCGTCCATACCCGGCATCATCACATCAAGCAGCACGATATCCGGCCGCTTCTCGCGACAATGGGCAAGTCCTTCGGCTGCACTGGCCGCATGCCGCACCACAAAACCTTCCTTGCCGAGGATGTCTGCCAGCATCATGCAGATCATCTCATCGTCATCGATCACCAGAACCTGTGGCGTCTTATTCATGACGCATAATCTCCCTGTAAGCCTGCAGCGCGTCACCGACGCGCCGGAATTCGGCTTCCACTTCTTCGATAGATTGGGGTTGCCAGTCGAGCGTGCCCTGACGAGCCGCTGCTTCCAGTCGCCTGGAAAGATCGGACAATAGCATTGCGCCCACATTGGCGGCAACCGATTTCAGACTGTGTGCGGCATAGCGCACACGCGCCTCATCCTGCGCCTCGTAGGCCGTCCGCAGGTCATTTAGCAGCATCGGGGTCTTCTGGAAAAACATCCGCAAAATACGCCCCACCAGTTCCGCCCAGCCCTCCTGCTGCAGACGTTTGAGCATCTCCAGCGGATGTGGATCAAATGTAGGCAAACCCGTCTCGCGCGGTGCCACGGCTTCCGCCAGGTTTTCTTCACGGGCTCCCTGCGCCTGGGGCAGCGTCGCCGCTTGCCGCCCCAGCCAGCGCGACAGGAGCGAATACAAATCGGGTTTCTTGAACGGCTTGCTCAGATAATCATCCATGCCGGCGTCAAGACATTTCTGCCGGTCACCGGCCATCGCATGCGCTGTCAGGGCGACAATCGGGATACGCCGCGCGCCCGTCGAAAGCTCACGTTGCCGTATTTCACGGGTCGCCAGATAGCCATCCTTGACGGGCATCTGACAATCCATGAGGATCAGATCGAACGCATCACAGCCACTCAGATCAATCGCCGCCTGCCCGTTTTCCGCCAGCCGAACCTGACACCCCAGGCTATCCAGTATGGCCAGCGCAACTTCCTGATTGACCTCGTTATCCTCGGCCAGCAATACCCGCACGCCCAGCAGCGGCTTAGGCATGGCGAGCGTCTTGCCCGCCGCCCGGTCAATTGGCCGACACACGGCACGCAGACTGTCGTACAGCAGCTTCTTGCGCAGCGGCTTGTACAGATG
>JAGOVA010000090.1 GCA_018061005.1 Sterolibacterium sp. | reverse complement strand
CGGCATGTAGCTCTTCAGCCAGATCTTTTCCATAGCATCCCCCTGTCGTTCTATCGTTCTGTCGTTATTGGGCATACCCAGCATGGGCACGCCCGCATCTTACCCGAACAGGAGGGAGAACCAACAGCGAAGCTCAACCAGTCAACGTTCGAGTTTGTCGCGCTTATCCGTGACCTTGCTCCAGGCTTCCGCATCAGGCAGGCTCTCCTTGCGCTCGATGATCGGCTTCCAGTTTTTGGCCAGCTCAGCGTTGAGCGGAATGAAATCTTCCTGCCCTGCCGGTACGTCATCCTCGGCGAAAATGGCTTCCACCGGGCATTCGGCCACGCACAATGTGCAATCAATACACTCTTCCGGATCGATGACCAGGAAGTTAGCCCCTTCACGAAAGGCATCGACCGGACACACATCAACACAATCCGTATATTTGCACTGGATGCAGGATTCAGTCACGACATAAGTCATGGCAGCGCCTCATAGCTTGAGAATTGGAGGCCGAATTATAGCCTGAGCTTTCAATGATATAAATTAAATATATCATTCACCCGCTCCCTGCAGCTTCATTTTTTGGTAGCATACGAAACCTGTGTTTCCGCCGCAACAGACCGTCAGCCACAACCTGACATGACCCGCCGGAACCCTGAAGGAATCCTGAGTTCCCGCATCGAAACAGGATGCAGCGAATCCGGATGCAGCAAATCCGGAATCCCACCTTGATGCCAGCACCCTGGCGCAACAACACCCACCCACACAAACAAACACACACACACCCGCATTCACGAGGTTTTACGCACATGAGCGAACACATCCACCACATCACCGATGACACCTTCAAGAGCGAAGTACTCGAATCAACCCAGCCCGTCCTGCTCGACTACTGGGCTGAATGGTGCGGCCCTTGCAAGATGATCGCGCCCATCCTTGACGAAGTCGCCAAGGAATATGCCGGCAAGCTGAAGATCGCCAAACTCAACATCGACGACAACCAGAAAACCCCCGGCGAATACGGCGTTCGCGGCATCCCTACCCTGATGCTGTTCAAAGGCGGTAACGTTGAAGCGACCAAAGTCGGCGCCGTATCCAAATCGCAACTGACCGCCTTCATTGACAGCCATCTCTGAACCGAATAAAGTTCGGCTCGATTTTCCTGGACGACGACACCACGCACCAAGGTAACGCCACCCAACGGTTGTACAGGGCTGATAGCATGGGCAGTGCAGATCGTTTTTTTGCGCCTCGCTTCCGTTGCTTCGCTGCCGTTAGTGTCATTGATGTCACCAATGTCATTGGTGTCGTCCAGCAACACCAGGCTCCTCGCAATCCCTTACATACACACGAATCCCCTGCGACCCCGCGCGGCCGCCCGTGCCTGCTCCGGCAATCCGGAGCCTGCAAGCGGGATCTGACGCTACGCCGACTGCGCCTCCCACATACCTGACGCCTCCGCTCGGCTCTGCCGTATCGACAGACGGTGTGTCTGTGGGTATCCGCAAGAACCCGCCCCCCCCTACAACCCCACATTTCACCAGGTTTTCACACATGCACCTCTCGGAGCTTAAGGTTCTCCACGTCAGTCAACTACTCGACATGGCCGTCGCCAACGAGATCGACGGCGCCAACCGTATGCGTAAGCAGGAGCTGATCTTCGCCCTGCTCAAAACACGCGCCAAAAAAGGCGACATCATCATCAGCGATGGCGTACTCGAAGTGCTGCAGGATGGCTATGGCTTTCTGCGAACGCCTGACACCTCTTATCTGGCGACCCCCGACGACATTTACGTCTCTCCTTCGCAGATACGCCGCTTCAACCTGCACACCGGCGACACCATCGAAGGCGAAATCCGCATGCCCAAAGATGGCGAACGCTACTTCGCCCTGGTCAAAGTAGATAGCGTCAATGGCGAATCCCCCGAAGCCTCCAAAACCAAGATCCTTTTCGAGAACCTCACCCCGCTGCACCCCGATGAGCATCTGCGCCTCGAACGCGAAATGCGCGGCGAAGAAAACACCACCTCACGCATCATCGACATCATCGCGCCGATCGGCAAAGGGCAGCGTGGCCTGCTGGTCGCCAGCCCGAAGAGCGGCAAAACGGTCATGATGCAGCACATCGCCCATGCGATCGCCGCCAACCACCCGGATGTCATGCTGATCGTGCTGCTCATCGACGAGCGTCCCGAAGAAGTCACAGAAATGCAGCGTTCGGTGAAAGGCGAAGTCGTCGCCTCAACCTTCGACGAACCGGCTGCACGCCACGTCCAGGTGGCTGAAATGGTGATTGAAAAAGCCAAACGACTGGTCGAACACAAAAAAGACGTGGTCATCCTGCTCGACTCCATCACCCGTCTGGCACGCGCCTACAACACGGTTGCACCGGCTTCCGGCAAGGTGCTCACCGGCGGCGTCGATGCCAATGCCCTGCAACGCCCCAAGCGTTTCTTCGGTGCTGCCCGCAACATCGAGGAAGGCGGCTCGCTGACCATCATCGCCACCGCCCTGATCGACACCGGCAGCCGCATGGATGACGTGATCTACGAAGAATTCAAAGGCACCGGCAACATGGAGATCCATCTGGATCGCCGCATGGCCGAAAAGCGCGTCTATCCCGCCATCAACGTCAATCGCTCCGGCACACGCCGCGAAGAGCTGCTGCTCAAACCCGATGTCATGCAGAAAATGTGGGTGCTGCGCAAACTGCTCTACAACATGGACGACATGGAAGCGATGGAGTTCCTCCTCGACAAGATCAAGGCCACCAAGAACAACGGGGAGTTCTTCGACGCCATGCGACGCGGCTAACCCCGGCATCACACATCACACATCACACATCATCGCCCAACCCATTCAGCAAAATTGCAATCAACGGCAATATCGAGGATAATCCTCCGCTTACGCGCCTGCGGCCTCGCTCCTGCGAGAGTACGTGGATACGCGCAACCCATTCACCACAGGACACCATCATGAAAGACTCCGTGCATCCGAACTACGTCGAAATCGGCGTCACCTGCAGCTGCGGCAACAACTTCAAGACCCGCTCCACGAGCGCGAAACCGCTGCACGTCGAAGTCTGTTCCGAATGCCACCCGTTCTACACCGGCAAGCAGAAGATCGTTGACACCGCCGGCCGTGTCGAACGCTTCCGTCAGAAATACGGCACCGTTCAGCGCGCCTCCTGATCCGCAAGCGACACGCAACGCAACACGCGACGCACGAACAAAGGCAGCTGCGGCTGCCTTTTTCATTCCTGATTAGCAATGAACGTCAGCTCAAGGTGCTCACCCATTCACCCGCGCACCCTTCGACAGGCTCAGGGCGAACGGCCTTGATCTGAATAAAACCCTAACCCGCTGATTTTCCGTTCGTGGTGAGCTTGTCGAACCATGAACGGAAAATCTGGCTGACGTTCATTGCTAATCAGGTTCTCACTTCCACTGACTTCAGAACCTCACTACCACGATCACCGCATGCGGCTGCCCCGCTTTCCCTACCTGCCGCCCTGGCGTGGCTGGCCTCTCGCCCTGCTCTGCGCGCTCTACCTGCTACCCGGGCTGATCGGCCACGACCCGTGGAAAAACGACGATGCCCTGCACTTCGGCATCACCTGGGAACTGCTGCGCGGCGGCGACTGGCTGACACCGCATATCGTCGGCACGCCCTGGCTGGAAACGCCGCCCCTGTATTACTGGATCGCCGCCCTTTGCGGTCATCTATTCGGCGGCCTGCTACCCTTGCACGACGCCATCCGCCTGGCCACCGGCCTGTATGGCGCGCTGTTTCTGACCCTGCTCGCCTTTGCCAGCCGCCTGCTGCACAAAGCCACCCCGCAGCCCGATCAAACACTCAACCTCCTCGCACCGCAGGCGCGACGACTGGCCGGCAATGCGGCTCCGCTCATCGCCATTGGCTGCCTGGGGCTGCTGGTTCCGATACACGAGACCCAACCGCTCATCGCGTTACTTGCGGCCAGTGCCACCGCCTACGGTGGTCTGGCGTTGCTCCCGCTGCGCCCACTGGCCGGTGGCCTGCTGGCAGGGCTGGGCATCGGGCTGGGCTTTCTGGCGTCGGGGCTCATCGCGCTAGCACATCTGCTACCCCTGCTGCTGATCCTCCCGCTCAATCCCCACTGGCGTAGCCGCAAGGCCTTATCCGGCCTGCTGATCGCCGTGCTGGTCACCACACTGATCTGCCTGACATGGGGCTTGCTGCTCGCCTGGCAACGCCCCGCCCTCTACCCGAGCTGGATAGAACAACTCACCAGCAGCCTGCGTTTTCACACTGACGGATGGCGCATGCTGCCCGATCTTCTGGAAATGCTGGCCTGGTTTGCCTGGCCTGCCCTGCCGCTGGCACTCTGGTCGCTCTGGCTCAACCGCCGTCACCTTGGGCAACCCGCCATCAGCCTGCCACTCATCGGCGCGCTGACCAGCTTCATCGTACTGCTGCTCACCGGCGAGCCACGCCCGCTAGCGGCCTTGCCACTACTGGTGCCCCTGATCCTGCAAGCCGCCAGCAGCGTGCATCTGCTGCGGCGCGGCGCGACCAACGCCTTCGACTGGTTCGGCATGATGAGCTTCACCCTCTTCATCGGGCTGGTCTGGCTGGGGGGCGTGGCACTGAGCTTCGGCATACCGGCGCAGGTGGCTCGCAATGCCGCCAAACTGGCGCCGGGGTTTGTCGCCGTATTCTCGCCCACCGCCTACGCCATCGCCCTGCTGCTGACCATCACCTGGCTCTGGCTGATCTTTGCCAGCCCACGCTCGACGTGGCGCGGCCTGAGCCACTGGGCGGCCGGGGTCACCCTGGCCTGGACGCTCCTGATTACGCTCTGGCTACCGTGGATTGATTATGGCAAGAGCTATCGCAGCCTCGCCAGCGCACTCCAGCAATCCCTGCCGGAAAAACAGGACTGCATCGCCGCGCGCGACCTGGGCATCACACAACGTATTTCACTGGAATATTTTGCCAATATCCGCACCATGCCGGCCGACACGCCCGCCGGACAAGCCTGCACGCTACGCCTCAACCAAGGAACGGGGCAGCTCGAAAAAGCCCCCAAAGGCTGGCACAAACGCTGGGAAGGCCATCGCCCCAGCGACCGCAACGAGCGTCTGCGTCTGTACCAGAAAAATCGTCCATGAATCAGAGCTTGAGGAAGTGCTCGCGGTAATACTTCATTTCCTCGATGGACTCATAAATATCCGCCAGCGCCGTGTGCTTGCCGTTCTTGGTCACGCCCTTCGCCAGCTCCGGCTTCCAGCGTTTGCACAACTCCTTCAGCGTGCTCACATCAAGATTGCGATAGTGGAAATAATCCTCCAGCTTGGGCATGTAACGCGCCATGAAACGTCGATCCTGACAAATCGAATTACCGCACATCGGCGACACCCGCGCCGGCACATGCAGCTTGAGAAACTCCAGACACGCCACCTCGACCTCCGCCTCGCTCATCAACGACGCCTTGACCTTGCCGATCAAGCCGGAGCGGCCATGCGTGTTCTTGTTCCACTCGTCCATGCCATCCAGCACGGCATCCGACTGATGCACCACCCACGACGGGCTTTCCGCGATGGTATTGAGTTGCGTATCCGTCACCACCATCGCAATTTCGATGATGCGATCCCCATCCGGGTTGAGCCCGGTCATTTCCATGTCGAGCCAGACAAGCGCGTTCTGATCCTGTGCCATAAATTTTCCGCCCCTTGGGCTGTTCACGATAAGGTGCGCATTGTCTCATAGCTCCTGCTATTCACCCTTGCCACTCCTGCCACCCTGCCACGCCTGCCACCCATGACCCCCAGCACCTTCACCCTGATTTTTCTCCTGGCTCTGACCCTCAACACCGCCCTGCATGCCTGGCTCTCCTGGCGGCAAATGCGCCACATCCAGCGTCACCGTCACGCCGTCCCGGCCGACTTCGCCAGCCGCATCAGCCTGGCCGATCACCAGAAAGCCGCCGACTACAGCCACGCAAAATCCCGCCTCGCCCTCGTCGACCTGGCCATCGACACGGCCATGCTCCTGCTCTTCACCCTCGGCGGCCTGCTGCAAGCCCTCGTCAGCGGGTGTGCACAGCAGTTTCCTGACGCAGGTTACCTGCATGGCCTGGCATTGATCGGATCCATCGTCGTCATCGGCTATCTGGCGCATCTGCCTGCCGACCTTTACCGCACCTTCGTCCTCGAAGAAAAATTCGGTTTCAACAAACTCACCCCACGCCTGTATCTGGTGGATTTGCTCAAACAAACCGTCCTCGCCATCGCCATCGGCACACCGCTGCTGCTCGCCGTACTCTGGCTGATGAAGCAGATGGGCAGTGCCTGGTGGCTCTACGTCTGGACATTCTGGATGGCCTTCAACCTACTCGCCCTGCTGCTCTACCCGACGCTGATTGCCCCGCTGTTCAATAAATTCATCCCGCTCGACAATCCCGAACTCAAAACCCGCATCGAAGCCCTGCTCGCCCGCTGCGGCTTTCAATCCAGCGGGCTCTTTGTGATGGATGGCTCCAAACGCTCCTCGCATGGCAACGCCTACTTCACCGGCTTTGGCGCGGCCAAACGCATCGTCTTCTACGACACCCTGCTCGAACGCCTGACCCCGCCTGAAATCGACGCCGTACTCGCACACGAACTCGGCCACTACCGCCACCGCCACGTCATCCAACGCTTCGTCCTGCTGGGGCTGCTCACCCTGCTGTTCTTCGCCGTACTGGGCGCACTGATCGCCCAGCCCTGGTTCTACACCGGGCTGGGGCTGACCCCACCCGCCGCCGCCACGCTCATGAGCCCCGGCAACACCGCACTGGCACTGATGCTGTTCGTCCTCGTCATCCCCCACTTCACCTTTCCACTGTCGCCCCTGCTCTCGCAACTTTCACGCCGCCACGAATACGAAGCCGATGCCTACGCCGCCCGGCAAACCGCCGCCAGCGAACTCATCAGCTCCCTGGCCAAACTCTACCGCGACAACGCCAGCACCCTCACCCCCGATCCGCTGCACTCACTGTTCCACGACTCCCACCCCCCCGCCAGCCTGCGGGTGGCGCACCTGAAGTCCCTGATGTCATGAGCAATACCCCTCTACTCAGCGGCCTGATCGTCGCCGCTTTTGGTCGCCACTACGAAATCGAACTGGCCGACGGCAGCCGCATCACCGGCTACCCGCGCGGCAAAAAAAGCCCCTACGCCTGTGGCGACTACGTCGAACTCGAACGCGCCAACGCCGAACAAGCGCAGATCATCCGCAACCAGCCGCGCACCTCGCTACTCTACCGCTCCGACGCCTTCCGCCAGAAACTGATCGTCGCCAATGCCACACAACTCGTGCTGGTCGTCGCCACCGAACCCTCGTTCAGCGACGAATTCCTCACCCGCGCCCTCGTCGCCGCCGAATCCGAAGGGCTGTGCAGCCTCATCGTCCTCAACAAGATCGACCTCACCACGCAACTCGACGAAGCCCGGCAACGCCTCGCCCCGCTGGCCGCCCTCGGCTACCCGGTCATCGAACTCAGCGCGCTGGATCACGCCACCCCGCTGCGCCCCCTGCTCGACGGCCAGACCTCCATCCTCGTCGGTCAGTCCGGCATGGGCAAATCCACCCTCATCAACGCCCTGATCCCCGAAGCCGCCGCCGCCACCCGTGAAATTTCCGCCGCGCTCGACTCCGGCAAACACACCACCACCCACGCCCGCCGCTACGCCCTCGATACCCGCTCGGCCATCATCGACAGCCCCGGCCTGCAGGAATT
>JAGOVA010000089.1 GCA_018061005.1 Sterolibacterium sp. | reverse complement strand
GCGAGCTGGTTGCTGCGGTGGTCGAGGTCCTGGTAGCTGAGCTGGCTGCCGTCAAAATCAATGGCCGCCGTGGCAGGCTGTTGGCGGGCTTGCTCGGTGATGCGGTGGGGGAGAAATTGGGGAGATGCCGCCGCGCAAGAGGGAACCGCCGCCGCGCAAGGGCGACCCTGTTGCCCGAGCAGCCAGCGCCGTTGTTCGGCGCTCAGAATGTCGAGCGTCTGCAAGGGGGTCATTGCTGGCTGCGCTGCTGGTTGCATCAATGCGTCGACCAGCGCATTCAGTGCGGCATGGAGGAGTGCCGTGACCTGTTCCGGTGCCATCGGATGTTCGTGCTGCGCCACCTGCGCGACCAGCTCGAAGCGACCCGCAAAATCATCCACTGACATGACGAAAGGATAGTTCGTGCGTTCCTGGCTGGCCAGAACGCGCATCCCCGGGATGTCGGCAGGTTTGCTTTCCTGCGGCGCGGTGTGCCGGTAATTCAGTACGGCGGTAAACAAAGGTAGATGGGCAGGAACGGCACTTTCCCGTTGTACCTGCGCCAGCGAAGCCTGTTCGTGCCGCAGCAGTTCGATAAGATCGCCGTGCATCTGCATGACGGCTTCCTGTGCGCTACGCCCATGCAGCGCGCAGCGAACCGGCAGGGTGTTGATGAACATGCCCAGCACCCGATCTGCACCCGCCGTGCCTTGCAGCCGCCCCGAGAGCACGCTGCCAAAGACCACATCATCACGCCCACTGGTGCGGGCAACGACCAGTGCCCAGGCCACATGAAACAGCGTGGCCGGGCTGACCTGCAGATGACGCGCGGCATCCAGCGTGCGCTGCCCCAGGCTGGCCTCCACGGCCTGCCGTGCCTCACGGACGCTGCGGCCATCGCCGCGCACATCGAGCAGACCATACGGCGCAGTAGGTGCTTCGATGTCGGCCAGTCGTGTGCGGAAATAGGCCAGCCCATGACGCTGCCCGCCTTCAGCGGCGCGGGTCTGCGCGACAAATTCACGGTAGGGCACGGGCGACGGCAGGCTGTGCGCCTCTCCCGCCAGCACAATCATGATTTCCTCGATGGCCAGTTCCAGCGAGACGTGATCGCTGATGAGGTGGTGCAGTTGCAGCAACAACACACAGGGCGCGTCGGCGGCAGCCGCATCCTGCGCCATGGTCAGGCGGATGAGCGGTGCTTGCTGAAGGTTCATCGGCTGCACCGCATGCCGCATACGGTCTTCCAGCAAGGCACGCACCGACTGGGGCGATACTGGCAACGGTGTTGGCAACAGCGTTTCAACGCTCAGTGCAACCTCACGATGAACCACCTGCAGCGGGGCATCCAGCCCTTGCCAGAAGAAGGCCGTCCGCAGGATGTCGTGCCGCGCGATGACCACCTGCAGGGCGGCAAGGAAAGCAGCCAGCCGCTCTGTCGATGCAAATTCCATCAGCATGGGCAGGACATACGCATCGCCTGTTGTATCGAGCAGGTGATGGAACAGCAGACCCTCCTGCAAAGGCGCGAGCGGATAGATATCCTGCACCTGCGCCGCGCCACCAGGGATCTGCGCGACGAGGAGGTCGATCTGCGCGGGTGTCAGGCGAACTAGAGGAAGCATGTCGGGCGTGATGGCCGTGCAGCCGGGCGGAATCCGGTTGGGCGGTGCCTCGAAGCGGAGCGGCAGGCTGCCATCGGCGGCCTGTGCTTCCAGATGCGAGGCCAGTGCTTCCAGCGTGGGGTGCAGGAAGACGCTGCGGACATCCAGGTTCAACCCGGCGCGGCGCAGGCGTTCGATGAGCTGCACGATCAGCAGCGAATGACCGCCCAGATCGAAGAAGTGGTCATGCCGACCGACTTGTTCGAGCGACAGCAGTTCTTGCCAAATCGCGGCCAGCGTGGCTTCGATTTCGCCCTGCGGCGCGACATGGCCTTGCCGGCGATAGGCCGTCTGGGCGGGCGCGGGCAGCGCCGCGCGATTCAGCTTGCCGTTGGGCAGCAAGGGCAGCGCATCGAGCAGCACAAAAGCGCTGGGCTGCATGTAATCGGGCAGCCCTGCCTTGAGCTGGGCACGCAGCGCGGCCATGATTTCGTCATGCGAACGACGGTCGGCCTGCAGCACCAGATACGCCACCAGCCGTCGCTCGCCCTGTCGTTCTTCGCGCGCCAGCACCACTGATTCACGCACACGGGCATCGCGGCGCAGATGCGCTTCGATCTCGCCCAGCTCGATACGGAAGCCGCGTATCTTCACCTGAAAGTCGTTGCGCCCCAGATACTCGATCTGGCCATCCGCCTGCCAGCGTCCCAGATCGCCCGTCCGGTACATGCGAGCATCCGGCGCGGGGTTGTGCGGGTCGGGCAGGAATCGTTCGGCCGTCAGTTCAGGGCGTTCGTGATAGCCCCGCGCCACGCCCAGGCCGCCGATGAAAATCTCGCCCACCACGCCGACAGGTTGCGGCTGACCGTGCGGGTCGAGGATGTAGATACGGGTATTGGCGATGGGTGCGCCGATGAGGCGGCTTGTGGCATCCGTCGCATCCATGGCACGCAGCGTGGCGTTCACCGAGGTTTCGGTGGGGCCGTAGGCATTCATCAGCAAAGGACGATGCCCTGCGCGCTGGAACCAGCGGCGGACGATTTCCGTATTCACGGCTTCACCGCCGATAAAAATCTGCTGGATGCCTGCAGGAATAGCCGCCTGCTCATCCTGTGCCAGCTGATGCCAGTAGGCCGTGGGCAGATTGAGCAGGCTCAGCCCGGCTTCGGCGCAATGCTGCCAGAAGCTTGGCGCATCGGCGATCCAGGCATCGGTGCGGATGACCAGCGTATAACCGCTGCACAGCGCACCGAAAATTTCTTCCACCGACATGTCGAAACTGATGCTGGCAAACTGCAGCAGATGATGGTGGCCGTGCGCTGCAGGCGGATGGTACAGCTGCATCGCCCGCACCAGATTGACCAGGCCGCGATGTTCCAGCATCACCCCCTTAGGCTGGCCGGTGGAGCCGGAGGTGTACATCACATACGCCAGATGCTGTGGCTGCAGGTCAATTTCCTGCAAGCCAATTTCCTGCGCGCCGGGATCTGCCTCGATCTCGGCCTCGGCCTCTGCGTGTTGCGCGATGCGGGGCTCGTCATCGTCCAGCGCGAGGATATCGGCGGGTGGGATGCGTGTGGTTTCTGCCAGCAATGCCCGTCGGGATGATAGCGTCAGCACCAGACTGGGCTGGGCATCGGCCAGCATCCGGGCGATGCGCTCAGCGGGGTAGTCCGGGTCGAGCGGCACATAGGCAGCCCCGGCCTTGAGGATGCCCAGCAAGCCGACGATCATGTCGATACCTCGTTCGACGCAGAGGGCGACGCGCTGCCCGGGAGCGACGCCCCGCGCACACAGCCGATGCGCCAGCTGGTTGGCACGGCGATTGAGCGCGGCGTAAGTGATCTGCTGCGCGACATGACGCAGCGCGATGCGCTCTGGATAGCCGCGCACCTGCGCTTCAAAGAGACTGACCAGCGTTGCCTCTGCCGCTACGGGCAGCCGCGGGGCGTGGCCGCCTTCAAGCAACTGTTGACGCTCGGCCTCACTTAACCAGGCCACCGCCTGCTGCGGCCGTTGCCCCTGGCTGGCAACCATGTCCTGCAAAATGTGCTGATACAGCTGCACCCAGCGGTCGATGGTTTCGGCATCAAAAAGATCGGTGGCGTAGTGCACATCGCCTTGCAGAATGTCGCCGTTTTCATGCAGATTGAAGCTCAGGTCAAATTGCGTGGTGTGCGTGGCCAGCGCCTGTGCTTCAAGCCGCAGGCCGGGCAAGTCGATTTGCTTCTGCGGCAGATTCTGCAACGCCAGCATGGCCTGGAAGACCGGGCTGTGGGCAAGGCTGCGCGCAGGATTGAGTGCTTCGACCACCTGCTCAAACGGCGTGTCCTGATGTTCCCAGGCGGCCAGTGTGTCTTGTCGCAAGGCTTGCAGCAGTTGCGCGCAGGTGGCCGCCGGATCCAGCCGCACCCGCAAGGCCAGGGTGTTCACGAAGAAGCCGATCAGGCCTTCGAGTGCCTGCCGGGGCCGGTTGGCCACCGGGGTGCCGATCACCACGTCCTGCTGGCCAGCCAGACGACCCAGCAACAGGGCATATCCCGCCAGCAACACCATGAACAGGGTGGCCTCCTGCGACTGGGCGTATTGCTTCAGTGCCTGCGTGAGCCTGGCATCCAGGCTCAAGGGGCGGCTCGCACCCAGATAACTTTGCAACGGCGGACGCGGCCGGTCGCTGGGCAGCTCAAGCAGCGCGGGCGCATCGCCCAGCTGCTGCTGCCAGTACGCCAGTTGCGCCTGCAGCCGCTCGCCCGCCAGCCATTGCCGCTGCCAGCAGGCGTAATCGGCATACTGAAGTGGCAACGGCGACAGCACGCTAGCCGGGTTTGTGCAGCCTGCCAGACGGGCGCGATAAAGCGTGGCGACCTCATCGGCCAGCAGGCCGATCGACCAGCCGTCCGCGATGATGTGGTGCATGTCGATGCACAAGGTATGCCGGGTTGCAGCGGTTTTGATCAACAGACCACGAATCAGGGGGCCGCTGGCCAGGTCAAAGGGACGCCGCAAGGCTGCATCCAGCAGTGATGCGACCGCTTCCGGCGGCTTGCGGCGGGTGCTGGCCGTGCGGCTTAAGTCCTGTTGTTCGAGCGCGAAACCTGCGCAATCCGCCACACACTGCCAGCCTGCACCCGCCCGGGTGTGCACAGTGGTACGCAGGATGTCATGGCGCGCCACGAGGGCATCCAGCGCCCATTGCAATGCCTCCGTATCGAGCTTGCCGTGCAACTCGAAAATGCCGGGGATGTGATAAGCATGACTGGCGGCAGCATCGAGACGGTCGAGGAACCAGAGTCGTTGTTGCGACCAGGACAGCGGCAACGGTTGTGCCCGCGCCTGCGCGGTGAGCCGGGGGATGGGGGCTTCCTGCAGCACGCTGGGTATCCTGCCCACATGATGGGCGAATTCGGCGAGCACGGGGTGTTCGAAATGCATCCGCAGGGGAATCTCGCGCTCCAGCAACTGCCGCAGGCGGCTGTTGACCTGCACGGCCAGCAGGGAATGGCCGCCCAGCTCGAAGAAATGGTCATGACGGCCGATCGCCTTGCGCTGCAACAGCGTTTGCCAGAGTTCGGCCAGCAGCATTTCGAGCGCGCCTTGTGGCGCAGCCCATTCCGCTCCGGTTGCGTCCGGGCTGGCGGCTTCCGGCATGGGCAGGGCACGCACATCGAGTTTGCCATTCACCGTCAGCGGCAGGCTGTCCAGCATGACATAGGCTGCAGGCAACATGTACTCGGGCAGGCTGCGCCGCAGGGCAAGGCGGAGTGTCTCGAGCTGAAAATCATGCGCGGGCTGGCGGGTCAGATAGGCGACCAGGCGCGGGTCGCCCGGGCGGTCTTCACGCACGATGACCACCGCTTCGCGGATGGCCGGCTGTTCTGCCAGGCGTGCCTCGATCTCACCCAGCTCGATGCGAAAGCCCCGAATCTTGACCTGATGGTCGTTGCGCCCCAGATAATCCAGGCTGCCATCGGCACGCCAGCGCGCCAGATCGCCGGATTTGTAGAGGCGTGCCGCCGGGTTGTCGCTCCAGGGATGTGCGATGAAGCGTGCCGCCGTCAGCTCGGGGCGACCCAGATAGCCGCGCGCCAAGCCATCGCCGCCCACATAAATTTCGCCCGTCACGCCGATCGGTACCGGCTGCTGCGCGTCATCGAGCAGATAAATCTGCAGATCGGGAATCGCCACGCCGATCGGGTGACCGCTGTCCTGTTCGATATCCGCCTGCGTCAGAAACTTCCAGGTGACATGCACTGTGGTTTCAGTGATGCCATACATATTGACCAGCTGCGTTTGCTGCAGATCGTTGCGCGCCAGCCAGGCTTGCAGCAGGTGCATGTCCAGAGCCTCACCACCAAAAATGATGCAGCGCAGACGATGCGACAGGCTATTGCCGCCCCCCCCTGTCGTCACATTCATGCGCCCCATCTCGGCCTGCGCGGCGATCAACGCGCGAAAGGCACTAGGGGTCTGGTTGAGTATGGTGACACCCGTTTCGCAAAGCAGCTGATAAAACTCGTGCGGCGAGCGGGTCACCAGTTGCGGCACGATCACCAGCTGCCCCCCATGCAGCAGGGCACCCCAGATTTCCCACACGGAAAAGTCGAAGGCAAACGAGTGGAACAAGGACCACACATCCTGCTCATCAAAGTGAAACCCGGCTGCCGTGGCCGCGAACAGCCGCATGACCTGGGCATGTTCAACCATCACACCCTTGGGTTGCCCAGTGGAGCCCGAGGTGTAGATGACGTAAGCCAGATGCCGTGCGCTCAAGCCGCTTTCGGCCGCGCCCAGGTTGGCAGTCGACTGCCGGGGCATGATCTTCTGCTCTGCATCCAGGCAAAGCACATGGGGCAACGCGCCGATCAACTGAGCAGGCAACCGGTCACGCAAGGCGTGTCGGGTGATGACATGCTGCACCCGGGCATCGTCCAGCATCCAGGCCATGCGCTCGGCGGGCATGTCCGGATCAACCGGCAGATACGCCCCGCCCGCCTTGAGGATGGCCAGCAGGCCGACCAGCATTTCCGGGCTGCGCTCGATACACAACGCCACGATCACATCCGTCCCCACGCCCAGCGCGCGCAGGCGATGCGCCAGCTGATTGGCGCGCGCATTGAGCTCGTGATAACTGAGTGACACCCCGGTGCAGCTGACAGCGATGGCTTGTGGCCGCCGCTGCACCTGCGCCTCGAATAAGGAAACCAGATTCGTCGCCTGCGCTGCCGCGCCGGGCGATGGTGCACTGCTGACACTAAACTGGTCGACTTCATGGCGCTGCGCTGCATTCAGCAACGTGAGCTGCGCCAGCGGCTGCCCAGCCTGCGCGCTGCACAATCCCTGCAGCATCTGCACAAAATGCCCCGCCCAGCGGGCGATGGTTGGCGGCTCGAACAGGTCACTGGCATACAGGAAACTCGCAGCGATCTCATCACCCTGCTCATGCAGATTCAGCGTGAGATCAAACTGGGCGGCCTGGGTTTCCAGCGGCAGCGCGGTCAGCGACAGTCCCGGCAACGGCTGTGCGACCGCCATCAGCGGCGTGTTCTGCAACGCCAGCATGGCCTGGAATAACGGGGTATGCGCGAGGGAGCGTGGCGGATTCACCGCTTCGACGACCTGCTCGAACGGCACCTCTTGCTGATCATAGGCAGCCAGCACGGTTTGCCGCACCGTCTGCAGCAGCGTGTCTGCATCCTGCTGGCCATCAAAACGAACCCGCAAGGCCAGCGTATTCACGAAAAAGCCGATCAAGCCTTCAAGTTCTTCACGCGGGCGATTCGCCACGGGGGTGCCTATCACCACGTCATGCTGCCCGGCCAGCCGTCCGAGCAACACGGCAAAAGCCGAAAGCAGCACCATGAACAGCGTGGCCTCATTGCGCCGCGCCAGCCGATGAATCTGCCTGACCAATTCAGCATCGAGACGGAATTCATGGCGCGCACCCCGATGACGCTGCACCGCCGGACGCGGATGATCGGTGGGCAATTCGAGCAGCACAGGGGCATCGCCCAGCCCGGCCACCCAGGCCGCCAGACTTTGCTGCAACCGCGCACCGGCCAGATGTTGCCGCTGCCACACGGCGTAGTCGGCATACTGGATGGGCAAGGGCGGCAGCAGCGTGTCGGTGGGCTCGCCCGCGCAGGCGGCGGCGTAGAGTGCGGCAAATTCGCGCAGGAAGATGCCGACTGACCAGC
>JAGOVA010000032.1 GCA_018061005.1 Sterolibacterium sp. | reverse complement strand
TCAGCGAAGTCGCGTAGCTGGGCGTTAGTGACGGGATCCAGTCCCCATAGTCCGGCTCGTACCCCGATCCCGCGTGCCACACCCAGCGCAAAGCGGCCACCGGAGAGACGGCTGGCGGTGGTGGCCAGACTGGCGGTAATGATGGGATGACGTGTGTTGATATTGGTGGCAGCACTACAGATAAAAATATTCTGGGTAACTGCCGCCGCCGCACCGGCGAGTACGCCGATTTCCTTGACATCCACACGTTCGGAAATCCACGCGGAGCCAATGCCAAGGCACTCCGCTTCGCGGACTTCCGTCAATAAATCAGCCGGCGTATGGGTGTGGCCGGGAAGTGCGTAGAAGCCGAGTTCTGGAAATAGGGATGGGGTCATGGAGGCTCGCGAAAAGTTAGAGGGACTGTTTTAGGGGAGCACTGATTTATTCGTAACCGTTCGTGCTGAGCCTGTCGAAGCCATTGTATTTACGGGGGATGCCCTTCGACAAGCCTGTCCTGAGGTAGATCGAACGGCTCAGGGCGAACGGGTTAAATCAGTGTTCTCTTAAATTTTGCACAATATCCGCCCAATGGCCGGGATCAGGGCAGCGGTTGTGGGTGATGCTGACACTGTCGGCAATGCCTGCCAGGCGCGCCGTGAGTTTGGCCGCGATTTCATGACGTTCGCCAACGACGGCGATTTCGTTGAGCACGTCGTCGCTAATCAGCGCCGTCATGTCGTCCCAACGACCCGCTTTGGACAGACGGTTGAGTTCTTCGTGGAGCGATTCCCAGCCATGAACTGCTAGTGTGGGCAGGTAGGCAGGGGTCGAACCGTAGAACGCCAGTTGTTTTTTGGCGGCGAGTTTCGAGGCGGTTAGCCCTTCTTCGGTGTCGGCGGTGACCGTCAGTGTGGCGCACATGACTTCGATGTCGCTGCGCTGGCGATTACTTTTGAGTAGCCCTGATTCGAGTGCGGGAAGGGTCTTTTCCAGCAGCGAGCGACGGGTATTGAACGGGTGGGCGATGAAACCATCGCTGACTTCACCGGCAATAGCGGTCATTTTTGGGCCGAAGCCCCCGGTGAAAATCGGCGGTGGGCCGTAAGGGTTCGGGCCAGGATTGAAGGCAGGAATCATCAAGATATGACGATAGAAACGTCCTTCGAAATTCAGCGGTGCCTGGCCTTCCCAGCAGGCCCAGATCGCCTTGATGGCCAGAACGATCTCACGCATGCGTTCAGCCGGATTTGACCAGACGCTGCTGTAGCGTTTTTCAATGTGGGGTTTGACCTGTGAGCCCAGCCCCAGCACGAAACGTCCGCCGCTGATTGACTGCATGTCGTAACCGAGGTTGGCCAGGTTCATCGGATTGCGTGCGAAGGCAATCGCGATGGCAGTGCCCAAACGCAAACGCGTGGTGTGCTCGGCAGCAACGGCCAGGGCGAGAAAGGGATCGTGCTTGGCTTCGAATGAAAAACCACCGTCGTAGCCGATCTCTTCCAATTCCTTGTAAAGCGTTCGCGCCTTGCGCGGGTCTTCGAGGGGGGCGGTAGTGTAGATTTTCATGGGAAGAATGTCGGGAACATCGAAGGCGTTGGGGGTGGGCATAAAAACAAATGTCGACAAGATCGGTCGCGTGTGCAACGAGTATGCTTACGGATGATAATTCGCCTTCCCTTGCAGTGCAGGTTTCAGTTCGTTTTGTCAGGGGCAATAGAGAAAAGGAGCTTCATCATGTACAAACAGATGATCCTGATGGCCAGCTTGTCGGCCTTGCTGGTGGGCTGCGTCTCCCTGACCCCGGCGGAACGTTCGGTTCAGATGCAACAGGAAGTGGATGAGATGATTCAGGTTTATGGACCTGCGTGCGAAAAACTGGGCTACAGGGCCGATACGGATCCCTGGCGTGAATGTATCCTCAAGCTAAATACCCGTAGCCGTATGGAGCGTTTCAGTACGCAGATGAAGATGACGACGACGGATTGCTGGGGACATCACGGGTTTTTTCATTGTTCAACGTTCTGAATCAGTTTTCAACGACGAACATCAGCTGGTTTCTGTTGTGGGTTGCGTGGATCTCCAGCCGCTGGCCGGCGTGTAGGTTCAGTGGTATTGGAAAAGTGTGCAGTGCCCATCGCCAATGGCCTGCGGTATGGTCAGTGCAGCCAGCATCGTGCGGATCATTTTCATAGAAAATGTCATCGTAAAGGCGCAATCGCAACCATTGAAGGATGCCGTAGCACTTTCCGCTACGCGTGACCGGAATGTGTAGCCTGGATGATTGGGGTGGAAATTCACTGTCTTTCTGAAAATTAAAATCAAAGATATCGAATGGATCTGACTGATATTCCAGATCGATTCTCCATTCAGTGGGGAATACGGTGACAGGTGAAAATTCATTGAATTTTTTCAGATCGAACCCCGCAATGGTTCCCACCCGTAAATAAGACTCGAGTGCTTCGGCTCCTGCCAATTGACCAACGACCCAGGCTTGAGCAGGAATGATTCGGGCATCTGGTTCGAGTAGATGTTTACGTGCATGCTCGAAGCTGGGTAATGCGCCTTCGCCGATCACTTCGCTGGAAAATATTTCTGAAACCAGCAGGTTGGCGCGTTTTGGCAGGTCATCAGGTACTTTGAGATTCGATGAAGGCTGGGCGATGACCTCGATATGATCCGAATAGCCGTTGGTGGCGATGATTTGTCGGGCTTGGGTGGCAATCT
This sequence comes from Sterolibacterium sp., assembly GCA_018061005.1. Taxonomy (GTDB): domain Bacteria; phylum Pseudomonadota; class Gammaproteobacteria; order Burkholderiales; family Rhodocyclaceae; genus Sterolibacterium. The sequence goes on along the minus strand of JAGOVA010000032.1, from coordinate 28,800 downwards.
CAGGAACAGATTCACAACTGGTCACCCGTTGTGCGCCGGCGCGTGCGGCCATCATGGAGAGCAGTCCCGAGCCTGTGCCGATGTCAAGGACATGATCATCGGGTCGTAAGGCACGTTGTAAGGCTGTTTCATAGGCAATGGCTCGTGGCAGGTCATTCATCATTGAGAAGTGCCACATGGGTGCTTTGCCACTCATCAGCAGGCGAAGATTGGTCGCAAAATGCCGGTTTTCCGGTGCCAGTTCGCAGGCACGTCGCAAGGCTTCCTCGGCACCGGGTAGGCCTTGTTCCTGCAGGAGCAGGCCCAGGTTGCAATGTGCTTCAGCAAAATCAGGCTGCTGCTGTAATGCGATCCGGTATTCCGAAAGAGCCTGCGCGGTGTGCCCCTTCTGATTCAGGGCCAACGCAAGTGCAAAACGATGACGGGCATTGTTGGGCTGTGCATGCACTCGTTCTTGACAGATATCGAGTGCCTCGGTGTCCTGACAGGATGTCTCCTCATTGGCATGGTCGATAGAAGGTAAGCGTGCCGATTTTTTGGACGCAGAAGGGGACATAATATTCCGGAGAATTTGGACAAGACCTGTCATGGGGGTGGCTTTTTGGTGTGATGAGGTATGTCGTTCCATTCAGGACGGTGGTGTGTCCGTCTTTGTGCGAATGGAGGCTACAGGCGCAGGAGTTTCGTGCGGATGCCGCGAAGTACCTGGTTTGCGATGATCCAGTTTGGCCTGGGCATCGTGCGGAGATCAGTGTGTCAAGCAGGGTGTTTGAGGGCGCCCACCCCGTCCGCACAATGGTCGGACGGGGACGGCAGGCTCAGGTTTTGAACTGGTCGAGCAATTTGCCGGATTTTTCAGACAGGCTGCGTAGTTCGCGGACGGTACTGGCAATTTCGTCGACGCTACGGGTGTTGATGTCGGCAAGGTTTTCCAGTTGCGCCATGTGTGTGGCGACGTGAGTGGTGTCGTTTTGTATTTCCCCGGAAATGCTGGCGGTTTTGCTGGTGAGTTCGACGGAACGGATGATCAGGGATTGGCTTTCCGTCATGATGTGTTCGATGCGGTTCGACGCGCCGGCCAGCGTTTTGAGTGCCTCGGCCTGTTCGTGCATTTGCCCGCTGGTGTCGGCAATGCCATTGATGATGGCCACCACCGTGCGATTGATTTCCCCCAGGCTTTTTTGTGTGCGTTCGGCCAGTTTGCGGACTTCATCGGCGACGACGGCAAATCCACGCCCTTGTTCGCCCGCCCGTGCGGCTTCAATGGCGGCATTGAGCGCGAGCAGATTGGTCTGGTCAGCGATTTCAGCCACGGAACCGAGCACGATCTTGATCTCTTCGGCGCTGCGGGAAAGTTCGGCAAACCGGTCAGCGAGTTCTGTGCCGGTGGCGACGCTGGAATCGACATTGCCCAGCATGTCAATAATGGCGGCACGGCTGCTGTCGATCATCTGTGTGGCCGATTGCAGTTCGTGATGTGCGGCTTCGGCTTCTTGAGCGAGCGTCTGGATCTTGTTGCGGATGTGTTCGGTGCTGGCCGTGGTGTCGCCGACGATTTGTGTGGTGTCACCAATGCTGCGGCCGATGTTCTGGGCATGGTCGTCAAGGCGGGTGGCGAGACGGTTGTTGTCATTGGCGGCGGTCTTGATTTCCGTGATCGAGTCGCGAACCTTGCCGCGAAAGCCTTCAATGACATCGATGACATGGTGAACTTCTGCGTTGTATGCGGCATTGACCGCACAGGAACGGGAAAGGTCGTGTTTGCCAAAGTGCTGCAGATAGCTGGAAAGTTCGTCGAGTGTGACCACACCCCAGCGTCTTTCGTCGATGTCATGAATGAATACAACGAAGGCAACGACGAATTGAACAATCTGGCCTATCAGGTTGTCGGTAAAGAAAATGGTATTGGCCACCAGCAGTGCAATGCCGATCCAATGCACCAGGCGCATGCGAAAGAACAGGGAGTGGAATAACATGAAAGCTCCAGTATTTGTGATAGTCCAGGTCGTAAGCCATGCGGGGTGGCGCACCCGGTCATCGTAATACAGCCTGTTTCAGGTGTAAAACAAAAAAATGGTGGATGCTGCATGGTTTTTGATGTTTGAGCGGAGTCAATTCTGTTGTGAAAGCTCGTGATACCATCGCCGATTCCCTGGTTGTTGTTGCCATGTCCGAGCTTTCATCTGTTACTGAAGCCTTTGCCCTTGATGGGCGTCTGTCGCGCGCGATTCCAGGCTATCGCGCGCGCCCGCAGCAGGTCGAAATGGCCGGGCGCATTGCCGCAGCCATTCAAGATAACCGTGTGCTGGTGGCCGAGGCCGGTACGGGGACGGGCAAGACCTTCGCCTATCTGGTGCCAGCCTTGCTGTCCGGGGGTAAGGTGATTGTGTCGACAGGCACCAAAACCTTGCAGGATCAGCTATTTGACCGGGATCTGCCGGCCGTGCGCGAGGCACTGGGTGTGCCGGTCAGCATCGCGCTGCTCAAGGGGCGTGCCAACTACGTTTGTCATTACCATCTCGAGCGAGCGGTGGCCGATGGCCGCTTCCAGTCGCGTGAGGAAACAACACATATCCGCACCATCGCCCGCTACGCCAAAACCAGCAAGACGGGCGACAAGGGGCGGCTGGCCGCCGTGCCGGAGGATTCCGGTGCCTGGGCGGCTGCCACGTCAACGCGCGAGAACTGTCTGGGGCAGGAGTGCTCGCATCACACCGAGTGTTTTGTGCTGGCCGCGCGGCGTGAGGCTTTGGCGGCCGATGTGGTGGTCGTCAATCATCATCTTTTCTTCGCCGATGTCATGTTGCGTGATGAAGGTTTGGGTGAGCTGTTGCCAGCCTGCAATACGGTGGTGTTTGATGAAGCCCATCAGCTCCCTGAAGTGGCGGGTCTGTTTTTCGGGGTTAGTCTGGGCACGAACCAGCTCGTCGATCTGGCGCGGGATACGCGCCTTGAGGCCGTGGCGGCCGCCAAAGATTACACGCCCCTGCAGACGGCTGCCGCAGCACTCGACAAGGCTGCGCGCGATCTGCGCCTGGCCGTGCCGGGCGAAAATGCGCGTTTGCCTGCGGCAGGGCTGTTGAGTGACGCGGATTTCCAGCGTGCGCTGGCGGTGCTGGGGGATGAGCTGGCGGCGATGATCAAGCATCTGGAAAGCCAGGCCGAACGCGCCGAGGGGCTGGCCAACTGTTTGCAACGCAGCCAGGAAGTGCATCTGCGGCTCAAGGGCTGGTGCGAGACGGAGGACCTCACGCAAGTTCGCTGGGTGGAAGTGTATAGCCACGCCCTCTCGCTCAACCTGACGCCGCTCGATGTGGCGGATATTTTTCGTCGTCAGATCGAAGGCCAGCCGCGTGCCTGGATATTTACTTCGGCCACCCTCGCAGTCGGGCGTAATTTTTCGCACTATTGTGGCGAGCTGGGTCTGGTCGATGCCGAAACCGGTTATTGGGGCAGCCCGTTTGATTACGCGGCGAATGCATTGCTGTACGCACCGGTCGGCATGCCCGATCCGAATCATCCCGAATACGTCGATGCGGTGGTCGATGTGGCGTACCCGGCACTGGTGGCCGCTGGTGGGCGCGCCTTTGTGCTGTGCACTTCACTGCGCGCCATGCGCCGTATTCACGGTTTGTTGCAGGAACGTTTTGCCCGGGATGAACTGACGTTTCCTCTTTTGCTGCAAGGCGAGGGTGCGAAGGGTGAGTTGCTGGATCGTTTTCGCAGCCTGGGCAATGCGGTGCTGGTGGCCAGCCAGAGTTTCTGGGAGGGCGTGGATGTGCGGGGTGACGCGTTGTCGCTGGTGGTGATCGACAAGCTACCGTTTGCGCCGCCCGATGATCCGGTGCTGTCGGCGCGTATCGAGCAGATGCGTAAGTCAGGCAAGAATCCGTTCATGGATTATCAATTGCCGCGCACCGTCATCAGCATGAAGCAGGGCGCGGGTCGCCTGATTCGCGATGAGCATGACCGGGGCGTGCTGATGATCTGCGACCCCCGTCTGATCGGCAAGCAATATGGCCGTCGTATCTGGCAATCCCTGCCACCGATGCGCCGCAGCCGTGAAGTGAGTGCGGTGCAGGAGTTCTTCAGCGCAGCGGCTGTGGCAGACGAGGGTAAACTCGCGGAATGATGAACAAGCGGATTCTCGATGCGGACGTGATGGCTGCCCGTGCGCCTGGCAATGGTCATGACCTGGCGGAACGGCTGAATCTCGATTGTCAGTGTGTTTCGCTGGATAGTGCCCTGCTGCGCCAGGAATTGGGGCAGCGCGCGGATGGTGCGTCGTTGATCAATATGATCGAGCATGAGCGTCCCCATCTGTTCTCTGGCTCGACGGTGTTTGTCAGTGATCGTCATATCGAACGCATGGCCGCTTTGATTGCGGCGATTGAAAGCGTGGTTGTGCTGCCGGGCTATGTCGAACATGTGTTGTCTTACGCGCCGCCATCGGCACACCATATTTCCCGGGCGCGCGGTGTTTTTCTCGGCTACGATTTTCATCTGCCCACGCATCCCGAAGGCTGGCCGCAACTCATCGAAATCAATACCAATGCCGGGGGAGGGTTGTTGAATGCCCTGCTGGCACGCGCCCAGCGCGCCTGTTGTGAAAATATTGATGTGGCATTGCCTGGCCTGGTGGCAGGAGATGATCCGGAGCTGCTGTTCATGGCGATGTTCCGCGCCGAATGGCGTGCGGCACGCGGCGATGCCCCTTTGCGTCACATCGCCATTGTGGATGACGCGCCTGAGCAGCAATACCTTTACCCGGAGTTCCTCCTGTTTCAGCATTTGTTTGAACGCCACGGCATCACCGCATCGATCGCCGATCCGCGCGAACTGGTCTGGCGTGATGGCGTTCTCTGGCAGGCGGCGCAGGCTGTTGATCTGGTCTATAACCGGCTCACCGATTTTGCCCTGGATGCGCCCGAAAACGCCGCCTTGCGTGCGGCCTGGCTGGCGGAAGGTGAATGTGCGGGTGCGGGTGTGGTCATTACGCCGCATCCCCACGCCCACGCCCTGTATGCCGACAAACGCAATCTGGTGGCTTTGTGCGATGAGGCACGCCTGCGTGTATGGGGCGTGCCTGCGGAAACACGCGCCATACTGGCGGCGGGAATTCCGCGCACCGAAGTGGTGGATGCCACCCGCGCCGAAGATTTCTGGGCGCGGCGTCGCCAGTTGTTTTTCAAACCGGCGGGTGGCTATGGTGCCAAAGCTGCCTATCGCGGCGACAAGCTGACGCGGCGGGTTTTCGATGAGATACTGAGCGGCGGTGTCGATTATGTCGCGCAGGCACTGGCGCCACCTTCTTCGCGGCAGTTGAGCGTGGCGGGTGTGCCTGCCCCACTCAAGCTCGATCTGCGCAGCTATGTGTATGACGGCCGTGTGCAACTGGTGGCTGCCCGGTTGTGGCAGGGGCAGACCACCAATTTCAGAACGCCCGGCGGCGGTTTTGCGCCGGTCATGACTGTTTCGTGCCGCGAAGCGCCCCGCAGCGTTGCGGCTAATACGGAAATAAAACAATGAAAGTTTTTGGTTTCGCCGGTTATTCCAATTCCGGCAAGACGACCCTGATCGAACAGCTGATCCCGTTCTTAGTGGCGCGTGGCCTGCGGGTTTCGCTGATCAAACATGCCCATCACGGCTTTGATCTCGACCGCCCCGGCAAGGATTCCTATCGGCATCGTGAAGCGGGTGCGACCGAAGTGTTTCTGGTTTCCAGCAAACGCTGGGTACTGATGCATGAATTGCGTGATGAAGCAGAGCCGACGTTAGAGCACCAGATGTCCCTGATGGCTCCCTGCGATCTGGTGCTGGTCGAAGGCTTCAAATACACCGCGATTCCAAAAATCGAGGTGCATCGACCGGACAATGGCAAGGCACTGCTCTATCCGGAGAATCCCAACATCATTGCCATTGCCACGGATGTACCCCTGGCGGCCCCTTTGCCGGTGCTGGATCTCAACGATAGCGAAGCGATTGCGGCGTTCATCCTTGAGCGTGTGGGGCTGGCATGAGCCTGCTGTCTTTTGACGATGCGCTGCAACGCTTGCTCGAAGGCGTAGCTGCGTTGCCGCTGCGTGAAACAGAACAGCTGCCGCTGCCAGCCGCGCTGGGGCGGGTGCTGGCGCAGGCGCAGCAGGCGGAAATCAATGTGCCTGCACAGGACAATTCCGCCATGGACGGTTACGCCGTGCGTGTGGTGGATGTGCCGCAGGCAGGGACTTGTTTGCCGGTGGCGCAGCGCATTCCGGCGGGTAGCGTGGGGCACGCACTGCAGCCGGGAACGGCCGCACGGATATTCACGGGCGCGCCGGTTCCTGTCGGGGCAGACGCGATTGTCATGCAGGAAGCCTGCGAGCCGCTGCCGGATGCGGGTCAGGTGCGAATCCAGCAGCCGCCGCAGGCAGGCGACTGGATCCGCCGCCTGGGTGAGGATATCCGCCAAGGTGAGCCGCTGCTTGCGGCGGGCACGCGTCTGAACGCAGCGCAACTCGGGCTGGCCGCTTCGGTGGGTATCGCCACCCTGCCGGTGTATCGGCGATTGCGTGTGGGTTTGCTGTCGACCGGCAACGAACTGCTCATGCCGGGCCAGGTGGCACCGGCCGATCTGCCGCCGGGCAGCATTTACAACAGCAACCGCTTTCTGCTGCAAGGCTTGCTGGCGCGGCTGGGATGCGAGGTCGGCGATCTGGGGACGGTGCCGGACAATCTCGCGGCGACCCGTGTCGTACTGCGCGAGGCGGCATCGCGCTATGACCTGGTGCTGTCGAGTGGTGGCGTTTCGGTGGGCGAAGAAGACCATGTCAAACCAGCGGTGCAGGCCGAAGGCGAGCTTGCCCTGTGGAAAATCGCCATCAAGCCGGGTAAACCGTTGGCTTTCGGTTTTTTGCGTGCTGTGGAGGGTGCGGGTGATGGGCAGGCACAGCGTGCGACCTTCATTGGCTTGCCGGGGAATCCCGTCGCCAGTTTTGTGACCTTTGTGTTACTGGTGCGCCCCTGCATCCTCAAGCTGCAAGGGGCTAGCGCCTGGGCGACACCGCCACGCGCCTTGCCATTGCGTGCGGCATTTGACTGGCCACGCGCGGATGCGCGTCGCGAATTTCTGCGCGCCCGCTTCGATGCGGCGGGGGAGCTGGTGTTGCACCCCAACCAGAGTTCCGGTGTGCTGACATCGGTGGACTGGGCCGATGGCCTCATCGACAACCCGCCGGGGCAGGTCATCCGGCGTGGTGATACGGTGCGGTTTCTGCCATGGGTCGAACTGCTCAACTGAACTTTTATACGGTGATTTCCATGAGCCTGAATATTCTTTATTTTGCCAGCCTGCGTGAGGCACTGGGGCTGGCCCATGAAACGCTGGCCTTACCGTCGGAGGTGCATGACGTGGCGGCCTTGCGTGAGCATCTGGCCGCGCGAGGGGGCGCGTGGGCGACGCTGGTGGCCTCGAAAAGCCTGCGTTTTGCGGTGAACCAGAAAATGGTCGGGGCGGATGCCGTCATTGCCGACGGCGACGAAGTGGCTTTTTTCCCACCGGTGACCGGAGGTTGATATGTCCGTTAGCGTACAGACACAGGCATTTGACGTGGGGGCGGAAATCACCGCGCTCAGTGCAGGAGACAAAAGCATAGGCGCGGTGGCGAGCTTCGTCGGGCTGGTGCGGGACATCAATTCGGGAGACCGCGTCAGCCAGATGACGCTGGAGCATTACCCCGGCATGACCGAGCGTGCGCTGGAGGAGATTGTGGCCGAGGCGAAACAGCGCTGGACGCTACAGAACGTGCGCGTCATCCATCGTTACGGCCCCCTGGAACCGGGGGACGGCATCGTGCTGGTGCTGGTCGCCAGCGCACATCGCGGCGAGGCATTTGCCGCCTGCGAATTCCTGATGGATTATCTGAAAACCCCCCCCCCCTTCTGGAAAAAGGAGTGCGGCGGCGGTGGTTCGCACGAGGGGCGCTGGGTCGATGCCCGCGACAGCGACGAAACCGCAGCGACACGCTGGCAGAAATAAGGCCGGGCAGCAAAAGTGCAAAAAAAACGGCCAGCGCAACGGGTGACCGGAGAAAACATGGCCGGTTACACTGCATTGCTGCAGGCAACCGGCAATGAACGGCACGCGTCAGCTGGCAGAACGCTTGCGGGTACCGGAGGTTCCGTTGTTTCCGTTGGCTCCGCTGGTTGAGGCTTTTTGCGGTGGGGCAAAGGTGGTTGCCGAAGCCTGGGTGAATTGCTCGAAGGCCTGGGTCATGGCACTCATGGCCTGACTGAGCATGTCGGTGGTGTTGCTGTTGTAACCGGGCCAGGCACTGAGCATCGACTGGGTCGAAGAGAGCGCGTCCTTCTGACCAAAAGAAAACTGTTCTGTGTATAGTTTGGCGAGTTCGGTGCACGAAGCATTGCTGCATTCGGCCATCTGCCGAGCCGCATCCATGATCGTTTGTGCCGACTCCTGAATATATTGGGTTTGCAGTGCGATTACTTTTTGCGGGTCGCGCGCGCTGGTCATGGCCTGGCCGCTGTCGATGCAGTCCTGCACCAGCTTTTTGGCGAGTTCGACCTGCAGCTCAACGATACGCTGGGAATTTTCCAGCGACATCTGAGCCAGTTTCATGCCGGCAGCCATGTTTTTACGCTGCAGATCGCCTAGTTGTTCGGTATTCATACGGCCTCCTGAGTGGGTGGGGTGGATGTGAAAAAGAAGGGCAAGATGGTCTGCGCGAAGGAAATCGTGAATATCGTGGAAACCGTGAACCTTGCGTTCGTATGTTCAGTCTAGCACTTTCGCTGCGCTGCACAATGGGGCGGTTTGAGTTTGGAGTTTGGCGTTTGAATGGAGCGGTGCACTATTCAGGCAGGCCAGCCGATGGTCTGTTTCACGGCGGCACGCCAATGCGTCAACAGGTTTTCGCGTTGTGCGGCACACATGGCCGGTTCAAAACGCTGTTCGACCTGCCAGAAACGGTTCAGATCAGTGGTGGATTGCAACGCCCCGACCGCCAGCCCGGCCAGTGCGGCGGCACCCAGTGCGGTGGTTTCGATAATACGAGGCCGCACGACGGTGACATCGAGAATGTCGGCCTGAAACTGCATCAGCAGATCATTGCGTGCCGCGCCGCCATCCACACGCAGCGCGTTCAAACGAATGCCGCTATCTTCCTGCATGGCCGTCAGGAGATCGGCGCTTTGGTAAGCAATGGCTTCGAGTGCGGCGCGGGCGATATGCGCACGGGTTGTGCCACGGCTCATGCCGAACAGGCTGGCGCGGGCGTGCGGTTGCCAGTGCGGCGCGCCCAGCCCGGTGAAGGCCGGCACCAGCACGACGCCGCCGTTGTCCGCTACGCTGCGGGCAAGTGCTTCAACTTCGCTGGATTGTTGCACGATGCCCAGCCCGTCGCGCAGCCATTGCACGATCGCCCCGCCCATGAACACGCTGCCTTCGAGGGCGTATTCGATGTGACTGCCGATTTGCCAGGCGACGGTGGAGAGCAGCTGATGCTGTGAAACCATCGGGGTACTGCCTGTGTTCATGAGCATGAAGCAGCCCGTGCCGTAGGTGTTCTTGGCCATGCCCGGGTTGAGGCAGGCCTGGCCAAAAGTGGCCGCCTGCTGGTCGCCTGCGATGCCGCCGATCGGCACGGCAGCACCCAGCCAGTGAGCCGCCGTGGTCGCGTAGATTTCGCTGCTGGCGCGGATTTCTGGCAGTACCTCACGCGGGATGTCGAGCAGATGCAGGAGCTCATCGTCCCAGCCGTGGGTGTGCAGGTTGTAGAGCAGGGTGCGCGAGGCATTCGAAGCGTCGGTCATGTGACAGGCGCCATCGGTGAGCTGCCACAGCAGCCAGCTGTCGATGGTGCCAAAAGCCAGCTCGCCACAACGTGCGCGTTCGCGTGCTTCCGGAATGTGATCGAGCAGCCATTTCAGTTTAGTGCCGGAAAAATAGGCATCCAGCAACAGCCCGGTTTTTTGCTGGAACAGCGGCGCCAGCCCGTCAGCACGCAATCGGGTGCATAAATCCGCCGTGCGCCGATCCTGCCAGACGATGGCGCGCGCCAAGGGGCGACCGCTGGCGCGTTCCCAGAGCACGGTGGTTTCGCGCTGGTTGGCGATGCCGATGGCGGCGACTTCGCGAGCCGTGATGCCTGCGCGTTGCAAGACTTCGGCGGCGACGTCGATCTGGCTTTGCCAGATTTCATCGGCATCGTGCTCGACCCAGCCAGGTTGCGGGAAATGCTGAGTGAATTCACGCTGTGCCTGCCCGCATAACGCGCCCTCGGTGCTGAACAGGAGGGCGCGGGAGCTGGTCGTGCCCTGATCGAGTGCCAGCAGATAAGGCTTCATGGGCAGTCTCCGACAACGGAGGAAAATTCGGGATGCAGTGCATTGAACCAGTGCGTGAAGTGATCGCGTTCGTCGGCCGCCATGTGCAGCCCGGCCTTGCTGCGTCGCCAGAGGATGTCTTCGGCCGCCTGCGCCCATTCGTGCCGGATGAAATAATCGACTTCCCGTTCGTACAGCCCGCCACCAAAGCCCCGCCCCAGATCATGCACTGTGCGGGCATCCCCCAGCACGTCCGCTACCAGGCTGCCGTGACGACGTGCCAGCGACTTCAACCAGTCGGCGGGCAGACCCGGATAGCTGCGGCATAGTGCATCACACAACGAATCAAAATTGGCAAAATCTCCCCCCGGCAGCGCTTGTGTGGCGGTCCAGGTCGTGTGTGTTTGCTGCTGCGGAAACCAGGGGCTGATTTTCTCCAGCGCGGCTTCGGCCAGGCGGCGGTGCGTGGTGAGTTTGCCGCCAAAAATGGAGAGTAATGGTGCTTGCGCCTCGCGGCCATCGAGCAGAAAGGTGTAGTCGCGTGTGACATCGGCCGGCTGACCGTGGCCATCGTCATACAGCGGGCGCAGCCCGGCATAGCTCCAAACCACATCGGTCGGCTGCGGCGCGTGGCGAAAAAAGCGGGCGACGGCACGACACAGGTAGTCGATTTCTTCGGCAGAAGCCAGCGGGTGGGCTTCCACATGCGGCACCTTGATTTCCGTGGTGCCGATCAGCGTAAATTTCTCTTCAAAAGGCAGCAGAAAGATCACGCGATGGTCGTCGTTTTGCAGCAGCCAGCCATGCTCGCCTGCATACAGGCGCGGGACGACGATGTGGCTACCCTTGATCAGCCGCGCGCCGGGTTGATGCGGGGCGTGTGTGTTCTGCGTGTCATGTGTGCCATGTGGGCTCGTCTGGCATTGCGCCAGCACCTCGGCCACCCACGGCCCGGCGGCATTGATGAGGGCGCGTGCCGATACCTCGCCGGTCTGCCCGCGCTGCGTCAGCGTGACGCGCCAGCACGCGCTCTCGCGCCGCGCTGCCACGCAGCGGGTGCGGGTGCGAATCTCCGCACCCAGGTTTGCGGCAGCGCGCACCGTGGCCAGCGTGAGGCGGGCATCATCGTTGAGCACATCGGAATAGATGAAGCCCTTGCGGTAACGCCCATCGAGCGGCGCGCCCCAGGGTGCTAGGCGCAGGTCAACCGAGGTCGAGCCCGGCAGGGTCGTGCGCTCGCGCAAACGCCCGAGGCTGTCGTAGAGCCACAGCCCCATGCGAATCATCCAGGCGGGTCGTTGCGTCGCCACATGCGGCATGACGATCCGCAACGGCCGGGTCAGGTGGGGCGCGATGCGCCGCATCACCTCCCGCTCGGCCAGTGCCTCGGCCACCAGCCGGAATTCGTAATGTTCCAGATAACGCAAGCCACCGTGGATCATCTTGCTGCTGGCCGAAGAGGTCGCCCCGGCGATATCGCCCTGCTCACACAGCAGCACCGACAGCCCGCGCCCCGCCGCATCGCGCGCGATGCCCGCGCCATTGATGCCGCCGCCGACGATTAGAAGATCATGTGTGGCAACCGCGTCACTCATGAAGGCTTGCGGTGCAGCAGCAGGTTTTCTGTCCAGAGCTGGGTGTTCTCGATGAACAGATAGGCCATGGTCGCCATCAGCTGCAAGGTGGCGCGGGTATGGGGCATGTCTTTGAACAGTTCGATGGTGTGGGTGATGGCGACGATCTTCATCGCGTCGTAATTCAACCCCTCCCAGTCGAGCGGTTTGTCGAGCGCGGTTTCGTCGACGAGCTCCGAGAGCAGTTCCACCAGATTGACCGATGTTTCCATGGCTGCCTCCTGTGCATGTGGCGTGCTGTCAGTATGGCACAGCGAGGCAGGCGTGGTGCGGTGTGGCCGTGTGGTGTGAGCTTCGATTGCGGGGCACGGTTACCTACTGTGGCGTGGCGGTCAGCCAGGCTTTGCGGATTTTGCGGCCGCAAGTGACGGAATCCATGGCCACGCTGTCATCCGTTACGCTGCGGGTGCTGTAGCGCGCCAGCACGCCGTACCAGGTCTTGCTGGCGTCGATCCACGGATAAAAGCCAAAAGCACCGGGGCTGCTGAATGCCCCATCGCCGACGAGCGGATCATCTTCTACCCAGTGTGCCAGCGAGTAATGCCAGGTTTCGGTCGTGGGAATCGGGCTACTCAGCGTCTGGCTTGGGCAGGTTTTTGGGTTGGCGCAGACGGCCTGTGTGCCCAGTGCATCGTGCATCAGTAGCTGGTTGGCGAGAATCTTGCGGAGAAATTTTCCGTAATCCTGCCCTGTGGTACGGACACCGGCGGCCAGTTGAGGGGAGTCGTAAGTCAGGCTCAGATCCGTACCGATGGCCGACGTGAGGGTGGATGCCAGCACTGCATTGTTCATGCCGCCCAGACCGAGTGTGGTGTCTGCCAGCCATTGAAAATGACCGCCGTTATAGTAAAACTGGCCTGCGCTGGTATTGCTGAAGTCGCTATTCGCGCCGCTACCGAGCAGTCGGGGTGCGATGAAGCACTCATGCACGGTTTCCGCATTCTGGTTGGCCGCAATCAGTTTGATGCAGGAACCATAACGGAAACTGGTGTAGCCGGCGCGCATGGTGAGTGCGGAAAGTGCGTCGGGAGTCAGCTCACCATTCGTATGCTGCAGAACATAAGCACCAAACAGCCATTTGCTGGCCGAGGCGATCAGCATGGGGGTGCTGGCCGTGGGGGTGCTGCCTCCGGCGGTTCCGCTGGCCTGTGTGGCGGATTGATCGCCGATTTCCCAGTAAAAAGGCTGGATGGCCGTACAGGCGGGGTTTTGTGTGGCGGTCTGGGTTGCCGCCTGGATGCGGGAGGGCAGCCAGGCAGTAGATGAAGGTGACGAACTGGCCGCATCGGACCCGGCTGCGGCTGCGGAATCCGAAGACCCGCCACAGCCTGTGATGGTGGCCAAACAAAGCAGCGAGAGTAGTATCCGCAGGTCGTTTCTTCGGGTCATGCGAGACTCCTTCAAGAGGGAATTTGGCCGCTGTGATCGTTGGCTTTGAGCAGGCGCTACTGTAGCTTTTTGCAAGAAAATCGGCGGGGCTGTTTTGTGAGGAAATTTTTCAGCATCCATGGAATGCTTGTGACAGGGTGCTTGAATTGCTTCATGCCATCCCCATGTTCGACCTGATATTCATTTCTACCATGCCTACAGGAGTCGAAACACCATGCGTTACGACAAATTCACCACCAAGTTTCAACAGGCACTGGCCGAGGCTCAAAGTCTGGCGATCGGCAATGATCAGCAGTTCATCGAGCCGCAGCATCTGCTGCTGGCCTTGCTCGATCAGGAAGATGGCGGCACGGCCTCGCTGCTGGCGCGTGCCGGCGCAAATTCAACCGGGCTGAAGGCTGCCTTGCACAAGGCACTGGAGCGGCTGCCGAAGGTGGAAGGGCACGGCGGCGATGTCAGCGTGGGGCGCGATCTCTCCAATTTGCTCAATCTCACCGACAAGGAGTCGCAGAAAGCGGGGGATCAGTTCATTGCTTCGGAAATGTTCCTGTTGGCGCTGACCAGCGATAAGGGCGGGGCCAACGAATGCGGTCGGCTGATGAAGGAGCACGGGGTGACGCGCGCCGCGCTGGAGCAGGCGATCCAGGCGGTGCGCGGCGGGCAGAATGTGGGCTCGCAGGAGGCCGAGGGGCAGCGAGAATCGCTGAAGAAGTACACAATGGACTTGACCGAGCGGGCGCGTCTGGGCAAGCTCGATCCGGTGATCGGACGGGATGACGAAATCCGCCGCGCCATCCAGATCCTGCAGCGGCGCACCAAGAATAATCCGGTGCTGATCGGCGAGCCGGGCGTGGGCAAGACGGCGATTGTCGAAGGGCTGGCGCAGCGCATCATTAACGATGAAGTGCCCGAGTCGTTAAAGGGCAAGAAAGTGTTGTCGCTGGATATGGCCGCACTGCTGGCCGGTGCGAAATATCGTGGCGAATTCGAAGAGCGACTGAAGTCGGTGCTAAAGGAAATCGCCCTGGATGAAGGCCGCATCATTGTCTTTATTGACGAGCTGCATACGATGGTCGGCGCGGGCAAGGCCGAGGGTGCGATGGATGCGGGCAACATGCTCAAGCCCGCACTGGCGCGGGGCGAGCTGCATTGTATTGGCGCGACCACGCTGGACGAATACCGCAAATACATCGAGAAGGATGCCGCGCTGGAACGGCGTTTCCAGAAGGTGCTGGTCGATGAGCCGTCGGTTGAGTCGACCATCGCCATCCTGCGCGGTCTGCAGGAGAAATACGAGCTGCATCATGGTGTGGATATCACCGATCCGGCCATCGTTGCGGCGGCGGAGCTTTCGCATCGCTACATCACCGACCGCTTTCTGCCCGATAAGGCGATTGATCTGATCGACGAGGCGGCTGCGCGCATCAAGATGGAAATCGACTCCAAGCCGGAGGTGATGGACAAACTCGATCGGCGGTTGATTCAGCTCAAGATCGAGCGTGAGGCGATGAAGAAGGAAAAGGATGAGGCTTCGAAAAAACGGCTGACCTTGATCGAGGCGGAAATTGGCAAGCTGGGCAAGGAGTATTCCGATCTCGAAGAAATCTGGAAGGCCGAGAAGGCGCAGGTGCATGGTTCGGCGCACATCAAGGAGGAGATCGAGCGGATGCGCGCGCAGATGGCCGATCTGCAACGCAAAGGTCAGCTCGACAAGGTGGCCGAGCTGCAATATGGCAAGCTGCCGCAGCTGGAAGCCCAGCTCAAGGCGGCGGAAAAATCAAGCGAGGACAAGGCCGGCAAGCAGACGAACAAATTGCTGCGTACCCAGGTGGGCACGGAGGAAATTGCCGAAGTTGTTTCGCGGGCTACCGGCATTCCCGTCGCCAAGATGATGCAGGGCGAGCGTGACAAGTTGCTGAAGATGGAAGACCGCCTGCATCAGCGTGTCATCGGCCAGGATGAGGCGGTGCGTCTGGTGTCGGATGCGATCCGTCGCTCGCGTGCTGGGCTTTCCGACGAAAACCGGCCTTATGGTTCCTTCCTGTTCCTCGGCCCGACGGGCGTGGGCAAGACCGAGCTGTGCAAGGCGTTGGCGGAGTTTCTCTTTGATGCCGAAGAGCACCTGATTCGCATCGACATGAGCGAGTTCATGGAGAAACATTCCGTCGCGCGGCTGATTGGTGCGCCGCCGGGCTATGTGGGGTACGAGGAAGGGGGGTATCTCACCGAACTGGTGCGGCGCAAGCCCTACAGTGTGATCCTGCTCGACGAGGTCGAGAAGGCGCATCCGGACGTGTTCAACGTGCTGCTGCAGGTGCTCGACGATGGCCGCATGACGGACGGGCAGGGGCGCACCGTGGACTTCAAGAATACGGTGATCGTGATGACCTCTAATCTGGGCTCGCAGATGATCCAGAGCATGGCGGAAGCGGATTATCAGGTGGTGAAGCTGGCGGTGATGGGCGAGGTGAAAACACATTTCCGTCCCGAATTCGTCAATCGTATCGACGAAATCGTGGTGTTCCACGCGCTGGATGAAAAGAACATCGCCGGCATCGCCAAAATTCAGCTCGCTTATCTGCAGCGTCGGCTGGCGCGGCTGGAGATCGGATTGCGGGTGGACGACGAAGCACTGGCCGAAATCGCCCAGGCGGGCTTTGATCCGGTGTATGGCGCGCGGCCGCTCAAACGCGCGATTCAGGATCGCCTCGAAAACCCGCTGGCGCGGCAATTACTGGAAGGTCGGTTTGTGGCCAGAGACTGCGTGCAGGTCCGCAGCGAACGCGGGCAGCTGGTGTTTGAGAAGCAATGATGTGAATGCAGGGGGAGCCGTGGTTTGCTCCCCCTCCATTTTCCTGCAGTCATTTTTTGCAGGAAGCATGAAGTTTCATCCCTGCGTTATGATGCGCCCTGTGTCGCGTGTGCTCTGGTGATCCGGCGGGCAGCACGCATCTTCAAGGGAGCAGGGGAATCGTGAAGCTTCGTCTTATTCGAGCTCGGCGGCTGCGCTGGTTGTATTCGGCGGTGCTTTGCTGCTGTTGTGTGCTGCCGTCTTACGCCCAGGATGGCGATGTCGTGGCCGATCTGATCGCGCGCGGCATGGCCAGTCGCCAGCAAGGGCAGATTCGCCAGGCGATCGACGCATTTGAACAGGCGCGCTCGCGGGCGCAATCAATCGCCGCATCATCCTCGCCATTGTCGCCATTGTCGCCATCGTCGCCACAAACGGCGGAGCAAGCGCTGCGTGCGGCGGGTGAGTTGGGCGTGACGCTGATGCAGGCGCGCCGCTACGCTGAGGCGGAGGCTCCGCTGCTGGCGGCTTATACGCATTTTCAAGGCCGTGAACGTGCGCGCTACGCTGTTTATCTGGGGAATATTGCCCAGTCGTTGAAGCGGTACGCACAGGCGGAGGCTTATTATCGCGAGGCATTGCAACACGCCGCTGATGATGCCGATGTGCATTGGAGTGTGTCGCTTAACCGGCTGCGCCTTGTGCCTGAAGCTGAGAAGGCGAGCCGGATGGCGGCACTTTCGGTCGAGCTTGACCAGGCAGGCGATCAGTATGAGTTGGCGCGGCATCATTTGAATCTTGGTCACCAGGCGACGGATATCGGCAAACAAACCCTGCGTCTTGCCTATCACCATCTAGATACGGCGCGGCGGCTGGCCGAACCACGTGGGGATACCCGGCTGACTGCCGAGGCGATTGATGCGCTTGCCCAGCTTTATGAAAACCGGGGGCGCATTGCCGACGGACTGGCACTGTCGGCGCAGGCGTTGCGGATTGTTGGCGCATTGTCGCCCGCCCGGAAGGCTGACCTTGTGATTTCACTCGAATGGCGGCGTGGCCGGTTGCTCAAGGCGCGTGGTGAATCGGCGGCTGCGCTGGCGGCGTATCGACGTGTGGTCGAGCAGATTGATGCTGTGCGTCAGGACATCCCAGTTGAGTATGAGGATGGTCGCTCGTCTTATCGCACTCTGTTTGAGCCGGTCTATACGACCTATGCGGATCTGCTGTTGCGACAGGTTGATGCACATACGCCTGAGATGGCGCAGGCAACGCTGCAGCAAGTGGTGCAGACGCTGGAGTTGATTCGTCAGACGGAACTGCAGGATTTTCTTGGCGATCGCTGTGCGACGGAGGCGGTACAGGGAGGCAACAGTCGCGCGCTGCCGGAGGGCACGGCCGTACTTTACCCGCTGATCCTGCCAGACCGGCTCGAACTGCTGCTAGTGGGCAGCCAGGGGATTGCGCGACACCGGGTGGCGGTGCGCGGTACTGAACTGCGTGACGAAGTGTTTGCCTATGCAGCCAGCCTGCGCCGTGGCTTGCCTGATACGCGTGGTGCGGCGCGGCGGCTGAATGACTGGCTGCTGGCACCATTGGCTGCGACATTGACGACGCAACGCATCGAGCGTCTGGTCGTCGTGCCCGACGGCGCGGTGCGTCTGCTACCCATGGCCGCGCTGCATGACGGCCAGCGTTATGCTGTCGAGAAGTATGCCATTTCGATGGTGACCGGCATGAGCATGACCAATGTCAATGACCCGGTACGCGATGGCGTGGCGGCTCTGGTGGCCGGGCTATCGCAGCCGGGACCTGTGGTGGATAAGCTGGGAACCTTGCTGGCGGCACAGGTGCTTGATCCCGATGCAGCCGCAGGGACGGCCAGTCGGGGGCTCGCGCAGCGTGGTGAGATGCGCCAGCTTCATCGTAAGCTCGAGGTGCGCGCCAGGCTGCAGGGGCAGGCGGGACAGGAGGAGGGCTCTGATCACGAAAGTGCTTCGACTGCGCTGGTGTCTCCGGCTGCGGCGGTATCTTCAGCATCTTCGGCGGAAGTGCAGGCATTGCGCGAACGGTTGGCTTTGCCTGGGGTGCGTGATGAGGTTCGTGGTCTTGGTCGTATTCTCCCCGGACAGCGACTGCTTGATAATGAATTTACGGTGGGACGTTTCCGGGAAGCGGTGGCTTCCGGGGATTACCGCATCCTGCATATCGCTTCGCACGGGATTTTTGGGGGTAATGCGGAGACAAGCTTCATCATGGCCTATGACGACGTACTTGATATGAACGCCTTTCAGCGCTTGTTGAAGGATGAGCAATTCCAGAAAAATCCGCTTGAGCTGTTGAGTCTGTCTGCCTGCCAGACAGCAGAGGGCAATGATCGTGCGCCACTGGGTATTTCTGGTGCGGCGATCAAGGCGCGTGCCAAGAGCGTGCTGGGGACGTTGTGGCCGGTCGAGGATGGTGCTGCCAAGACGCTGATGCAGCAACTTTACAAGGGGCTTGCACAGGAAAAGCGCGGCAAGGCCGAGGCACTTCGGCAGGCACAGTTGAATTTGCTGCATGATCCAGCGACGCAGCATCCGTTTTATTGGGCACCCTTTGTTTTGATCGGAAACTGGCTGTGATGATATCGCGTACCTTTACTCTGGTTCTCGGCGTCTGGGGCGTGCTGTACGTCGTGCCGGTCTCAGCCCAGATTCGCACCGATGCGAGCCTGGGGCACTCGGCGCAAACCCTGACAGGTCCAAATTATCTGATCCCGCAAACCTTGGGCAAACAGGCGGGCAACAATCTGTTTCACAGTTTTCAGACATTCAATATCCAGACGGGTGAGTCGGCCGTATTTACGGCCAGCACGCATGGCATCGCGAACGTGATTGCCCGGGTGACGGGGGGCGCTGCTTCAAACATCGCGGGTTCGTTGCGATTGCAGGCGGCCGGCGGCACGCCTGGTTTCTTTTTTATCAATCCGGCCGGGGTGGCCTTTGGCACGGGTGCCGCTGTTGATGTGCCTGGTGCCTTTTACGTCAGTACGGCAAATTATGTGAAGTTTCCTGACGGCAACTTTTACGCGGACACCGCGTCATCCAGCACGTTTTCGAGTGCCTCGCCGGAGGCCTTCGGCTTTCTGGCGGGAGGTCGTGCCACGGTGCAGGCAATCAATACCAATCCGCAAGGCGCGCCGGGGCAACCAGTGCGCCCCAGCCTGTTTGTCGGAACCGATAAATCGATCCAGATCGTTGCGGGCGATGTCACCATCGACAACAGCGTGATCGGCAATGAGAGTGGCGATGTGCGCGTTGTGGTTCTGGGTCGCCCGCAGCAGGATGTTGAGGTGGCACTTTCCGGCGCGCATCAGGCGGCCTATGGTGACCTGACGATTCGACATGGCGGGCAGATCAATTCTTCGACCAACAGTCGTAAGGACGTTGGCTCGGTGGATGTTTATGCGGGCAATATCGTCATCGACAGAAACGGCGCGCAGCGGGATACCGGCATTATCAGTCAGGCTGATCGAGGTGCTTCAGGAAAAACCGGGCAGCTGAACATTTTTGCGACGGGGGACATGACGCTGCTCAAGGGAGCCAAGGTTTCAGCAAACAATGGCGCTGTCGCACTTGATCCGACCCAGTTGAGCGCAGGGCGCGTGACGGTGCGCGCGAAAAATATCACGCTCGATCAGAGTGAAATCAGTGCCGAGACGGGCGGCAATGTCGAGGCGAGTCACCTCGATTTGCATGCCCAGGGCAATGTGACGCTGGACAACGGCGCAGCGATCAAGGGCACAACGTCGGGGAGTGGTAACGCCAGTTCGATCGTGCTGGTGGCGGGAGGTGATCTGACGTTGTCGAATGGTGCGTTCATCAACGGCAATACCGCTTTGTCCGGGCAGGCTGCTGCGGTGAATATTTCGGCAGCGAATGTGACTCTGGATGGGATGGGGCGATCCGCCATTATTTCTTCGGAGGCGAATGCCCAGCGGTATACAGAGGCTGCGACCGGTAGCGGTAACCGGGTGGATATCGCAACACCAGGGCGGTTGACGCTGGCCAATGGGGGGCAGATCAAGAGTTCGACCAACACGAAAGGCAATGCCGGCGATATCCGCGTGCGGGCGGGTGAGATTGATATCGACGGACAGGACAATACCGGCGTGCAGACCGGCATTGTCAGCACGACCATCCGCAGCGGCGATAGTGGTGATATCGACCTGGCTTCTGTGGGCGCGCTGCGCGTGCGGCGGTTGGGTGAAGTCAATGCGAGTGCGTATGGTCCAGCGGGCAAGGCGGGCACCATCCGGATCGATAGCGGTAGTCTGAGTGTTGATGGGATGAAGGCGTTTCACGGAACCATTACGTTGCCAGATGGCACGCTGCGCGCGGTTGATGGTTTCAAGTCCAGCGCGATCAGTTCCGAAGCAGGGAGCAACTCCGCCGGACGGACGGGCGACGTAACGATTTCGGTGGCCGGGGATATGCGGGTGTCGAATGGCGCGCAGATTACCGTTTCGAATCTGGCCATGGTGGCTGATCCTGGGCAGATCAACGGCGTGGCGGATGACAGGAAGCCGAACCTGACCATGACCGCAGGTAGTCTGGTTGTGGATGGTAAAGGGATGATCACGGCATCGACGCGCGGTAATGTGGATGCCAGTCGTGTCGTGGTGGCGACGACCACGGGTGATATCGAATTGAAGAATGGCGGAACGCTACAGGCCTCGACAGGCGGCGCGGGTAATGCAGGAACCATTGCGGTGAAGGCTGCGCGGAATCTGGTGTTGACTGCGGGCGGCAATATTCTCGACTCCACTTCGGCTGAAGGTCATGCGGGCAGTGTGCGTGTGCGCGCCAATGAAATCACCATCGATGGCCAGGCACAGTTGCAGACGGGGATATTCAGCACCGCCAGCCGGGATGCCCGTGGTGCTGCGGGCGAGATCATGGTGGCGGCACAAGGTGATTTGACGTTGCGCGGCGGCGGTCAGCTCTCGGTGCAGAACGACGCTTATGCCCAGGGGGGTGTTGCTGCTTCGCCTTCGGCTTTGCTGGTGCTCGCACGCAACATGAGCTTGAGTGGTGAGCAGACGCAGATCACGGCAGCCAGTTCGGGCAATCTGGATGCCAGCCCGATCAAGATTGCAGCGACAGGGGGCACTGTGATCGAAGATCATCCCGACTTTGCCACCCTTGCAGCGTCTGGCAGTCTCAGCATAGGCAGGGGCAGTTCGATCAATGGCAATACCAGCGGTTCTGGCCGGGGGGCATCAATCGCCATCAAGGCTGGTACGGTCACGCTGGATGGAGCAGGCGGAATCGCCAGTATTTCCTCTGAATCGATGCGTAGTATTGTGGCGACACAGAATGTGACGGGCGATGGGGGGAGCGTTGAAATTGTGGCATCCCGTCTGCTGCTCAATAACGGTGGGCAGATCAAAACATCGACAATGACTGCCGGTCATGCGGGCGTGGCCAGTCTGGTCGCAGACAGCATCCTGATCGATGGCGGGAACAATCCGCAGGTGCTGACGGGCATCATCGGCTCGACGAACAGTGCCGGGGATAGCGGGAAGCTTTCGGTCAGCGCGAAAGACGATTTGTCCATCGTCCGCCTCGGCCAGATCGGTGCCAGCACCAACGGTGCCGGTCAGGCGGGCAACATTTTCGTGCAGGGTGGCAATGTACTGATTGATGGCAAACTGAATGTCGATCATCGTGATTATGCAAGCAACATCAGTGCTGAAGCCGGTCCGGCTTCTTCGGGCAGAACGGGTAACCTGTCGGTCACGGCGACACGCAATGTCACGCTGTCCAGAGGGGGCAGGCTCTCGGTGCAAAATTACGCCAATGTTTCCCCCAGCACCGCGCTTGCGCTGAACGACAGTGCGGTTGAACGTTCGCGCATCAGCATCAGCGCACCCGATATCACGCTGATCAATGCCCAGATCAGCGCGGCCTCGCTGGGCAATGTCAATGCCAGTAACATCGACATTGCGTTTGCCAACAAACTGTATCTCGATCCGAGTGCCATATCGACGAGTGCCAACGGTGGCGATGGCGGCGCAATTGATATTCGTGGTGGGCGACTCATGGTGCTCGACAATTCGATGGTCAGTACTTCGGTGACTGGTTTGGTGGGCTTCAATGGTAATCCGGCCAATGGGGGCGATATCCACGTCATGGCCGACACGCTGCTGTTGCAAAGCGGTTTCATTCAGGCCAATACTGCGGCTAGCAATGCCAGCGGTGGCAACGTAACGCTGGCACTCAAGAACCTCGTGCCCAGCGGCAATACCCTGTATCTGGGGGGGCAGACGGCGTATGGCTTTGTTCCTTATGTTTTTGGCTTCAATGTCATTCAAGCGGCTGCGCCGACGGGGCTTTCCGGCACGATCCAGATCAGCTCGCCCACGCTCGATCTGGCGGGTGCGTTGAGTGGGCTCAAGGCCAGTATGGTTGATTCGGGTGGCCTGGGGCGTAGCCCCTGTCAGGCAGCGGCCGGGAGTTCTTTCGTCCAGGCCGGGCGTGGCGGCTTCGCGCCTTCGGCGCGTGAGTTGATGGGGCCGGAATCGTTGAATATGCCCGGCGCGCTGCCGGATTTGAGCAAACCGCTCGCGCTGGAGCGGATCAAGGTGGAGTGCGATCAGCGATGAATACATGTCGAGATTTCCGTGTGCGCTGGTCGAGCTTTCTTCTCGTCAGCCTGGGTTGGGGCGGGTTGTTATCCGGTTTACCCTTTAATGCGGGTATGGCGCATGCCCAGATGTCGCCTGCGCTTGCACAGCCCCTTGCACAGCCTTTGGTGACGCGCGCGACAGCGCAGTTGGCCAGCGATACTGCATTCGATTTGCCCCCGGTGTCAGCATGGGTTGCAGATGCGCCGATGATGCGTGTGCGGCACATCGTCTTTCGCGGTAATCGGGTGATTCCCTCGGATCACCTGGATGCCTTGGTCGGGTCGTATTTGAATCGCCCGCTAGGTACGGACGATATCGAGACCTTACGTCAGCGTGTGACACGGCATTATGTCGAGCTGGGCTATGTCAATTCTGGTGCGGTGCTGGCTGCCGATGCACTCAAAGGCGACACGCTGACACTCGATATCATTGAAGGCCGCGTGGCGACCCTCCGTCTGAAGGGGCTGGAGCGGCTGCATGAAGATTATGTCGTTGGCCGCCTAGTACAGGATGACACCGAGGCACTGAATGTGGAGCAGTTGCGCGAGCGATTTCAGCGACTGCTCGATGACCCGCTGTTTGAACGCATCAATGCCCGTTTGATGCCCGGTAGCCACCTTGGTGAAGCCTTGCTCGATGTTGAAGTTGCGCGTGCGCGGCCTTACTTTTTGAGTATCGCGGCCAACAATTATCGTCCGCCTTCCATTAGCGAAACGGCAGTGAATCTGGCCGGTGGCATCCGTAATCTGACGGGTTACGGTGATTTTCTCGAAGGGAGCGTGCAGCACGCGGATGGCCGGATCGGGCGTGGCAACCTTGCCTGGCAAATGCCCTTGAACCAGCGCGGGACGCGCTTGTCGTTGCAACTTGACCATGGGCGTTCGGCGGTGGTTGAAGAGCCGATGCAGGTGCTGGATATCAAGAGCACGCTGGACAGCAAGGATATTGGGCTGAGTCATACCTTCCGTGAAACCTTGCATGAACGCATCACCCTGGGTATCAACCGCTTGTGGCGCGAGAATCGCACTGAGTTGCTCGGGATGCCGTTCTCGTTTGTGCCTGGTGAGCCGAATGGTGTGACGCGCACGCGGTCGTGGCGTTTCTGGCAGGAATACACGCGGCGTACCGAGGTGGATGCGCTGGCATTACGTTCGACGTTTTCATGGGTGCGTAACAATCTTCAGGATGCGATCGGGCTGCCGGCCGCGAACAACGCGCCTGCACATCAATATGCAACCTGGCTTGGCCAGGCTCAATATGCGCGCCAGCTGCATTCCGCCGGAACTCAGCTGGTGTTGCGCGGTACGCTGCAGGCCAGCCAGCGGCATTTGCTGGGACTCGATCAGTTGGCGATCGGTGGCGTGGCCACTGTGCGTGGTTATCGTGAGAATCTGATGCTGCGTGATACGGGCGCGCTGCTCAATGCTGAAATTGATCACCCGCTGCTGCGTAATGCCGGGAATGGTTTGAATCTTTCATTGGTTCCGTTTTACGATTTTGGTCGTGCCCGCAACCGCGATCACAACGCTACGGCAGATTCAATCTCCTCTGTGGGGGTTGCGCTACGCAGCCGCTGGCAGGGGGCTTTTGTTGATCTCGCTGTCGCCCATCGTCTGTCTTATCCGGATTCTGCCGCAGGCTTGCACGGGAGTCTGCAAGACAAGGCGGTGCATTTGCAGATGGGCTATCGCTTTTATTAAACGAGGCATCCACCGTTCATGGCAGTCCCTGCTTGCGCGGGAATGACGCCAGTCACAATTTTTTGCCGGATCAATCATTTATCACAGGAGTAATGGTCACGATGGTTTCCCGATATACGCGTGAAGACCGGCTTGAGGCCGTCATGCAATCACCCCGGGCGGTGGCAATCCACGACAAACAGGCGTGGATGGCTATTTTTGCCCGCTATAACATTGTCGAAGATCCGGTGGGTGCGCCGCCGCATATCAGCGGGGTGTTCGACGCGCAAAGCGGGGTGCGTGGCAATGGCCCGCTGTCGCGCTTTTATGATTGTTTCATTGCGCCGATGCAGATCGTTTTTCATGTCGACCGCGATGTGGTTTGTGGTGCCAGCGTGGTGCGCGACATGACCATAGAAATCCGCATGTCGCCCCGGGTGACTTTACGGGTGCCGATGCACGCGCATTACGAATTGGTGGAAGAGGATGGCGTGCTGAAGGTACATCATTTGGCCGCGCATTGGGAATTGTGGCCGATGCTCAAGCAGCAGATGTCCTTTGGCCTGCCCAGCTTGAGCGTGGGGCTGGCACTGGGACAGCGCATGGTGAGCCAGTTGGGCATACGCGGCATGCTGAACTTCATGTCCGGCGTGTTCAACATTGGGCAGGCAGGTAAAGCGTGCGTGGCAGCGTTTGTAACGGCGTTTAACCAGCGCAGGTTTGAGTCGGTGCGCGATGTGTTGAGCCGTGATTTTGTCGGCCTGGCCTGGCCGGCGGCAGCGGCACTGGAAGGCATCGAGCAGCTTTCTGCCCGACAAGGCCAGCTCACGCTGGGCAAGACGCTGGCTGCCGGTAATTACATCACCGCCAGTTTTAGCCTGGATGACGGAATGACCCCGCAGTGCGGGGTGATCTTCTTCGAGTTCAACATGCATGAGAAGAAAATCCAGCGTATCCGGGTTTACGTGGATGCCTGAACGAATACTGGGATAAGTATCGGGATGAACCTGCGAGTCATTTCATCAGCTCGGTGACTTGTCACAATTACCACAAATTGCCACTCGCTATATTGATCTGTATATTACGCTGCTCGCATGGCGGGCGGAGATGCCCTGAGGGCTGGGGAGGCCGGACGTTTGGATCTGAATTTGACGGCTTTGTGGCTGACCTTGAAAGTGGCGGGCTGGGCGACGTTGCTCAATCTGGTGCTGGGCGTGGGCGTGGGTTTCATGCTGGCGCGCCGCAGTTTTCCGGGGCGCAACCTGCTGGATACCGTGCTGACCCTGCCCATGGTGATGCCGCCCACGGTGCTGGGTTATTACCTGCTGGTGCTGATCGGGCGACAGGGGGTCGTGGGGGCGTGGTTGCACGATACCTTTGGCATCAACCTGATTTTTACCTGGCAGGGGGCGGTCATCGCAGCGATGATGGTTTCATTTCCGCTGGTCTTCAAACCGGCACGCGCCGCGTTTGAGTCGGTTGATATCCAGATGGAACAGGCCGGGCGGGTGCTGGGGCTGACTGAAGCCAGCGTGTTTTTCCGCATCACTTTGCCGCTGGCCTGGCGCGGCATACTGGCGGGCTTGCTGCTGGCCTTTGCGCGTGCGATGGGTGAGTTTGGTGCGACGTTGATGGTGGCGGGCAGCATTCCGGGCAAGACGCAGACACTCTCCATTGCCGTCTACGAGGCGGTACAGGCCGGCCAGGATGATCTGGCCAATACACTGGTCATCGTGATTTCCGTGGTGTGTATCACCATCCTGCTGCTGGCGGATCGTCTGGCACCCGGGCGGATTGCGGGGCAGGCGCGATGATGGCGGAAGCGGAAAGCCCGCTGAAATTCGGCCTGGAGATCGATATCCGCAAAAACCTGCATGCGGGTGCGCGCCATTTTGAACTGGCTGTGCAGTTACGTTCGACCAGCCGCCGGATGGTGATTTTTGGTCCTTCGGGTGCGGGCAAAAGCCTGACACTCAAGGCCGTGGCCGGGTTGCTCCAGCCCGATAGCGGCCATATCCGCCTGGATGGTGTGATCTTGTACGATCAGGCGCAGGGCATTTCCCTGACCCCGCAGACACGGCGCGTGGGCTATTTGTTTCAGGATTACGCGCTATTTCCGCACTTGACGGTGCGCCAGAATATAGCCTCGGCACTGATCGGTGGCTGGCGTAATCCGCCTAAGGATTTTCGTCATGCGGAGGTGGATTACTGGCTCTCGGCCTTTCATCTGGACGTGCTGGCAAATCAGTATCCGGATCAGCTCTCAGGGGGGCAGCGTCAGCGCACGGCATTGGCGCGCGCGCTGGTCGCGCATCCGCGTGCCTTGCTGCTGGATGAACCGTTTGCGGCGCTGGACCCGGCGTTGCGCGTCAGCATGCGTGCGGAACTGGATGAATTACAACGGCGGCTCGACGTGCCGATGATCCTCATCACGCATGATGTCGAAGATGTCGCCGTGTTTGGCGAGCAAGTGGTGCACATGGCGGCGGGGAAGATCGTCGACGGTCATGAGCGTGCCTGATCGTCCAAGCCCGCAGACGGCTGGCTTCGTGTGGGGGGGTGTTAAGGCAAGGCAGCCAGTCGCTGGTTCAGGGTTTCCAGAATGGCACACTCCTGCTCGTTCTGCTCGAACAGAGCGCGGCTGCGTTCAACGAAGTGGCGGACGGGCTGGCTGATGAGCACTTCATCGTTGCTGTCCAGTTCCAGTTTGAGGAATGCTTTGGCCAGGTTGAGTTCCAGTTCATCCCGCAAACCGGCGGCCTGTTCGGTATTGTGCTGGCGTAGTTGAGCCAGCTTGCCGCGCATGTCGAGCAGGGAGAGCTTCAGTGCTTCACGCTCGTGGCGATGGGCTTCTTCGGCTTCGAGCGTGTGCAAACGACAATTCAGTCCGTCCATTGCGGTAGATAGATGTTCACGAATGCGCGCGCAGAGCTCAGGGTTGTCTTGCGGCATGTCGTTGATCAGCACGGTGAGCCATTTCCGGTTGAAGACGCAACGGCTGCGGAATTCGTAGATGGGCCCCATGTCGCGGGCATGGCTGATGATCGAGGCCTCCAGTGGCAGGTCGATGCCCTGGCGACTCTGGGTGCGGCTGTTTCCGGGGCTGCGGGTTTGTATTGCGCCGTGCAGCTGAAAGCTTTCGAGTAGCTCCAGCATGGCCTCGGCCAGCTCGGGCAGGGTTTCGAGCGAGGTGCTCAGGCGCAGGAAGTGCAGGATGGCGCCGGACTCGGCCATGTGGGACATTGCCTGGGTGGTGATTGCCCGGGCGGCGGCCGTTTGCTCGCGCAAAGAGGTTCTTTGCGTGACCAGGGTGCGCGAAATGCGGACTTTTTCGATCAGTTCTGCACGGGCAAACGGCTTGACGATGAAGTCTTCGCCCCCGGCGGCATACCCGGCCAGACGTGCATCCAGTGTGTCATGAGAGGAAACGAACAGCACCGGAATGTCGCGGGTTGTGGCCTGTTCTTGTTTCAGCTCATTGCAAAAAGTATAGCCATCCATGCCGGGCAGGCCGACATCGAGCAGGAACAGATGGGGGCGTGCGCCGGATGCCAGTGCCTCTTGACAGGCTTCGGCAGATTCAAAGCTGCGTATCTTGCAGGTCTCGCCGAGTGTGACCCGGATGATGTCCTGTGTCAGTGCGTCATCTTCAACCGAAAAAACCAGATAACCCGCATCCATGAAAAGTGCTCCTTGCGTTTGATGTCCATGCATTGTACATGGATGTATGCTCAGGAAATACTGCCCAGATGGCCGCACATTTCTTCGGTGAGTTGTGCCAGCGCATCGAGTACGACCTGGTCGGGTTGCTGCTGGCGCAGGTGGCTTTCGAGGCGGGTGGCGTGTTGATGGAGCTGGTGCATGCCCAGCATGCCGGTGCGCCCCTTGTAGGCGTGGGTGCTGTCGGCGGCTTCCTTCCAGTGTTCAGCGGTGATCAGCGCGCGAATCTGGGCGATGGTGGCGGGTGCGCTGGTCGTGAATTCCTGTAGCCAGTGGATGTAACGCTCTTCCTGATCGCCAAAGCGCGAGAGGGCGGTGGCACTGTCTAGCCCCGGGATGTGGGATAGCTTGCCCTGCAGGGCGGGGCAGGGCGAGGTTTCCTGGTGCGTCACTGTATCTGGAACTTTAGACGTAGCCACGCTCAGGGGAGCGGCTGTGTTTTTCGTCATGATTGCCGCGCTGGGCACAGGCGGCTTCTGGGCGAGTTGTTTGGCGGGGTCGAGCCATTGCGACAGGATGTTGAAGAACACCGCGCTGTTGAACGGTTTGCCGATGTGGTCGTTCATGCCGGCTTTCAGGGCGGCCTCTTTTTCA
>JAGOVA010000031.1 GCA_018061005.1 Sterolibacterium sp. | reverse complement strand
TCGTCATGCTGGTTTATCCTCATGAAATATTGCAAAATCACATCCTTCGGGTTTGATGGCGTGAAGATGCAGAATAGATCATGCGGTTCGGCGAGGCGATTCCTCCGCGTAGCGGCTTCGTTCAACCTGGCAGTCCACACGGACGCTGCGCGATAAAGCTGCGCAGCGCCCCTGAGCTTAAACGTTAGCCCGCAGTCAGCGCAATTGTGTGAGTTGGAAATGAACGTAATAGCTTCTTGTCTGCCGTTACCAGCTTTGTATTGAGCTTGGTCGCCAACGCTATGAACTCGCAGTCGTACGCCGAGCAATCGCTGTCACGTACAAGCTCCAGGACAGTGCGTGAATCAACGTCAAACTCTGCCCCCGAAAGCAAGCTCTCAGCCTCACTTTGCAGGCTGCATGCTTGGTCAAAAGTGAGGGTCTTCCGCCTCATATAGCTTGCCAAAATGTTACGAAATTCACTACGCCAAAGAACAGGTACCGCCCACTCCGGGGCGCGCTCAAGTAACGCCTCAGCGTCAGCGGTGCGATCGCCTGGCAAGTATAGGTATGCCAGAACGTTTGTGTCCACAACAATCATGTCCGTCCCTCGCGCTTCAGTTCATCAATTTCACGCGCTCGAAACTTTCCCTTTGGCAATCCAGCACGTAGCTCCCGAGCACGAGCTAACCTTTCGCCGGGCGTTACCTTGGTCGGTAGCAATACCGATTCAAGGCACACAATCGCTTCGCTATTCATGCTGCGGCGGTGTACTTCAGCGGAAAGCTTCAGCCGGTCATATACAACGTCCGGGATGTTCTTTAGTGTCAGTGTCGTGGGCATATCAATCTCCATCCATAATGGAACCATTATGGTTTTAATTGGATCGCTCGTCAAATTGAGAGTATTCGCCCATGCCAAAATGCGGGCTAATCGCCCGCAACGCCCGCTCCAGATGATTGGTGTCGATCGGCACATCCGGATCGGTCAGATACACCTCCGACCCGAATCGCCGCTCGCGGGCATACCTTGAGGATCAGGGTATCGACTCTGTCCATGTCGTAGGATTTTCAATGGGCGGCCTAGTTGCGCAAGCAATTGCTACATCGTTTCCGGACAAGGTTCGCGGCCTCGTACTGGCCGCGACCTTTGCGACAACCAATGTTCAGTCGCGACTATTTCTGAAGGCGGCTGATTGTTACAAGAACTTGATCACCGCAAAGCAGATGTTCGATCTGATTCTTCCGTGGCTTTTTTCAAAGAATTTTTTAAGCAGCGAACAAGCTGTGCCATTTTTATCATTCCCCGACGATGCGCCTGAAAGTCAAACGCCAAATGATTGGGTTCGCTCGTTAAATGCACAGCTTAATTTTGACGGCCGAGCAAATCTTGCAAAAATCAAATCGAGAACATTAATCATTTGTGGCTCCGATGACATTCTTGCCCCACCGGTGTCAGTTCCGTTCGTCCTGAGCCTGTCGAAGCCTTTCGGTAGGTTCAGGACGAACGGTTCATGTATTACCGTGCCGGATCAATAGAAACCGTATCCCCTTATTTTTACGTCGATAACCGACCGAGCTGTCCGCGCAGTTTTTCCAGCAACCCGCCAAAATCGGCTAGTCGTCCGCGCTCTTGCGCCACCACGGTTTCCGGGGCGCGTTCGACGAAACTGGGTGTGGAGAGCTTCTTTTCGGCCTTGACGATCTCGCCTTCGATGCGGGCGATTTCTTTGGTCAGCCGTGCGCGTTCGGCGTCGATGTCGATTTCAATTTTCAGCATCAGGCGGAACTCGCCGACGATCTGCACCGGCGCATCGTCGGCTGGCAGTTCCGCACCGCTGGCGGCGACGCTTTCCAGTCGTGCCAGGGCTTGCAGGTAAGGGGCGAACTCGGTGACGGTTGCAGGGTCGCCCGCCACCAGCAGCGGTACTTTTTGCGACGGCGGCAGGTTCATCTCGCCGCGCAGGCTGCGGCAAGCGGTCACCATTTCCTTGAGCAACTGGATGCGGGCTTCCGCTTTTTCGTCGATTTTCGCCGGGTTGGATTCCGGGTAGGCGGACAGCATGATGGATGCGCCCTGAACCCCCGCCAGTGGCTGAACCGATTGCCAGAGCTCTTCGGTGATGAAGGGAATCAGTGGGTGTGCCAGACGCAGGATGGTTTCCAGCACACGCACCAGGGTGCGTCGTGTGGCGATCTGCTGCTGGGGATTGCCGGTTTGCATCTGTACCTTGGCCAGTTCCAGATACCAGTCGCAGTATTCGTCCCAGACCAGTTCATAGATGGCGCGAGCGGCCAGATCAAAGCGGTAGTCGTTGAAATGCTGTGCGACTTCCGCTTCGGTGCGTTGCAGACGGCTGACCATCCAGCGGTCGGCGGCAGAAAACGGCGGGCAGTTGTCCGGTGTGATGTGGAGCCCCACGTCTTTGTCTTCGCAGTTCATCAGCACAAAGCGGGTGGCGTTCCACAGCTTGTTGCAGAAGTTGCGGTAGCCTTCGCAGCGGTTGAGATCGAATTTGATGTCGCGACCGGGCGAGGCGAGGCTGGCAAAGGTGAAACGCAGCGCGTCCGTACCGAAAGCCGGGATGCCTTCAGGGAATTCCTTGCGGGTGCATTTTTCAATTTTTGCCGCATCTTTGGGATTCATCAGCCCCGTGGTGCGTTTTTGCACCAGGGTGTCGAGGTCGATGCCGTCGATGAGGTCAATCGGGTCGAGCACGTTGCCCTTGGACTTCGACATCTTCTGGCCTTCCGCATCGCGGATCAGACCATGCACATAAACGTGTTTGAAGGGGATCCGGCCGGTGAGGTGCTTGGTCATCATGACCATGCGTGCCACCCAGAAGAAAATGATGTCAAAGCCCGTGACCAGTACCGAGGAGGGCAGGTAGAGATCCAGCGCATCGTTGGATTTCGCCGGGTAATCCGGCGTCCAGTCGAGGGTGGAGAATGGCCACAACGCGGAGGAATACCAGGTGTCGAGCACATCCGGGTCACGGCTCAGTTCGCCCTGATAACCGGCCTGAGCGGCGAGCGTGCGGGCTTCCGCTTCGTCGTGGGCGACGAAGATTTCACCCCCCACGCCGTACCAGGCGGGAATCTGATGTCCCCACCAGAGCTGGCGTGAGATGCACCAGTCCTGGATGTTGTTGAGCCACTGGTTGTAGGTGTTCACCCAGTTTTCCGGGTAGAACCTGATTTCGCCGGAATGCACCACCTCCAGGGCTTTTTCGGTAATGCTCTTGCCATCCGAGTTTGGCCCACTCGCGGGTTTGCTCATGGCAACGAACCACTGGTCGGTGAGCATGGGTTCAATCACCACGCCGGTGCGGTCGCCACGCGGTACTTTCAAGGTGTGTTTGTCAGTTTTGACCAGCAGCCCCAGGGCTTCCAGATCCGCCACGACGGCTTTGCGGGCATCGAAACGATCCAGACCACGGTATTTTTCAGGTGCGGCATCGTTGATTTTGCCATCGA
Source organism: Sterolibacterium sp. (assembly GCA_018061005.1). Taxonomy (GTDB): domain Bacteria; phylum Pseudomonadota; class Gammaproteobacteria; order Burkholderiales; family Rhodocyclaceae; genus Sterolibacterium. Next base: position 28,246 of record JAGOVA010000031.1, on the reverse strand, counting down.
GCGTCAGGATGGAAATCATCGGCAACTGATGACGTTGCCCGACGGCGTAGTCGTTGAAGTCGTGCGCGGGCGTGACCTTGACCACCCCGGTGCCGAATTCCCGGTCGACGTAATCGTCAGCGATGATCGGGATCTCGCGCCAACCGCGCGCGTCAAGCGCGTCGGTTTCAGTATTGGTCAGCGGCAGTTTGACGGTCTTGCCGATGAGCTGCTGATAACGCTCGTCTTCCGGATGCACCATGACGGCGGTGTCGCCCAGCATGGTTTCCGGCCGCGTGGTGGCCACGGTCAGGCTGCCGGAGCCATCGGCTAGTGGATAGCGGATATGCCAGAGGAAACCGTCTTCTTCTTCGCTGATCACTTCCAGATCGGACACGGCGGTGTGCAGTTTCGGATCCCAGTTCACCAGCCGCTTGCCGCGATAAATCAAACCCTCTTTGTACAGCCGCACAAAAGTTTCGGTGACGGTTTTCGACAGCCCGGCATCCATCGTGAAGCGTTCGCGCGACCAGTCAGGCGACGTACCCAGGCGACGCATCTGGCGGGTGATGGTCGAGCCGGAATATTCCTTCCATTCCCACACCTTCTCGATGAACTTCTCGCGCCCTAGATCATGACGGGAAATCCCTTGTCCATCGAGCTGCCGTTCAACCACGATCTGCGTGGCGATCCCTGCATGGTCGGTACCCGGCTGCCACAGCGTGTTCCAGCCGCGCATGCGGTGGTAACGGGTGAGGCTGTCCATCAAGGTCTGGTTGAAGCCATGACCCATGTGCAGCGTGCCGGTGACGTTCGGCGGCGGCAGCAAGATGCAATAAGCATTTTCTGCGGGCTTGGCGCGATCGAGGCCGGCCTTGAAATAGCCCTGGCCTTCCCAGTGTTCATACCAGCGTTGCTCGATGGCAGCGGGTTCAAAGCTTTTTGCGAGTTCCATGGGGAAAATCGAGCGTGAGAAGATGAGTGAAAAGAACCTTCGATTATATCGGAGCTTGCTGGTGTTCAGGCCTTGCACCTGCGGTATACGGCGGTATACACGGGCGTTCGAACGGCCTTCACAGCAGATTTTTTTACGAATTTCGTTGACGAAATTAAAAATGTGTCTATAATTCTTTTCTGTCTTGCGGCAGTAGCTCAGTTGGTAGAGCGCAACCTTGCCAAGGTTGAGGTCGAGAGTTCGAGACTCTTCTGCCGCTCCAGATTTTCGAAGGGAAAGCGCGAGCTTTCCCTTTTCTCTTCAGAATCGTGTCAATGTATCAATCGATGCGATTGGGCGGGGTAGCAAAGTGGTTATGCAGCGGCCTGCAAAGCCGTCTACGCCGGTTCGATTCCGGCCTCCGCCTCCAAAAAATCAAATAGTTAGCAAAAATAAATAAACGCGCAAGCCTGGGGCTATCCCAGCTTACGCGTAATTTATTTCGCTTTCATCAATTCGCTCGCGTTATGTATTTCGCCCTGCCACCCGTCATCAGACGCGTGGCAGGGCGGTTGCGTGAGGTGTTGTTCAGCTACCGAAGAAGCCCTTGACCTTGTCCATCCAGGATTGCGCGCGCGGATTATGTTTGCTGGAATCCTGCTGGCTGATCGTTTCGAATTCACGCAGCAGTTCTTTTTGCCGCTCGGTCAGGTGCACCGGGGTTTCGACGATGACATGACACAGCAGGTCGCCGTGGCTGATGCTGCGAACTCCCTTGATGCCTTTGCCGCGCAGGCGGAAGACCTTGCCGGTTTGCGTTTCGGCGGGGATTTTCAGGCGTGCTGCGCCGTCGAGCGTGGGGATTTCAATTTCACCGCCCAGTGCGGCAGCCGTAAAGCTGATCGGCATTTCGCAATGCAGGTCGTCATGGTCGCGCTGGAACACGCTGTGCGCCTTGAGGTGGATCTGGACATACAAATCCCCCGGTGGGCCGCCATTGACGCCATGCTCGCCTTCGCCGGACAGACGGATGCGATCGCCCTCGTCGATTCCGGACGGGATTTTGACGGAAAGGGTTTTGTGTTTCTTGACGCGCCCCGCGCCATGACAAGCCGCGCAAGGGTCGGCGATGAAGCGGCCGGTGCCGTGACATTTCGGGCAGGTCTGCTGGATCGAGAAGAAGCCTTGCTGCATCCGCACCTGGCCGTGGCCGCCGCAGGTTGGGCAGGGCTTGGGCTCGGTACCTTTTTTGGCACCTGTCCCGTGACAGCCCTCGCATTCGTCCATGGTCGGAATGCGGATGCGGGTTTCTGTGCCGCGTGCGGCATCTTCCAGCGAAACTTCAAGGTTGTAACGCAGGTCGGCACCACGATACACATTGGAGCGACCGCCCCGACCGCCACCGCCGCCGCCGCCGAAAATATCGCCGAAAATGTCGGAGAAGGCATCGCCAAAACCGCCGGAACCACCGGCACCACCGCCGCCCATCTCCTGCTGTTCGACACCGGCATGGCCGTACTGGTCATACGCCGCGCGCTTTTGCGCGTCCGAGAGGATTTCGTAGGCGTTCTTGGCTTCCTTGAACTGATCTTCGGCTTTGGGATTGTCCGGGTTGCGATCCGGATGGTATTTCATGGCCAGCTTGCGGTAGGCCTTCTTGATTTCGTCGTCGGAAGCGTCCCGATTAACGCCGAGGATTTCGTAAAAGTCGCGTTTAGCCATGAGAGTCAGTGCAGCATGAAGTGTGGGGGGGGGAAGTCAGTATGAAAGAAGAAAAGAGGAAAGGAGCCCTGCGTCAGGCGACGCAGTGCTCCTTATGATCCTCAAGCGTGTTACTTCTTGTCTTTCACCTCTTCGAATTCGGCATCGACCACATCGCCTTCGTCCTTCTTGGCTTCGCCTCCGCCCGCTTCCGCACCCGCTGCACCAGCGCCTTGCGCGGCTTGCTGCTGGGCGTAGATGGCTTCGCCGAGCTTTTGTGAGGCCGATGCCAGGGCTTCGGTCTTGGCTTCAATGGCGGCCTTGTCGCTGCCGGTGGCCTTGAGGATTTCCTCGGCCTCCTTGAGTGCCTCTTCGATCTTGGCCTTTTCGTCAGCGCTGACCTTGTCGCCATGCTCGCTGAGGGATTTTTTCACCGAATGCACCATGCCGTCGCACTGGTTACGGGCATCGACCAGTTCGTGCGCCTTCTTGTCTTCCTCGGCGTGGACTTCGGCATCTTTCACCATGGCCTGGATTTCTGCTTCGGAAAGCCCCGAGTTGGCCTTGATGGTGATCTTGTTTTCCTTGCCCGTTGCCTTGTCCTTGGCCGAAACATGCAGGATGCCGTTGGCATCGATATCGAAGGTCACCTCGATTTGCGGCATGCCACGCGGCGAAGGCGGAATGTCGGAGAGGTTGAACTGCCCCAGGCTCTTGTTGCCATGCGCCATTTCACGCTCGCCTTGCAGCACATGGATGGTCACGGCCGACTGATTGTCTTCGGCGGTCGAGAACACCTGGCTCTGCTTGGTCGGGATGGTGGTGTTCTTGATGATCAGCTTGGTCATCACCTGACCCATGGTTTCGATGCCCAGCGACAGTGGCGTCACGTCGAGCAGCAACACGTCCTTCACATCGCCTTGCAGCACGCCGCCCTGGATGCCGGCACCAATGGCGACGGCTTCATCCGGGTTCACGTCCTTGCGCGGCTCCTTGCCGAAGAACTCCTTGACCTTGTCCTGCACCTTGGGCATGCGCGTCTGGCCACCGACCAGAATCACGTCGGCAATCTCGCCCACCTTGACCCCGGCATCCTTGATGGCGATGCGGCAAGGCTCGATGGTGCGCTCGATCAGGTCTTCCACCAGTGCCTCAAACTTGGCGCGGGTGATCTTCAGCGTCAGATGCTTGGGGCCGGAAGCGTCTGCCGTGATGTAGGGCAGGTTGATTTCGGTCTGCTGCGAGCTGGACAGTTCAATCTTGGCCTTTTCTGCGGCTTCTTTCAGACGTTGCAAGGCCAGCACGTCGTTCTTCAGATCAACGCCCTGATCCTTCTTGAATTCGGTCACGATGTAGTCGATCAGACGCTGGTCGAAATCCTCACCACCGAGGAAGGTGTCGCCATTGGTCGACAGCACTTCAAACTGGTGCTCGCCGTCAATTTCGGCGATGTCGATGATGGATATATCGAACGTACCGCCGCCGAGGTCGAATACGGCAATCTTGCGGTCGCCTTCCTGCTTGTCCAGACCAAAGGAAATCGCTGCTGCCGTCGGCTCGTTGATGATGCGTTTGACTTCCAGACCGGCGATGCGGCCGGCATCCTTGGTGGCCTGACGCTGCGAGTCGTTGAAGTAGGCAGGTACGGTGATGACGGCTTCGGTCACTTCTTCGCCGAGATAGTCTTCTGCCGTTTTCTTCATTTTCCGCAGCACTTCAGCGGAAACCTGCGGTGGTGCCATTTTCTTGCCGCGCACTTCGATCCAGGCATCGCCATTGTCGGCCTTGACGATACTGTAGGGCATCAGGTCGATGTCCTTCTGCACTTCCTTTTCTTCAAAACGGCGACCAATCAGCCGCTTGGACGCATAGACGGTGTTCTTCGGGTTGGTGACGGCCTGCCGCTTGGCGGGTGCGCCGCAGAGGATTTCGCCGTCTTCGGCATAGGCGACGATGGACGGCGTGGTGCGCGCGCCTTCCGAGTTTTCGATGACCTTGGGCTTGCCGCCTTCCATGACGGAGACGCAGCTGTTGGTGGTGCCCAGGTCGATACCGATAATTTTGCCCATTTTTGTTCCTTTCAAATTTTGAGTAAGGGGTGAGGCATCAAGGTGGCGGGGGGGCGAGCCACGCGATCCTTTGCACCTCGACGTCTGTTTCTGCTTGCAAGTTATCTGGGGGAGGGCACGAAAAATTCAAGTGCCTGATGTGACGAGTTTCATGAGCGGGCTTTGGCCACCATCACCAAAGCCGGGCGCAAGACGCGGTCGCTCAGGGCATAGCCCTTTTGCAGCACCTGCAGCACATGATTCGGCTCAACACCATCTGGCGCATCGAGCTGGCCGATGGCCTGATGCCAGTTCGGGTCGAATTTCTCACCCAGCGGGTTGAGTTCGATGACACTGGACTTTTCAAAGGCAGCCACCAGTTGGCGCAGCGTCAGTTCGACGCCGCTACGCATATTTTCGGCACTCTGGTTTTCGTTGGCCAGCGCCGCTTCAAGGCTGTCCTTGACGGCCAGCAGCTCGCTGGCGAATTTCTCGCTGGCGTATTTGTGTGCCTTGGAAATGTCGTCCTGGGCGCGACGGCGCACATTTTCGGTTTCGGCCTTGGCGCGCAGCCAGGCGTCGTGGTGCTCCTGCGCCTTCAGCTCGGCAGTGCGCAGGGCATCTTCGAGGCTGGGCAAGGTGTCGATGGGGATCTCATTCCCCAGCGGGTGCGTGGTGGTATCAGGGGTGGCCTGGGTTTCGGGAGTGGGGGTATTTTCCGGCATGAAAACCTCTCATCAGCGACTGGTATTTCGAACAGTCGTCTATGGTGGGGTCGCCCACAGGGTTTTCAAGGGCTGGCCGGAAATAAATTGGCAGCTAACCTGCTGTGGTGCTGGTTTACACTGTCAGATCAATCTGTTGTAGCGATCCCGTCTGGCCGTTTTCAGCGAGCCAGACCCCACTGGCGCGCACCGCCCCCAGCGACTGATTGGCGGCATCGCGCAGCTCAAAAGGCGTGCTCTGGCTGCCCAGATACAGTGCGCCGACCTGTTTTTCCTTGAGGGTCGCCAGTTTGCCAGCACCATCGGCGGTGGGTGTCCAGACGCGCAACTGCTGGTAGATGGCATCGTTCTCGTCGATCCAGCCATTGCCGTCATCGTCATGGCGCGCCAGATCGGCAAAGCCGTTGCCGCTCTGGACACCAAACAGTTCCTTGCCGGAGTCAACCTTGCCGTTATGGTTCAGGTCGAGTGCCAGATAGCCACTGTTGCCCCCCAGCAGGGCGACCTGCTCCTTGCCACCGTCGCCCTCGAGGTCGAAACTGAAACGCTGGCTTTGCAGCTGGGCGGAAGCCCCGTTGAAATTGATCACCAGCGGATCTTTGCGGATGCCGTCGCCCGCGCGCAGGCTGACATTGCTTTCCTCACGATAGTGGCGCGACATCTGGAGATCCAGCTGGAAGCTGATTTCCTTGCCATCCGTCGTGCGAATCACGCCTTGCGCCTGAAAAGCCGTTTGTTCGGTTTCCGTGCGAACTTCATGGCGGTCATATTCGATGCCGAATCCGGCGCGTGCCGGTGCCTGCGTTGCCTGCGTTGACGCGCTGCTGGCGGTGTTGATGTTCACGCTCGGCGTGGCAGTCGCTTGCAAATCGGCGGCGGAAAATATCTTGATATCCTCACCCGTCAGCATTTTCACCATCTGGCGGATCAGCAGCAGGCGTGGGTCATTTTCGACGGCATCCACACTATCCTGGATGGCCTGTGCTTGCATTTCGGCATCGTTCCTGCCCGCTTCGGCGGCCTGGGCAGCATAAGCGGCGTTCGAAATAGCGGGTGCGGGGGCGGCCATGGCCACAGTGGCCACAGGTGAGCGAGGCTGCTCGCGGTTGTTTCCTTCAAAGTCCGGGCGTTGGTTGCCTGTCCAGGCGCGCAGCGATTCTTGCAACGTGTGTGTGCTGCTGGCGTGGTGCTGGCTGGCGAAATCCAGTTGGTAGGCGTCGATTTTCATGATGGCCTCAGCAAAGGTTTCTTATGCCATGGTCTACGGCAGGTTTTCGTGTAACTTGAACTTTTTGCCAAAAAGGCAGACAGGTAATGCAGATACATTTTTTAACGCTTGAATGACTGTCTGAGTGCTGGTTTGCTGCAAAATGCCCGGGGCTCTCATGGTTGAACCTGGTTGAATCTGGTCGAACCCGGTTGAATGTGGTGTGCTGAGTCTTGCACCCTGCATCCCTGAGTCGAACGGTTGTTCGTCTGTTTTTCTGAAAGAACTGTATGAAAATTTTTTCCAAACAAGGGTTGTTTGGGCTGCTGCTGGTCGGGGCGTTGGCGAGTGGCGGGTTCTATTTTCTCTCTGCTCAGCACGTAGCACCTGAAAATACGCCGGAGCGCGGCGGCAGGAAGGCCGACGGGGGCGGGCGACCACTGCCGGTGCAGGCAGCGATGGTGCGGCAGGGTGATATGGAGATCACGATCAGCGCGCTGGGGACGGTGACGGCGCGCAATACGGCCATCGTCAAGGCGCGGGTGGCGGGGCAACTGGCGCGGATTGTGTTTCAGGAAGGGCAGCGGGTCAGGGCGGCTGAGTTGCTGGCGGAAATCGACCCGCGTCCCTATCAGGCGCAGTTCGATCAGGCGGCCGGGCAACTGGCGCGCGATGAGGCGTTGCTGGCCAATGCGCGGGCGGATCTGGCGCGTTATCAGGATTTGCTCAAACAAGATTCGATCGCCCGTCAGCAGGTGGATAACCAGGCCTGGCTGGTCAAACAATATGAAGGCACGGTCAGTAACGACCATGGCGTGCTGGAAGCAGCGCGCTTGCAGCTGGGCTTTACGCGGATCACCGCCCCATTTGATGGGCGGGTGGGGTTGCGCCAGGTGGATGTGGGGAATTATGTCCAGACCAGTGATTCCAATGGCGTGGTGATGATGACTCAGACACAGCCGATCAACGTGGTTTTTTCCATTCCGGCCGATCAGCTGACGCGGGTCAGGGAGCATCTGCACGCGGGGCAGACCTTGCGTGTTGAGGCCTTTGATGCGGCCAATGTTGAACGGCTGGCGAGCGGCAAACTGTCGAGTATCGACAATCAGGTGGATCTTTCGACCGGCACCCTCAGGCTCAAGGCGCTTTTTGCCAATGCGGATGAGCGGCTGTTTCCCAATCAGTTCGTCAATGTACGTCTGTCTGTGGACACGCAGCCCGCTGCGCTGCTCGCGCCCAGTGCAGCAATCCAGCGCGGCAATAACGGCAGTTTTGTTTATGTGGTCGGTGCGGATGGCAAGGTGGCCGCACGTCCGGTCAGCCTGGGGGCGGCGGCGCATGATCAGGTGGCGATCGTGCAGGGGCTGGCAGCCGGTGAGCGGGTGGTGATCGATGGTGCAGATAAATTGCGTGACGGTGCACCCGTCGAGGTGACAAGCCCGGGAGCGGGCAAAACCGCATCGACAGCAGCGGCGAAGGGCGAGGGCAGGGTGGGTGCGGGAGGGCATGTTCCACGAGTGCAGAGTGGACAGCGCGGGCAGCATGAACAGCAAGCGCAGGCAATGCCTTCCGGCAAGACCCCATGAACCTGTCGCGTCTGTTCATTCTGCGGCCGGTCGCGACCTCGCTGCTGATGGTGGCGTTGTTGCTGGTCGGGCTGGTGGCGTATCGATTGCTGCCGATTGCCGCGCTGCCTGAGGTGGATTACCCGACCATCCAGGTGACCACGCTCTACCCGGGGGCCAGCCCGGATGTGATGACCTCCTCGATCACCGCGCCGCTGGAGCGGCAGTTTGGCCAGATGCCCGGCTTGAGCCAGATGTCATCGAGCAGTTCGGGCGGGGCTTCGGTGATTACCCTGCAGTTCAATTTGGCCCTGAGCCTGGACGTGGCCGAGCAGGAAGTGCAGGCGGCCATCAATGCGGCGGGGGCTTTTCTGCCCAATGATCTGCCGATGCCGCCGCTCTATAGCAAGGTCAATCCGGCGGATGCGCCGGTGATCACGCTGGCGATCACATCGACGACCCTGCCACTGCCGAAAATCGAGGATCTGGTGGATACGCGGCTGGCACAGAAGCTCTCGCAACTGCCCGGCGTGGGGCTGGTGAGCATCGGCGGCGGGCAGCGTCCCGCTGTGCGGATACAGGCGAATCCGGCCGCGCTGGCCGCGCGGGGGCTGAATCTGGAGGATCTGCGCGTGGCCATCGGCACCGCCAACGTCAATATGGCCAAGGGCAGTTTCGATGGCCCGCTACGCGCCTCAACCCTGGATGCCAATGACCAGCTGCGTTCGGCGGATGAATACCGCGATCTGGTGATTGCCTGGAAAAATGGCGCGGCGATCCGTCTGGGCGATGTCGCACAGGTCATCGACGGCGCAGAAAACGCACGGCTGGCAGCCTGGGCGGGCAAGACGCCGGCCATCATCCTCAACATTCAGCGGCAGCCGGGGGCGAATGTCATTCAGACCGTGGATGGCATCAAGCAACTGCTGCCGCAGATCAAGGCCAGCCTGCCCGGCTCGGTGGAGGTCAGCCTGCTGACCGATCGCACCACCACCATACGCGCCTCGGTGCGCGATGTGCAGTTCGAGCTGTTGCTGGCGGTGGCGCTGGTGGTCATGGTGATTTTTGTTTTTCTGCGGAATGTGCCTGCCACCCTGATTCCGGCGGTGGCCGCCCCGTTGTCGCTGGTGGGGACGTTCGGGGTGATGTATCTGGCGGGATTTTCCATCAACAACCTGACTCTGATGGCACTCACCATCGCCACCGGTTTTGTGGTGGATGACGCGATTGTCATGATCGAGAACATCACCCGCTACGTCGAGGAGGGTGATGACCCCCACGAGGCCGCGCTCAAGGGCAGCCGCCAGATCGGTTTCACCATCATCTCGCTCACCTTTTCACTGGTTGCGGTGCTGATTCCGCTTTTGTTTATGGGCGATGTGGTGGGGCGGCTGTTTCGTGAATTCGCCATTACCCTGGCGGTGGCCATCCTGATTTCCGCCGTGGTGTCGCTGACTCTCACGCCGATGATGTGCGCGCGTTTGTTGCGTCACATTCCGCCCGCAGCGCAGGGGCGTTTTTACCGTACCAGCGGTGCCTGGTTTGATCGCATCATTGCGCGTTACGGCCGCTGGCTGAACTGGGTGCTGAATCACCAAAGGCTGACGTTGCTGGTGGCTATCGGCACGCTGGGGCTGACCGTGCTGCTGTATGTGTTCATCCCCAAAGGCTTCTTTCCGCTGCAGGATACCGGTGCCATCCAGGTCATGACCGAAGCACCGCAGCACGTTTCATTTGCCGGCATGGCACGTCGGCAACAGGCACTGGCCGATGTGTTGCTGGCCGATCCGGCGGTAGAAAGTCTGTCATCCGTGATCGGCATCGATGGCGCCAATGTCACCTTGAACAGTGGCCGCATGCTCATCAACCTGAAGCCGCGTGAGCAGCGCGATCTGGATGCCAGCGGGGTTGTTCGTCGTCTGCAGCAAAAACTGGCCGGCATCGAGGGGCTGGATATTCATGCCTACATGCAGCCCGTGCAGGATCTGACCATCGAAACCCGGGTCAGCCGCACCCAATACCAGTTCAGCATGCAGGATGCCAGTGCGGATGAACTGGCGCTGTGGGTGCCGAAGCTGGTCGATGGGCTGCGTACCTTGCCGGTGCTGCGCGATGTGGCCAGCGATACGCAGAATCAGGGCTTGCAGGCGTACATCGAAATCGACCGGAATGCCGCCGGGCGGCTGGGTATTACCACCGCCGCCATCGACAACGCGCTCTACAACGCCTATGGCCAGCGGCTGATTTCCACCATTTTCACGCAGTCCAACCTGTATCGCGTGGTGCTGGAGGTGCAGCCCGGTTTCCGTCAGGATCCTGCCGCACTCGACACGCTCTATCTCGTCGCCGCAGGGGGGCATCGTGTGCCACTCTCGGCGGTGGCGCGCATCAGCGAACGCCCCACGCCGCTGGCTATTCATCATCTCGGGCAGTTTCCGTCGTCCATCCTGTCATTCAATCTGGCGCCGGGCGTTGCCCTGGGCGATGCCGTGACGGCCATCCGCCAGGAAATCGCTGAAATGAACCCGCCCGCCAGTCTGGAGGTGCGGTTTCAGGGCGCGGCCGAGGCATTCCAGGCATCGCTGAACAACACCCTGTGGCTGATCCTGGCGGCCATCGTCACCATGTACATCGTGCTGGGCGTGCTTTATGAAAGCTATATTCATCCGGTGACCATCCTTTCCACGCTGCCCTCGGCCGCGATCGGTGCCTTGCTGGCACTGATGCTGTCGGGGAATGATCTGGGGCTGATAGCCGTGATCGGCATCATTCTCCTGATCGGCATCGTCAAGAAAAACGCCATCATGATGGTGGATTTCGCCCTGCAGGCCGAGCGTGAGGAAGGCAAGTCGCCGCGCGAGGCGATTTATGAAGCTTGCCTGCTGCGTTTTCGCCCCATCCTGATGACCACCCTGTCGGCCTTGCTGGGCGCGTTGCCGCTGATGCTGGGGGGCGGCGTGGGTTCGGAGCTGCGTCAGCCGCTGGGGATCACGATGGTGGGCGGCTTGCTGGTCAGCCAGGTGCTGACCTTATTTACCACGCCGGTGATTTACCTGACGTTTGACCGTTACGTGCAAACTGCACGCAGGTTACGGGCATGAAGACCGCATGAGCCTTTCGGCCCCCTTCATTCGTCGTCCGGTGGCGACCACCTTGCTGACGCTGGCGATTGCGCTGGTGGGGCTGCTGGCGTTTCGCCTGCTGCCGGTCGCGCCCTTGCCGCAGGTGGATTTCCCCACCATTTCGGTGCAGGCCGGGTTGCCCGGTGCCAGCCCGGAAACCATGGCGGCTACGGTGGCGACACCGCTGGAACGCGCGCTGGGAGTGATTGCCGGGGTCAGCGAAATCACCTCCAGCAGTTCGCTGGGCAGCACCCGTGTGACGCTGCAGTTTGATTTGTCGCGCGACATTGACGGTGCGGCGCGCGATGTGCAGGCCGCGCTCAATGCCGCGCGGCCGCTGTTGCCCAGCGGCATGCCGGGCAACCCGACCTATCGCAAGGTCAATCCTGCCGAAGCGCCGGTCATGATCATGGCGCTGACTTCGGCCACGCTGTCACGCGCGCAGATGTATGACGCGGCTTCAACCATCCTCGCGCAGAAAATCGCGCAGATCGACGGGGTGGGGGAAGTCCGGATCGGTGGCGCCTCGTTGCCGGCCGTCCGTATCGAGCTGGATCCCCAGAAACTGAATGCGATGGGGCTGGGGGCGGAGGATGTGCGGAACGCCATCGTCGCCACCAATGCCAATCGCCCCAAGGGTAGCCTGGAGAACGATGAAACTCACTGGCAGTTGCGCGCCAACGATCAGGCACGGCGGGCGGACGATTATCGCCCCGTCATCCTCCGCTGGAATGACGGCGCAGCGGTGCGGATCGGTGATGTGGCACGGGTCGAGGATGCGATGCAGGACATCCGCAATGCGGGGCTGTTCAACGGCCAGTCTGCGGTGATGCTGATCATCAGTCGTCAGCCGGGAGCCAATATCATCGCTACCGTCGACCGCATCCGCGCGCTACTGCCCGGCCTGCAGGCGTCCATACCGGTGGCGATCACGCTGAATGTGGTGATGGATCGCACCCCGACCATCCGTGCGGCCTTGAAAGAAGTCGAGCGCACGCTGTTGATTTCGGTAGTGCTGGTGGTGCTGGTGGTGCTGCTGTTTCTGCGTAATCTGCGTGCGGCGCTGGTGCCTTGCGTGGTCGTTCCGGTGTCGCTGATCGGCGCGTTTGCCTTCATGTATCTGTCGGGCTACAGCCTCAATACCCTGTCGATGATGGCGCTCATCATCGCCACCGGTTTTGTGGTCGATGATGCCGTGGTGGTGGTGGAGAACATCTCGCGGCATATTGAAGACGGCATGCGCCCGTATGAGGCCGCGCTGCGTGGCGCGCGCGAGGTGGGGTTCACGGTGCTGTCGATGAGCCTGTCGCTGATTGCGGTGTTCATTCCCATCCTGCTGATGGGCGGCGTCGTCGGGCGGCTGTTTCGCGAGTTTGCCGTGACGTTGTCGGTGGCCATCCTGATTTCGCTGCTGCTCTCGCTGACCACCACGCCGATGATGTGCGCGCGTTTGCTCAAACCGGCCACGGAAAGCAAGCCAGGCTGGTTTTTTCGCCAGAGTGAGCGGGTTTTTGCCGCCTTGCTGCGCGGCTATGCCGTCACGCTTGATCGCGCCTTGCGCCACAGCCGCCTGATGCTGCTGGTGCTGGCGGGCACGATCGGCCTCAATGTCTATCTCTACGGCATCGTCCCCAAGGGATTCTTTCCGCAACAGGATGTTGGCCGGCTGATGGGGGCGATCCAGGCCGATCAGAGCATTTCCTTTCAGGCAATGCAGGAAAAACTGAAAAATTATGTTGATATCGTGAAAGCGGATCCGGCGGTGGCCAATGTGGTGGCGTTCACCGGGGGCGGGCAGCGCAATTCCGCCATGATGTTCGTCTCATTGAAGCCGCTGGACGAGCGGCAGATGTCTTCCGATCAGGTGATTGCCCGGCTGCGCCCGAAGCTTGCGCGTGAGCCGGGAGCCAGCCTGTTCCTCCAGCCCCAGCAGGATGTGCGCGTGGGTGGGCGACCCAGCAATGCCCAATACCAATACACGCTGCAGGCCGACAGTATCGACGAACTGCGTGCCTGGGAGCCGCGTGTGCGCCAGGCCTTGAGCAAGCTGCCGCAGTTGGCGGATGTGAATACCGATCAGCAGGACAAGGGCTTGCAAACCAGTCTGCTGGTTGATCGCAATGCGATCGCCCGGTTGGGGATCTCCATGCAAGCCGTGGATGCGACCCTGAGCGACCTGTTTGGCCAGCGGCTGGTGTCTACCATCTACAACCCGCTCAACCAGTATCGTGTCGTGCTCGAGGCTGCGCCGCGCTACTGGCAGAATCCGGAATCCCTGAAGGAGGTGTACGTTGTGGCGAGTGATCGTGCGGGGCAGGTGGTTTCGGTGCCGCTGGCCGCCATTGCCCACTGGGAGACGACCGCCACGCCACTGGCCGTCAATCATCAGGGGCAGTTTGCCGCGTCCACCATTTCATTCAATCTGCCGGCCGGCGTTTCGCTTTTCGATGCCACCCGCGCGATGGATGCGGCCTTGCTGCAACTGGGCGTGCCGGCCACGCTCTACGGCAGTTTTCAGGGGACGGCCAAGACCTTCCAGGATTCACTGAAGACGCAGCCCTTGCTGATCCTGGCCGCGCTGATCACGGTGTATCTGGTGCTGGGCATTCTTTATGAAAGCCTGATTCACCCGCTGACCATTCTGTCGACCCTGCCTTCCGCCGGAGTTGGTGCCATTCTGGCCTTGCTGGCATTCAAAACCGAGTTCTCGGTGATTGCGTTAATCGGTGTCATTTTGCTGATCGGTATCGTCAAGAAAAACGCCATCATGATGATCGACTTCGCCATTGATGCCGAACGCCGCGAGGGATTGCCCCCGCTGGAGGCCATCCGCCGCGCTTGTTTACTGCGTTTCCGGCCGATCATGATGACCACTTTGGCCGCCCTGTTTGGTGCGATGCCGCTGGTGCTGGGCTTGTCTGAAGGCGCGGAATTCCGTCGACCGCTCGGGATCGCCATTGTGGGCGGCCTGATTCTGAGCCAGTTGCTCACGCTCTACACCACGCCGGTGGTGTATTTGTCACTGGATCGCTGGCGTTTGCGCCGAGCCTGCCAAACTCGCCAAACCGACCAAGCTGACCATGTCCGCACGGATCCTCCCCCGCCAGCGGCCGATCTGCATCAGGAAAATTTCTCATGAAACAAATCCTTGTATCCGGCCTGCTGGCCGGTTTTGTCCTGAGTGGTTGTGCCGTGGGTCCTGATTACCATCGTCCGCAAGTGGCCACGCCCACGGCGTTTAAGGAATATGGCCAGGGCACCTGGGCCAGCGCCATGCCTAAAGACGGACAGCCCCGTGGCACCTGGTGGGCAGTGTATGGCGATGACGAACTGAACGCGCTGATGGTGCAGGTGGTGGTTTCCAACCAGAATGTCGCTGCTGCGCTCGCGCAATACCGGCAGACGCAGGCTTTGCTGGGCGAGGCGCGGGCGGCTTATCTGCCGAGCTTGAGTGCCAGTCTGACGGAAACCCGTGCGCGCAACAGCGGTGCTGGTGGCGCAGCAGGCAATGGCAATCCGGGGGTGACGCAAACGGCACGGGCGGGCTTGAGTGCCAGTTGGGAAGCCGATGTGTGGGGGCAGGTTGCCCGCTCGGTCGAGTCTGGCCAGGCTGTGGCGCAGGCCAGTCAGTCTGACCTGCAATCTGCGCTGCTGTCGGCGCAGGCGACGCTGGTGCAGACCTGGTATCAGTTGCGTGCGACAGAGGCGCAACAAGCATTGCTTGAACGGACCGTAGTGGCCTACAGCCGGTCGCTGGAAATTGCACAGCATCGTCAGGCCGCGGGGGTGGTCAGCCGTGTGGATGTGCTGCAGGCCGAAGCGCAGCTCAGGAGCGCGCAGGCGCAAGGGCTGGAGCTGGGCGTGCAGCGTGCCCAGTATGAACATGCCATTGCCGTTCTTTTGGGACGGCCGCCGGGGAGTTTTTCCGTACCGCCTCAAGTTGCACGGAAAAAGCTGTTTGCTTTGTCACTGGTTCCGCCGGTTCCGCTGGCTTTGCCGTCGCGTTTGCTGGAGCGTCGTCCGGATGTGGCGGCGGCCGAACGGCGGATGGCTGCCGCCAATGCCCAGGTGGGCGTTGCTCAGGCAGCCTGGTTTCCTGTATTGAGTTTCAGTGCGACGGGTGGATACCAGAACGACAGTTTCGCGCACTTGTTGAGCGCGCCGCATCGGGTCTGGTCGCTGGGTCCGGCACTGGCCATGAGCCTGTTCGATGGGGGCGCGCGCAGCGCCCGGAAAGAGAGTGCCATGGCGGCTTACGACAAGGCGGTGGCCAGCTATCGGCAGACGGTGTTGACGGCCTTTCAGGAGGTAGAGGACAACCTGGCGACCTTGCGGCTGCTGGCGCAGGAGGCGGAAATCCAGCAGGCGGCCAGCCGCGCTGCTGAAGAGGCTTTGCGCCTCACGGAAAATCAGTATCGCGCTGGAACCGTCAGCTATCTGAACGTGGTGAGCGCGCAGGCCAGCGCATTTGCGGCGCAGCGTAATGACATCAGTATTGCCGGGCGTCGTCTGCTCGCCCATGCCGCATTACTCAAGGCCTTGGGCGGAGAGGGCGCAGTGGATGAGCACAACGCCGCAACCCGGTAAAAACATCCCGCGTGAAATTTCCGGATTTACGGGCATAATGCCCGCTTGTGTACAAAATATGCTTGTGTGCTTTTAATGGAACCTTTCCTCCTTGCCATACGCTCGCTGGGACGCAAGTGTCAGCATCGTCAGCATAGCCAGCAGAATCGTATGCCGCGCGCGCTGGCGTTGCCCTTGCTGCTGGCCACGATGGGTCTGGGTCATGCCTGGGCGGATGAGCCGATCGCGCAAGTGACATCCGCAGCATCCTCGCCATCTGCAGCACCCTCGACCGTGACCCTGAGTGGTTTCGGCACGCTGGGGCTGGCGCGCTCTTCGTCGCCGCATGTCGAGTTTGTGCGCGATCTCTCGCAGACTAGTGGCCTCAAGTCGGGGCATTGGTCAGGTGTCACCGATAGCGTGCTGGGTGTGCAGGCCAACTGGCAGGCCAGCCCGCAGCTGGAGCTGGTGGGGCAGGCGGTTTCCCGGATGGATTACGAGCATAGCTTCAAGCCAGAGATCATGTGGGCGTTTGCCAAGTGGGAGCCGGATCCGCGTTTGTCGTTGCGGGTCGGGCGGATCGGGGCGGATTTCATGATGCTCGCGGATTCGCGGCTGGTGGGCTATTCCTACCTGCCGGTGCGGCCGTCGGCGGATTTTTTCGGGCCGTTGTTCTTCTCCAATTTTGACGGCTTCGATGCCAGCCTCGCATTGCCGTTGGCGGATGGCATCGTGCGTGGCAAGCTGTTTTCTGGCTGGACACATGAAAAAGCCGCCGGAACCCCTGGGGTCTGGGATACCAGTGGCTCACCGCTGAATGGTCTGGTGCTGGATTATCAGCGCGGTCCCTGGCTCATCCGCGCCAATCGTGCGCGGATGCGGTTTTCTCACGATATCAATGGCATGGGCATGCCGGATTTGCTGCGTAGCGTGGGGCAAGCACTTCAGCTTGCCCAGCCAGGGGTGGCTGCCGATACGCTGCTGACCAAGGACAAGACCGCGCAGTTCATCTCATTGGGGCTGGTCTACGATGAAG
The DNA here is from genome assembly GCA_018061005.1 of Sterolibacterium sp. Taxonomy (GTDB): domain Bacteria; phylum Pseudomonadota; class Gammaproteobacteria; order Burkholderiales; family Rhodocyclaceae; genus Sterolibacterium. Next base: position 11,363 of record JAGOVA010000031.1, on the reverse strand, counting down.
GCCCCTTGCTGCTGCAAGGCATGTTGAACAAGATCCGTAATGAATCGGGGGTTTTTGAGGATTCGAAGGCGGGCTATTTGCTGGCCGGTTATCGGGTCGATAGCCTCACGCCTTATGCGGGGTTTTCGTTCTGGAAGTCCAGTGTGAGCGTATACCCCACAGGGATGCCGGCGATTCCGCTGCTGGCACCGCTGGAAGAGGGCTATCAGACTTTCATGCGCGCCTCACGCGCAGACCAGCATACCTATACGCTGGGTACGCGTTGGGATTTTCGGCGTAATCTGGCCTTCAAACTGCAATGGGATGCAGTGCGCGGTACAGCCGCTTCGCGCTTCCCTTATGCGAGTGCGGATGCGGCCTGGAACGGCAAAACCGATGTGTTGTCGCTTAGTATGGATTTCGTGTTCTGATCATGCGCCGCCTGATTTTTATTTTATGTAGCTGCCTGCTGGCCTTGCCGGTACGAGCCGAGCTGGTGCTGGTGGCTAACCCGCATAGCGCGGTTGAGCGGTTGAGTCGGGAGGAAGTGATCAATATCTTCCTCGGGCGTTATCGCCTGCTGCCTTCCGGGATCGCTGCGGAACCCCTCGATCTGCCGTATGAGTCTGAATTTCGTGAGCGTTTTTACAGGCTGCTGGTTAACAAAAATCTTGCCGAGATCAATGCCTACTGGTCGCGTCTGCAGTTTTCCGGCAAGACGCGCCCGCCGCAGGTGGTGAGCGATGTCCGCGAGGCTTTGTCCCAGGTGGCGGCGCATCCTGGCAAACTGGCGTATGTCGAGCGCGCCCAGCTGGATGGGCGGGTGCGGGTCGTTTATGAAATCGGCAAATAACGTGACGGATCGCGTGCGCAAAAACCTAACCAATAAAGGTGCAAATCACAGCATCAGCAAGGCCGCCAGCTGGTGGCACGGTATTCTGGCGCGCAGCCTGATTGTGATGCTGGGCATTGCATTGCTGGTGGGCGGCCTGATGGGGCTGCTGTCTGGCCGCTTGACGGGGGAGCGCACCCAGGTCGTTGCCATGCAGAAACTGGGTGAGTTGCTCGATACCGTGGAGAGTACGGTCAGCATTGCCTGTTTTGCCAATGACAAAGAGCTGGCGCGTGAAGTGGCGCAGGGGTTGTTGCGCAATAGCGAGGTGCGTCGGGTCGTGATCCGCAGCGGCGACCGCGAGCTTGTGCAGATCGCCCGCCCCGGCGCGGAAGGCAGCGCCGACGATGCCCTGGTGACGCGTCAGGTGCATTCTCCGTTCATCGAGAGTGAGATCACCGGCTCGGTGCAGCTGACCATCGATCAACCGGCCATTGATGGGCGGGTGGCTGAAAACATCCGTTTTTCGGCCATGTTGTTGACCTTGATGTTGTTGCTGGTGGTTGCTGCGACCCTGCTCGCCATGTATTACCTGGTCGTGCGTCCGATCAAGCAGACCTCGGATCGCATGCACGACCTCGATGCAACGCAGGGTGAACTGCTGTATGTGCCGGAAGGCCATGAGCGCAGCGAGATTGGTCGTCTGGTGGATGACATCAATCACCTGATGGGGCAGTTGGGCGAAACGCTCAAGTTGGAACGCGACCTGCGTCAGCGGCAGGAAGTGGATCAGCGCAAATATCATGATCTGTTCGACAACTCCAGTGCTGGGATTTTCGTTGCCCGGGGTGACGGCCAGTTGTTTTCCTTTAACCGTGCCTTTGTTGAACTGAGCTGGCTGCCGCAGGCACCGGGGGGTGCGGGTAGCCCGCGTCGGTTGACGGAGGCGTTGTGGCAGAACCCGCAGAAATTGTTGGCCATGATTGTGGTCAGTCTCGATGTGGGCGGGCCGCTGGAAGATGATTATCAGCTGGATGGCCGGCGTGGCGATACGCGCTGGCTGCATGTGGCCGTGACCCCGCTGGGGGATGGCAGCGTGCAGGGGATGGTCAGCGATGTCACGCAGATCAAGCGGGAAGAGCTTTCTGCACGTCGTCTGGCGGTGACTGACTCGCTGACCAGCTTTGCCAATCGTGAAGGGCTGAATCAGACTTACGCCACCTTGCACACACGGACGACCCCGTTTGTGCTGGTACGCATCGACTTCGATGGCATTCGGCAAATCACCGAGGCCATGGGCTTTTCAACGGGGGATCGTGTGCTGTTGAATGTGGCCAGCCGTTTGCGTGCCAATGTCGATAAAGGAGATTTCATCGCACGGATCAGTGGCACCAAATTTGCCCTGATATTGAATGCCGAGGACGATGCGGTGGCGCTGTTGTCGCGGCTGAATGCCCTGGTTGAGCATCTTTCCCAACCTTATCCACGTCTGGATGATGGGCGGGGGATGCCTGTCGTTCTGGGCGTGCGCGTGGGTGCTGCCTGTTTCCCGGCGGATGGTGTCGAGTTGCAGCCGCTGCTGCGGCGTGCCGAGCTGGCATTGGCCAATGTGCCGATGGGGAGCCATTCCTGCCTGCTCTTCGACCCGGCTCAGGAGGCTGTGGCCGAGCATCGGCGGCGGATGGAAGACGATCTGCGGGCGGCGGTCGCTGCGCGCGAGCTGGAGGTGTATTGTCAGCCCATCATCGATCTGCAGCAAGGGCGGGTGGTTGGTGGTGAGGCACTGTTGCGTTGGCAGCATCCCCAGCATGGTTTCATCTCGCCGGAGGTTTTCATCCCGATGGCCGAGCAGATCAGCCTGATTGGTGAGTTGGGTCGCTGGGTGCTGGAGGAAACCTGCCGTCAGGTGGCGCAGTGGCGTGGTCAGGGGCTGGATTTGTATGTGTCGGTCAATGTGTCGGTACGCCAGATTCCTGAAGAGCTACCACCGGCGACGGTGATCGAAATCATGGAACGTCATGGTTTGCCGCCGGATGCGATCGCTATCGAGATCACCGAAAGTCTGTTGATGAACGATGTCACCACCGCGCAGGAGTGGATCGCCCGCCTGCGTGAGGCAGGGCTGCGTATTTATCTGGATGATTTCGGTACGGGGTATTCCTCGTTGTCTTATTTGAAGCGTTTCGCGCTGGATACCGTCAAGATCGACAAATCCTTCATCCGCGACATTCAGGCGGATAACAGCGATCACGCACTGGTCAATGCCATCATCACCATGGCGCGCAGCCTGGGTCTGAATGTGGTGGCTGAAGGCATCGAAGAGCACTCGCAATTGCACTTGTTGCGCGAGGCGGGCTGTGGCTATGGGCAGGGCTATCATTTCTCGCGCCCGGTGCCGATGAACCAGTTTGTGGCGACGCTCACCCGCATCAACGACGATCTGTCAAAGGCCGGGTGAGCCCTCGGCAAGCGATCCCCTGAAAGGTATGGAGTCGGTACTCAAAACCATGTCTGCCCATCCGCAAGGGCAGGCGCTGGCGCATTTGAAGGCGTTGGTGGCCAGCATCCGCCCGCAGCAGGCGCGTGACCACGCCACCGCGATCAATAATCTACGCGCCTTGTCTTTCCTGCTCGAACAGCAGGCCGCGTATCGTCAGCTCTTGCAGCAACAATTGCGTGAGCTGTTTGAGCAGTCGCATCAGGTTCAGCTCTACACTGAAACCGGCATCCTCTCGAATGAACCTTTGTTCGCCGGCCTGCGCCGTCGCATCGGGGAGCGTCTGCTGCCGGTTAAACCCAATCCGGAACTGCTGAAGGATGTGGTTGGCCTGTTGTTTCATCAGCAGGATGATCATGTCTGGCTGGTTAGTGTCCCTTACGCGGTCTGGGCAGATTTGTGGCGCAGCCTGTTTATGGGCGTCAGCCCGGTTCAGGGGCATGGCCGCCTGCAGGTGCTGGAAGCGATCCAGGTACTCTCCTGTCGTATCGCAAGCATCGGCCTGGAACCGGAAATGCTGCAGAACGCGGCGGACATGACGCGTTTTGAGTCGCCCTTCATGCGACAGAACGTCGAAACATTGGCGTTTATCGAGTGCTATCGTCTGGCCTTGCTTGAGCAACGTCCGCTGGACGATGATCCGAAGCAGATCATGGTACTGCTGGATCAATGTACGGCGCAGATCGTGCGGATCCGCAAGCATGCCCGCAGATACGGCGTGTCGGTGAGCCTGACCTATCACCTGCTGCGCCTGGAACAACACGTCGAGCGGATGAACCTTCTGCTGGTGCTCGTGGAGCCGCAACCCTCGGCCGGGCAGGGGCGGGCGTTACTGCAGCTTTTCCTGCAGTTGGTGGCGGCTGAAAATCGCAAGAACAGCCTGCGCGATGTGCTCCGGCAGAACACGGAACTATTGGCGTTGCAGGTGACCGAGCATGCCAGCCACACCGGCGAGCATTACATCGCAGAAACGCGTGGTGAATGGTGGGCGATGTTTCGCGCAGCGGCAGGTGCGGGTGTGGTCGTGGGTTTCATGGCCTTGCTGAAAATAATGATTGCGAAACTGCATCTGCCGCCATTGATCGAGGCGCTGGCTTTTGGCCTCAATTACGGACTGGGTTTTGTCATCGTGCACCTGCTGCATGGCACGATCGCCACCAAACAGCCCGCCATGACGGCGGCCACCATTGCGGCCACCCTGCCTGCCCGTGGCCGCAGAATCGGCGAGGGGCATCGGGCATTGGTTGAACTGATCGTCAAGGTCGCTCGCACCCAGTTCATCGCCATTTTGGGCAATGTGATCGTGGTCATGCCGGTGGCCTTTCTGCTGGGCGGGCTATGGGCGTTGCAGTTTGCCGAGCCGGTGGTCAGCATGGAAAAATCCGCCAGCCTCCTGCATGATCTGCGCCCCATTGCGGGCTATGGCCTGCTGCACGCTGCAATCGCCGGTGTCTGGCTGTTTGTGGCCGGGCTGATTTCAGGTTATTACGATAACAAATCGCTGTACCACCGCATCCCGGAACGGATCGCAGCGCACCTGCTGTTGATCCGCGTGCTGGGCGAGCGACGAGCCAGACAACTGGGGTATTACATCGAGCATAACCTCGGTGCGCTGGCCGGCAATTTCTATTTCGGCATGATGCTGGGCATGACAGGTTTCTTTGGCTTTCTTGTCGGCTTGCCGCTGGATATCCGGCATATCACTTTTTCGTCAGCGTATCTCGCCTTTGTCGCGATTGCGACCCGTTTTGACCTCGACAGCTTCGCTTTGTGGCTGGGGTTGGGCGGCGTCATCCTGATCGGTGCGACCAATCTGGCCGTCAGTTTCGCGCTCGCGCTGGCAACCGCACTGCGTTCCCGGCAACGCAAGTTTGCAGAATTGCGACCGATAGCGGGTGTTCTTGTGCAACGCTTTTTCAGCCGTCCCCGGGATTTTTTTATTTCACCATGACTCCAGCCCGGCACTTCGCTGGACTACGCCAAGACTAGATACAGCAGGTTTATCAATAACTTAGGCGAGTTCATCATATGCCGGTGCTTTCTGAAACTTGACCCGACTTCCGCTCTGCTGGCCCCTAGAAGGCTCCTGGGAACCGGGTCTTTCTGAGGAGTCATCATGGCAAAAATCAAGCTCACCAAGTCCGCTGTCGATGCGGCACAACCACAGACGCAGGCCGTCGAACTCCGGGATACGCTGGTGCCCGGCTTCTTGTGCAAGATTACCCCGTCGGGCCGCAAGGTGTTCATGCTCCAGTACCGGACGAACGCTGGCGAACGCCGCAAGCCCGCCTTGGGCCAGTATGGGGAACTGACCGTCGAACAGGCCCGCTCGCTCGCGCAGGAATGGCTAGCACAGGTACGCCGGGGTGGTGATCCAGGCGCAGCCAAGGCGGAAGCCCGTAAAGCGCCCACCGTCGAGGAGTTGTGCAAGAAGTTCATGGAGGACCACTCCAAGAAGCGCAACAAGCCGAGCACCCGAGTCGGCTATCAAGGCGTCATCGACCGCTGCATCATCCCGTTGCTGGGCCGCAAGAAGGTCCACGACGTGAAGCGCCCTGACATTGCCGGGCTGATGGAAAAACTTTCGTACAAGCAGACCGAGGCGAACAAGGCGTTCAGCATCCTGCGCAAGATGTTCAACTTGGCTGAGGTGTGGGGCTATCGGCCTGACGGCACCAATCCTTGCCGCCATGTCCCGATGTTCGGGGCGCTCTACGGCAGGAGGAGAACGTACCGCTTCGACTTCTCGGACCAGCACACCGTCCCTCAAACGCTGGCGGTAGGCTCAGCCGCGACCTGGTTGTGTTTTGACTCCCGTCTCGTCACGCAGGCATTCGCCTGCATGGCACGCCTGGGTCTGACTCGCCTCCTGCGCGTGGATGGCCTGACGAAGGCTCTCGCTTGGGCTGCGGATCACTTTCCGCTCGGCAGCACCAGGTTCCTGGTGCAGGCCGACGCCGTCAACCATGCGGACCAGCGTGCAAGTTATGCCGTGTATGGAGACGGTGAAGCGTTCAGCACGGCGCTGGTGGCTGCCTATGTGACTGCCAGGCTGCTGACTCGCAGCATCCCACCGGGAGTGCACCACATTGAGGAGGTGATTGGTCTCGAAGAGGTGCTGGGTGCATATCCGCAACATCTTCGGCTTGTGACCTCATGTTCCTCGGTTTCATCAGCTTCGTGCTCGTCGCCGATGGGCTGAGGATGTGTTTTAACACGCCCCAGACTGAAGCGGTCTTGGCCGGGAGTTTCCCTATGCGGCAGGAGTCGAGGAGCAGGGAGCAAGCGGCCGCTAGGCTACTCGGGCGCGCACTCATGTTTGTCCTTGGAGTCATGGGCAGTGGCTCCATCGACAGGAGGAAGCATGAACTTGCGTCATATCGAGTCCTTCATCGCGGTGGCCGAGGAGTTGCACTTCGGCCGGGCCGCGAAGCGGCTGCACATCGAGCAGTCGCCGCTGTCGCGCCGGATCGGCCGGCTGGAGGCGGACCTGGGCGTGCCCCTGCTCCACCGCAACGGGTGTGGCGTGCGCCTGACCGGAGCCGGGAGGGTGTTCCAAGAGGATGCCCGGCGCGTGATGCTGGCCTGCGAGCAGGCCCAGGCCCGTTCGCGGGCCGCGGCGGCGGGCTATTGCGGCACGCTGCGCATCGGGCTGGCGGGCGACATCGGGCGCACGCGCTTGGCCGCACTGCTCGCGCTGCGCCGGCTGGAGGCGCCGGAGGTCAACGTCCGGCTGTCCGAAGTGCCGCTGACGCAGCTCTTGTACGGGCTGGGCGCCGGTCTGTTCGATACCGGTCTGGCGTTGGTCGGGCACGTGGAGGGCGAGATCGTGGCGGCGCCGCTGTGGCGCGATCCGTTCTTGGTGGCCTTGCCGGCGCGGCATCCGCTGCTGGCGTACAAGGAAGTGCCGCTGCAGGAGGTGGTAAGGTATTCGCTGGTCCTGTGCGACCCGCAAGTGCCATATCTGGGCCAACGTACTTAGCGCTCTTTTTTTGACGACCACACAGGCACCTGCGTTGCTTCTTGGCCGTGGCTGAAGAACTCCATTTCGCCCGTGCGGCAGAAAAGCTGCATATAGAGCAGTCACCGCTTTCACGTGCCATCAAAGAACTGGAAGAAGAGCTGGGTGCTCAGCTATTCGCCCGCACCACGCGCAGCACCCGACTGACGCGCGCGGGCCGAATGTTCTTGGAACACGTGCCTCGCGTTTTCGCTTCCTTGCAGCAGGCACGGGACAGCGTAAAAGCTGCCGCCAACGGCTTCCACGGCCAATTGCGTATCGCCTTGTCTGATGGTATCTCGCCGACTTGCTTCTCAGCCCTCTTGGCCCTTTGTCGGCAGGAAGAGCCTGAGATTGAGATTCGCTTGGCTGAGGTCCCCTTGTCGCAACAGATCAAGGGGCTGCACGACGATCTCTACGACATCGGGTTTGCTCAGTTGGATGAAGCTGGCGATGGACTAGTTGCTGAACCCATTTGGCACGATCCGTTGATGGTGGCGGTTCCTGCGCGCCACCCCTTGCTTGCCTACAAGCGTGTACCGTTGGACGAGGTGTTGCGTTATCCCCTGGCGCTCGGCGACGCAAATGCATGCGAAGGGCACGCCCGTCAAGTCGATCGCGCATTGCGGCAGTCGAGCTTGGAGCCGTTGATCGCCGAACGAGTCGCATCTTTCGATCTGATGATGACCCTGGTGTCGGCCGGTTTCGTGTTGGGCCTGGCGGGTGCGTCGCAGATTGCCGCCAGTCGCGAACCCAGCGTGGTGGCCCGGCCGCTGGCCGGTCGTTCGCACAGGCTTACGACTTTCCTGTTGCGTGCGGATAGCGAGCCGTCAGATCCTTTGGCTCGTTTCATCGAACGAGTCCTTGCCATTGATCCGCCAAGAGGAAAAACATCTGCTACCCGAGTAAAACCCGATCCTGCGGAGGAAATCGAGCCATGAAGAGAATCATCCCGCTTATGCTTGCTGCAACACTGGTGGCTTGCGGCAAATCCGAACCGACTGCGACGACTGGTACGTCCAGTCCGACCGAAACGGTCGATTCTCTCGCCGCCAATCCCGACCGGTTGAAGGCGCTGCGCCAGCAGTGCAAGGTAGATCGGGCGAAGCTCGGCGACGAACTCTGCAATCGAGTAGCCGAAGTGACGAACCGACGCTTTCTCGGTGATGGTAAAACGCCCTACACGCCGCCGAAGGAACAGCCCAAGTTCTGATCTCGGGCTGTTTGCATCAAAAACCGCGTTTATTTTCCCGACATGCCGCAACGCGCTATTGCTTGCGGCATTTTTACTGGTTTCGCTCCTGCATGAATTGATGCTTTTTGAGGCATCTTTATCCCGATAACGGTCTTTGACCGGCCTTGTTCTGACCACGATTCTGATGACAACGGCACGTCTTCGTGCCACTTGCCGCTTGGGAGAAATCGGAGGCCAGAATGCAAGGTCAAGGTGTGCTGTTCGGGCAAATCGTTGCTGTTTTCAGCATCGTAATCGCCGGTGTGTGGAGTGCCACACAATGGACAGCCGCCGCCCTGGGCTACCAACTACGCCTGGGTTCGCCCTGGTTCGATTTCTTCGGCACGCCGGTCTATCACCCCTGGCGGCTGTTCGAGTGGTGGTTCTTCTTCGATGCCTATGCGCCGCACGTCTTCGACATCGGCGGCGCGATCGCGGGCGGAAGCGGGCTGATCGCTGTCGTCGTCGCCATCGCGATGTCGGTGTGGCGTTCGCGGCAATCGAAGCTGGTCACGACCTACGGCTCTGCGCGCTGGGCCGATGCCGCCGACATTCGCAAAGCCAGGCTGAATCAGCCAGCCGGCGTTTTTCTCGGGCTGCATGACGGGCAATACCTGCGACACGAAGGACCAGAACACGTTCTGACCTTCGCGCCGACGCGCTCCGGCAAGGGCGTCGGTCTCGTCGTGCCGACGCTTCTCTCTTGGCCCGCGTCCGCTGTAATCCACGACATCAAGGGCGAGAACTGGCAGATCACCGCCGGCTGGCGCTCGCGCTTCTCGCACTGCCTGCTGTTCAACCCCACCCATCCCAAGTCTGCGGCCTACAACCCGTTGCTGGAGGTCCGGCGCGGTGCGCATGAGGTGCGCGACGTGCAGAACATCGCCGACATCCTGGTGGACCCGGAAGGCGCGCTGGAGCGCCGCAACCATTGGGAGAAGACTTCGCACGCGCTGCTGGTCGGCGCCATCCTGCATGTGCTCTATGCGGGGGAAGACAAGACGCTGCGCGGCGTCGCCAACTTCCTGTCCGACCCGGCGTGCCCGTTCGAGCTAACGCTGCATCGGATGATGACAACGCGGCACCTCGGCGACGCGCCGCATCCTGTCGTCGCTTCGGCCGCACGCGAAGTGCTCAACAAGAGCGACAACGAGCGCTCCGGCGTGCTGTCCACGGCCATGTCCTTTCTTGGCCTGTACCGCGACCCCACGGTGGCCGAAGTCACCTCGCGCTGCGACTGGCGCATCGCCGACCTGATTTCTGCAAAGCATCCGGTATCGCTGTACCTGGTGGTACCGCCTTCGGACATCAGCCGCACCAAGCCGCTGGTGCGCCTGATCCTCAATCAGATCGGCCGGCGCCTGACCGAATCGCTCGACGGTTCAGATGGTATCGAGCGCCGCCACAAGCTGCTGTTGATGCTCGACGAGTTTCCGGCGCTGGGCCGACTCGACTTTTTCGAGACTGCCTTGGCGTTCATGGCCGGCTACGGCATTCGCAGCTTCCTGATCGCGCAGTCGCTGAATCAGATCGACAAGGCTTACGGCCAGAACCATTCGATCCTCGACAACTGCCACGTGCGGGTGACGTTCGCCACCAACGACGAACGCACCGCCAAGCGCATTTCCGAGACGCTGGGTACTGCCACTGAGCTGCGTGCACAGCGCAACTACGCTGGCCACCGGCTCGCCCCGTGGCTTGGGCATTTGATGGTGTCGCGCCAGGAAACGGCGCGCCCGCTGTTGACGCCCGGCGAGGTGATGCAACTCCCGCCGGACGAGGCCGTCGTGATGGTCTCCAGCGTGGCACCGATCAGGGCCAAGAAGCTGCGCTACTTCGCCGACGTGAACTTCAAGCGGCGCGTGCTGCGACCACCTGCGCTCGCAGCGGGGCGCTATGCCGACGCGCCGCCTGTGCAGCCCGACGACTGGAGCGGCATGGCAATTCCAACTGCGCCAGTTGCGCCCGTCGGGGTGGGCTTGAGCGGCAGCAACACAGCCACTGCCGATGACGGCGGGCCGCGCCGCCAACCGGAGCTATCAGAGGTCGCCGAGTACCACCCCGAACAGGAGCCCGTCAGCAACGACCTGGCGCTGCTCGATGACGACGACTTGCCGTTGCCGCTTCCCCGCCAGCTCGACCCGGCCATGCAGCGCACGGCCCGGCTGGCATCCCTCGATCCCGACGACGGAATCCAGCTATGAGCCAATACCGCCTCAACCTGTTCATCTCGCCCGAGCATGCCAAACGTCTGGACGAACTGGCCGCCAAGAAAGGCGTATCCAAGTCGTCCATCGTTGCGGCTGCGCTGGCGTCCTGGCTGTCGCCGGATGCGGGCGACCAGCGTGAGGCCGCGATCGCCAAGCGGCTCGACCGACTGACGCGCCAGTTCGAGCGGCTGGAGCGCGACCAGAACATCGAGATCGAGACGCTGGCGTTGTTCATCCGCTACTTCCTGACCGTCAGCACGCCAGTGCCCGAGGCGCACCAGGACGCGGCCCGCGCGCAGGGGAAGGCGCGCTTCGAGCAGTTCGTCGAACAGCTCGGCCGCCACCTGCTGCGCGGACGCAGCCTGGTGCGCGACGTGGTGGAGGAACTGCAGCCCGACAGTGCGCGCATGGACGACGCGGCTGCGTTGGCCGAGGCGCAGGAGCGTGTCCAGTGAGTGCCGTCCTGCAGTCGCCCCTTGCCACGTCGCTGGATCGCCGCATCCGCATGCTGCTCGCGCTGCCAAGCTGCTCTACGAGAACACACCGACACAGGGCGTGGACTGGCGCGAACGCTTGCTGGCCTTCGTCGCGGAGACCGACCGCATCTATGA